>CAZZBW010000013.1:0-24988 GCA_964653045.1 uncultured Pseudomonadales bacterium | reverse complement strand
TGGTGACTGAGATATCGGGAGCCACATCAGTGAAGGTGACAGTTTCGTCATCTGTAGCGTTTATACCTTCAGCTGAAGCCGTAACAGTATTTACATGAGTCTGACCGGCCTGACCTTCAAGATACTTTGTAAACTTACATTCGTATGATTCTAGAGTAGCGATAGATTGAGGAACACTACAAGTTCCCTCTCCATCCAAATTTCCAAATTTATCATCACTAAGTGAATCTAGATCAATTGAAACTGCACTAGGGTTTTCAACTTTTACAGTAAATTCAACGTTCTGGCCTGTCTCTGGAACAGAGTTGGGGTTGGCAGTTTTAATGACGTTAATATCAAGTTTATAATTAGTAAAAGTACAATTAATCGTTTCACCTGGATCCAGCTTTAAATCATCTACTGCTTCAGTATCGCCAATTGAGCTAGTGCAAAAAGAGAAGCTATCCCAACCACTTACGACTTCTTCAAAGACTGTGTAATTTCCAGCTAATAGTACCTGATCGTTTGGGTTTGAACTGTCAGTTAAACTAAAACCTGTGTAGCCGACACCAGTGGTGTTGAAATTAAAACTTTGTTTTTCTCCGGAGGGATTAGTAACCTTATCGACAGTAATATTTCCAGTTTGTTGCTTATTATTAAAAGTACATGTGACAACGTCTGCAGGTGCTAATGTGACAGTTTTTCCACCAAGAATGTCAGCAACCTCACTTGACCCGTTTTTTGAAATACAGCTGACTGTGTCTAAACTCCAACCATCTATCATGCTCTCAGTGATAGAGTAAACTCCAGCCAAAAGACCACCAGATAATGCCGTTCCGCTATCCCATTGTTCACCATCTTTTAATTCAAAATCCTCAGATCCATTAAAATTGCCAGCAACTGAGCCACTAATGTTAAAAGAAAAAGGCTGAAGAGATAAATTTGGAGCTGTTTCTTTTTTTACCACTAACTGACCCGGAACTGGAACAGGAATATTAAAATCTAATTTAGTTTTACACTTCGATTTTGTTTCTGGAATTGTATCTATTGGCCCAACACAAGATTCAGCTGCATTCTTGGTTTTTGAGTTACTCCATGAAGTAACGATTGGCACATCTAATTGACCATTTGCATCAATGTCACTACAAGGCAAAGTTAATTGACCGATATATACATTAGATAAGTCAGGTGTGTCAGTTGTAGCACTGACATCACCGCAAACGTCTTGCGGAATATTCTCTAATTCCCAAGCTGGTGGAATGGAAAGGTTTGCAACTGCACAACTTCCAGAATAAGAACCATCATGATTTGGGTCACCATCAGTTGAAATCCAAACCCCAATGTCATATCGATATTGAGCATTGTTGTTGATATCCACATAGAGATCAAAGCTGGCGTTATCTCCAGGATAGTTACACCCATCAATAATTGTTGCTTTTGGACCAGCTAGTTCTATGTCATTTGCAGTGCAGTTTAGATCATCATATAGATCTGTAACATTCAGAATACAGCCTGAGCTCGGACTAAAAGAGTTAGAACTCAAGTTTTGCGCTTGAGTAGAATCAACTGTCATGAATATTGTCATGTGATCAACAGACTCCAACTTAACTAAACGATCTTCTTGAATGATCTCGGATTGGTCAATCTCTACTACTTCCTCTTCGGTTAACAACTCAGTTGCTTCCTCGATAGTTTTATCAATATACAAAACTTCAGCCTCCACACCCTCAGGCTTAGGCAATGTAAGCTCATATTTGAATGTGCCATTATCCATCTCAGTCGTCACGTCGTAGGCGTACTCGGCGCTGGTTTGGATCGAGTCGGGGAGAGCTAGTTCACTGATGGGCACGCGCTGAATCATGATTGGGGCGCGCAGCGCCGGATCTGCAGGGAGACAACTAAACGAGATGCTGACTGCGGGGTCAAGGGGGAAGTTGTAGGAAACACCGGGCTTGACGGCTTCTTTGGTCTCGGCAATGTCTTGCTCAGCAGTTATTTCCCATTGAGTATCACTGGCCGTCAAGCCGTACTCAGATAGATTGACACACTCTTGGGCGCTAGGATCACTGAGTTCAGCAGTGTTTAATGTAAAGTAGTCGAACTCAACTTTGCCTTCCACCAGTTTAAAAGTGTTTTGAAAAGCAGAGCCAACTTGGAGCGAGCCACGAGTAACTTTGACTGGCGTACAAACATCACCTGAACAAGTCCCGGCATAAACTGTTGCGCCAAACAAACCTGGTTCAATCTCACTTAGCTCACCGGTACTAGCTTGTTCCACCACTGGATCGGCGACCTCATCAGCATATGTAATAGTATAAGAAAGGGGAGAATCGGTTTTGACTTTTAGGTCAAATTCGTGGGCGCCGGCGTCAAACTGGAGATCAACGTTTTCCTGAGCGATCGGCGTTTCTGCTTGAACAGTCGCCGGCGCCAACAGCACCACGGGTACAAGGAAAAAGGGTTGAAACGTCAGCAGCAGGGCGTTGGCAAAACTATAAAGTTTGAGCAACAACCGCGCGGTGCTACGTTTCATTGGTGAAAACCCTTTCTTTATTAAAGATGTTTACTCTGGGCAGAGACAAAAGCTACACTTAGCTAAAGAATTATACACTCACTTCAAACAAAATCAAATGGATTGGGCAATTATTGTGGGCGTTTATTTAAACTAGCAACAAAAACCAATTCTTAGTTGTTTATAATTGGATAATACTTTGTAATTACTTATGAATAAACTCACTCTTTCAACAACAATTTTTCAAGTTTTAAAACGCCAGGGTAACGAAATAAGAGCAGACCACTTTTCCCGATTCTTTAAAACCGGTAAAGGCCAATACGGAGAAGGAGATAGGTTTTTGGGCATCACTGTCCCAGTTGTTCGAGCGATTGCCAAACAATACTACCGTGATTGTTCATTGGCAGACATTGAGAAATTACTGGGTAATCCACTGCACGAGGTTAGGCTAACTGCACTGATCATCATGACTTATCAATATCCCAAATTAAGAGAAAATGATAAGCACACTTACTATCAGTTTTATTTAAATCATGCTGAATGGATTAATAACTGGGACCTGGTGGATTTGAGCGCGCCCAAGATCGTGGGCGCGCATCTATTGGATAATCCTGATAAACGAAAGGTACTGGATCAATTAGTTGTTTCTCAAAATTTATGGAGACGTCGGATTGCTGTGTTAGCTACTTTTCCGTTAATTAAGGCTGGACAGTTTGATGAAATATTACGATTGGCCAAAATATTACTTAACGATAAGCAAGACTTAATGCACAAAGCGGTGGGGTGGATGTTACGCGAAGTAGGGAAGAAAGACTTGAGCGTTTTGATCGGGTTCCTCGATCAAAACGCTCAAGTAATGCCCAGGACGATGCTCCGTTACGCGATTGAAAAGCTACCAGAAACCCAACGTCAGCATTACTTAAAAATCAAGTTACAGAAAAACTAATACCTCGCAATAATTTTGCACTCGTATTGATAATTGTATTTGCGTCTCGGGTCTTCTTCATCTCCTTCAAACACATCGGCAAAGCGCACCTGCGTTCGCTCAGAATCAATCACATCCCCAGAAATGATGTGGCGAGTAGAGAACCCTCTGATTGGTTCTGATCGATACTCTCCTTCCAACCTTCGTGGCAGGAATAAGCGAAACTCCTCCTGCGTTGAGCCATGAGAGTGCTCTGTTACTTTGACTTCATCTCGGGTGGGGTTTAAACGCATTTTCAAGTGACAAGGCCAATCCTTTCCGATCCGGATTACAATTTCCTGTTCCCTAGGATTGGTATTCTCAATATATACCGAATGAATTTTTGAGCGATGATGATATTGAGTTTGAATCTCAAATTGGCGATGTTTAAATTGATCAAGCGGAACACAAACATTGGGCCAAATGTGAGTGATTAAAGTGATGGCAGCGCCAGTATGAGGTTGCATAAAAACGAATTATCTCACTTCATATACATACTCTGAACCATCTGACGAATCTGTTAAAACAGTTTTACTACTTCCTTGCACCACAAAATTGTACTTATTGCCATTGAGCAAATCTTCTCCCACTCCAGACGAACCTGAAAAACTGACAGCTAACTTACTGGTGTAAGGTCCAAAATCAATATAACAGCGCGAGTTGGACAAACCCTCCGCATATACTAACCGCCCAGCAGACTGATCATAGTACTTGATAGTTCCATTCTGATAAGTGCAATCTTTGAGTTGGGTTGAGCCTGACTGAGACTGAACTGAGCTGGCTTCTTTGCGCGTGTCTCTCACCCAAGCTACTACCGAAATTGTTCTGCGAGCTTCTTCTGGATTCATAGGTTAATTATATCACCCGAGCTATAGCAAAGTGACTCATTTTCGAGTATAATTACTTTTGATGAACGACCAAATTCCACCTCAAGTAACCAAGTATTTCTGGGGCGATGATTTGGATGATTTATCTTGGGAAAAACACCGCAAATATATCATTCAAACAATACTGGACAAAGGCGATCGGTGTGCGGTTGAGTGGTTACTCAACCGCGCAGACAAAAAAGAGTTGGCACAAATATTACCTAGTCTGAAACTTAGCCAGCTTTCAGCTAATTTTTGGCATAATTATCTATCATGAACGAACCCATCTTTCCTCAAACCCTACCTGTGAACACTACTAAATTAACTGAGCTTTTAACTCAAAAAAACCCCAGTTTTCTGAGAGAGTTCTACCTTTCAGGAGGCACTGCTCTTGCCTTACAGATCGGTCACCGCCAGTCTGAAGATTTGGATTTTTTTTGTGCGCAAGTTTTTGCTCCTTCAAAATTAGAACAAGAATTATTAGCTCTTGGTTCACTCCAAAACACTCAATTAGCTCCAGGCACACTTAACTCATACTTGAATGGCGTAAAACTTCAATTTCTGCACTATCCATACCCATTGCTGAAAACAAATGAGAGTTGGAACAACATCAGCCTCAGTTCAGTTGCTGATATTGCCTGCACTAAAATGCAAACTGTCGCTGCTCGTGGCAACAAAAAGGATTTTATTGATCTTTATTTTCTATTACAGCATTTCTCTCTGACCGAACTGTTCGAACTAGTATCGAAAAAATATACTGACACAAATTATGATCAAACTCATATCTTAAAATCTTTAGCTTACTTTGCAGATGCTGAAGATCAACCAATGCCAAGAATGATAAAACCAATCAGTTGGGAAGAAGTTAAATCTGGGTTAATCACGCAAATTAAGCACTTTCAATTTTAGCTTGTCCTGCGAATATTCTCTTTTTGAAAAACGGACAAACTTCAGTTTGATCAATTGAGTATTCACCAATCTGCACCCGTCTTAATGCGGTCACCACTGCTCCCACACCAAGAGCTTGACCAATGTCGTGAATCAGAGAGCGAACGTAAGTACCGCTGGAGCAGCTAACTTCTAGAGTGAAATAAGGTAGAGAAAAATCTAATATATTGAGCGAGTAGATGGTGACTGAACGCGCGGGCAGACCGACTTGATCGGCCTGCCCGCGCCGAGCCAAATCGTACAACTTCTCTCCCTTAATTTTCACTGCTGAGTAAATCGGCACAGTTTGCTCAATCTGGCCCACAAATTGATTAGCAACGTTTTCAAAATTTTCTTTCTTCAATTTTTGCCAATTGTCGTTTTGTGTCATAACGGTACCAGTAATGTCATAACTATCGCTGGTGATACCCAACTGGGCTGTGACTAAATAGGTTTTATCCTTTTTCAGAAACTGGTCTTGGAGTTTGGTGTACTCTCTGCCCACCAGCATGATCATCAGTCCTGAGGCTAATGGGTCAAGCGTGCCGGTGTGGCCCACCCGCCGCACGTCGCTGACGCGGCGCAACCAATCGACTAGATCATGACTAGTCGGACCCACAGGTTTGTCAACTAACATGATTCCTGATTTTTCAATGATAATTTGGTCAATGTTCGATAGCTTCAGCACACTTGATATTGTCTCATACCATCACCCATTCGACGGGCTCAGGGTGACAATACGCTTTCGTGCTATCATTAATTTACTGTGCTAAATCCTGCCGCCAAAGTAAAATTAGCCAAAATTGCCCAACAAACTCGTCGATTTATTCTTGAGATGGTTTATGCCGCCGGCGGGGGACACCCCGCCGGCTCACTGGGGATGACCGATATATTTACCACGCTCTATTTTTCTGATCTACTCAATCACCGACCGAATCAACCAGATTGGCCAGATAGAGATCGAGTGATTCTCTCCAACGGTCACATTTGCCCAGTTTTATACGCCACTCTTGCTCAAGCCGAATATTTTCCGGTGGATGAACTCCATACTTTTCGTGTTTTTGGCTCCCGCTTGCAGGGACATCCTCACCTAGGCAGCCTTCCAGGAATTGAAAACACTTCTGGACCATTGGGACAAGGATTGAGCCAGGCTACTGGCCTGGCACTTGGTTTAAAAATGAACCAGCAAACTTCTCATGTTTTTGCTTTCCTCAGCGACGCTGAGCATCAAGAGGGACAGACGTGGGAAGCCTATATGTTTGCTGCCAAAAACCAGCTTTCGAGCCTGACTGCGATTATTGATAACAACAACATTCAAATTGGTGGCTTTACTTCTGCCATTATGCCCATTGACCCACTCAAGCACAAACTAGCTAGCTTCGGTTGGAGCGTGGCTGAGATTAATGGTCATGATTACACTCAAATTTATCAATCGTTGAGTAATGCCAAAAACCAAACTGAGCCTACCGCAATTATTGCTCACACCACACCAGGAAAGGGTGTGAGCTTCATGGAAAACAATCCCTACTGGCACGGCAAAGCTCCAAGCGACATTGAGTATCATCAAGCAATAACGGAACTTAATCATGAGTAATGCTCTAACCGGCTTTAACGACGAATTATTGAAAATTGCACAAAAAGATCAGCGAATAGTGGTGCTATCCGCTGATTTAACTGACTCACTCAGGCTAACTGAGTTTAAAAAACAGCTCCCAAAGCAATTTGTCGACCTCGGTGTGGCAGAACAAAACTTGGCCGGCGTGGCCGCCGGCCTGGCTTTGGCAGGCAAATTGCCATACATTTACAGCTTCGCTATCTTTAGCCCTGGCATAAATTGGTTAATGATCCGCAATATTTGCTATTCAAATTTGCCAGTCAGGATTGTTGGTGGTCTTCCTGGGTTTGACACCACCCATAATGGTGCCACTCACCAGATGCTTGAAGACATCGCGCTAATGCGGGTTCTACCCAACATGTCAATAATTTCTCCAGCAGATGCAAATCAAGCGTTACAAACAGCTCAGGTAACATTAACTCACCCTGGACCAATCTATTTCCGCATGGCTCGAACAGAAGTGCTCACAGTTTCTCCCTCAGATCCAGGATCGTTTGTCCTGGGCAAAGCTCAATTACTTAGTCAGGGAGACGATGTAACACTTATTTCTACCGGCTCAATGCTAATCCAAACTCTTGAAGCAACGAAAATGTTGGCAGAAAAAAATATCCAAGCGCGTGTCTTAAACCTACACACCATCAAACCATTGGATAAGGTCGCAATCCTAGACGCATTCACACAAACTAAAGCGGTAGTGAGTGTGGAGGATCATCAGCTGGCGGGCGGTTTGGGCTCGGCAATTGCCGAACAAATCGCCCAAACCGCCCGCCGCACTACTCCTTTTAAAATCATTGCCGTCAATGATAAATTCGGCGAAACTGGCTCGCTTGAAGAGCTCCAGCAAAAACACGGTCTTACTGCGGACAACATCGTCAAAACGGTCCTTGAAACTTTACCTTAGCTCATTCGTAACTCTTCCACCAGTCAGCCTATTATAGTAGTATTACTTTATGCCCAAAAAATCCATCGAATCAAATAAAGTTGCTGTGATTGGCTGTGGTCGTGTCGGCATGACCACTGCATTCTCGATTCTTCACACCGGCGTGGTTAACGAGCTAGTGCTATTCGGTCGCGACAAGGCTAAATTAATTGGCGAAAAACTAGATCTCGAGCATGGCGTCAGTTTTTTACATCCTGTGACGATCTCAGTCAGTGATAATTACACTGATTTAGCTGACTCAGACATGATCATCATCACCGCTGGTGCCGCCCAAAAACCCGGTGAGACTCGCCTGGAGTTAGCCCAAAAAAATATTGAGATTATTGAGTACACCATTAACCAATTGGCTAAACATGCTCCTAACGCAACTATTTTGATCGTTTCTAATCCTGTCGACGTATTGACATATCGGGCATACCGGACCGCCGGCTTTCCCAAAGGTCAGATCTTTGGTTCGGGTACTGTGCTCGACACTGCGCGATTCCGCTTCCATCTGTCAGAGTTTCTAAATGTCAATCCGCGCAGCATCCACGCTTATGTCCTGGGCGAGCACGGTGACAGCTCTTTCCCAGTACTCTCCAGCGCCACCGTCGGCTCTCAACCCCTGACTGAGTTTCCCAATTTTAGTGAGACAAAAGCTCAAGAAGCATTCCAGAAGGCGCGTGATGCTGCGTATAAAATCATCGAGTCCAAGGGTGCCACTTACTACGGCATCGCCGCAGTAGTGACCAGCTTGGTCAAAGCAGTTCTCGGCAACGCTAAAACAGTTTTGCCCGTCTCAATACCTCTCCATGATTTCTACGGCTACAGCGGTGTTGCCTTATCCGTACCGTGCATCATTGGTCGTCGCGGAGTCGAAACGGTTCTCAGACCCAAACTCAACTGGGAAGAAAAACAGTCTTTAGAAAAAAGCGTGAGCACTTTAAAACAGTTCGGGTAAATATTTAATCTTTTTTTGCAGGTCTACTTTTGGAAAGCCCTATGATGCCATTAAGATCGACTGGTACTCCAATTCTTGGCAAAGTATTTATATCAAATCCTAATGCCCGCAAAGCTTCATATAAGCTACCTGCCAAAGCAAGATTTTCGTCATAACTTGCAGTGTAAGACTGCACGTCAAGCCCTTCTAACAATCTCTCAATTCCACCCAACATTTGGACAATCCAAGTACGAACCATAGTTTCAGAGGGAGGAGTAAACGGATCTCTTTCTAATTCTGTAATAAGTGACATATGCTCTAATAATTAATTATACATACCTTACTACAACATAGTATATCACCGACATGACAACCAACACAATATTACACTGGAGTGATCATAATATACTTACTCAATCATTATGTAATCTTTCTTTTGAGCCCAGCTTGTTCAATTTCAAACTTTTTTTCTTTATATAGAATCATATATATGATTTTATATAAAAGAAATTTTGCCAAAAAGTATGTGGGCAACTCTACTTGCCCAAACCTTACTGGAAAACACTTGTTGATTGAACCTATTTTTGACACTGGGGGCAGTAAAAAGTACTCCGGCCACCTTGTTTGATCCGAACAATTTTCGTCTGACAAACCACGCAAGGCTGATCGGCGCGACCATAGACGCGGCAGACAGTCTGATACTGACCGGCAAAGCCATCGACATCGGTATAATCGCTGATGGTCGCGCCACCCAGTTTGATTCCCAAGCCAATTACTTCCTGCAAAGCCTTATATAGTTTGTTGTACTGGCTTTTGGTTAGTTTGCCTGCTGGCAGAGTAGGCGAGACTCCTGCCAAGTGAAGCCCGTCACAGGCATAGATGTTACCTACCCCGGACATGAGTTGATTACTCATGATCGCTTGCTTGATACTCATCGTCCTGTTTTTGAAAGAAGTAACAAAATTGTCTAAATCAAAGGTTGGATCGTTAACGTCAGGTCCGTACTTGCTCGTTTCTGTCATCAATTGAGTTTCGTTCACAACCTTAATCCAACCAAAAGTCCGTTGATCGTTGAAAAATAACGTCGAGCCATCGCTCAAACTAATAATTACTCTAGTATGCTTGCTGGGTAGGTCGGCCACCCAATCCGCAGTTGGGTGGCCGCCACCCAGTCGATCATTCTGTTTGCCGACGTGAATCAGCTGACCGGTCATTTTCAGGTGAATCAATAAATATATGTTATCTGATGACGGGCTTTGGCGGCGGGCGAGGCTGATCACAATCATCTTCGCCCGCCGCCCCACCTGCTCAATTCTCGCACCGATTACATCCTTCACTTCTCCCTGCCAACTTTTCGCCAACCTCACTTCCACACCTACTACTTCCCGTCCTTCTAATCTTGGCGCCAGCCTTCGTACAATGGTTTCAACTTCGGGTAATTCCGGCATATTACTCAACTATTGTTATTCATTTGACTACTGCTAACAAAGGTCCTGTTTTTCTTGCTACAATATTTTAATCGATGTTAATTCGCTTATTGTCATCTACCTATATCGGTACGCTGATTAAGTTCATTATAAGTCGGTTCAGAAAACATACTTTAATAGAAAATGTCATTTGGGAGAGTGATTTCTATCACAAAACTACCGCAAAAGACAATTTACCCTTCGCATTACTATATGGAATACTCGCAATTTTATTAAGCGTACCCTGGTTCACTTTCATCCCCCTTGATGCTCTCGCAGGTAGTCCGTCATTTATTAAACTGATCCCATCTATTTTTCTTGCGTTAGGCTATTACATATTAAAGGGAATGCCCGCGTTTTTTCGTAAAATGCTTATCAACGATTCGGGAATAGAAATATCTGAATTCGGGACGCCAATTGTCTCAATCAAATCTCACCAAATCATTGCCATAATTCGAGAGCAACATTCACCCAACGAATATGACCTAATTTATGGCGGCGGTTATACAATTAATTCCCTTAGTTCAATTGGCACCAAATTTTCTTTCCCGATTGAATTAATACAAAAAAAATGGCAAACTCCTATTTGGGAAGTCGAACACTTAAATGATTATTTTGGAAAACAAACCAAATATTCATACCTTGAATACATTACTGCATTTTCCTTGTTCTTGCTTAATCCCTTTTCTGCACTCGTCGCTTATTTTGTCATATTTGGTCCCTTTTCAAACATTATCAGCGGATTATTAGTACTTGAAATTGTTTCAATTTATTTCTCGTTAACCTCTTTCTTGCTCAATCGAAACAAATTCAAAAGGCTAATCGAAAAAAATTTACCCAATTCGAACATCAGTCACTCACTAACCTCGCCAAGCTAATCTACCACTTCGCAACTTTTGTTATATAATCTCTCAGTTCAAAACATCTTTGCTACGGGCCCGTAGCTCAGTCGGTTAGAGCGACAGCCTTTTAAGCTGTGCGTCCTGGGTTCGAGTCCCAGCGGGCTCACATTAAAAAGCATGAGTTGTATAATTCTTCTATATAATATATTTTCATTATGAATAGTCTTGAAAGTTTTAAAAAACCATATGAACCACCGGCCGTAGTATATGAGACAAACCTTGAAGTCCGCGCAGGTTCACCTTCATCCAAAACTCTTAAGGACGAAGAAAGGGCTCGAATAGAAAGAGCTAAAAGAAGCTCACCAATATCTGAACAAGTGGCGCAAGAAGTGGCAGCTAGAGGTGGTACTGCTTCACAAGCTAGAGATGAGGCCTACCAGAGATCACTTCAAAGTGTCAGGGAAAATAGGCGCGGAGTTGTAACCCCAGAAGACGAAGCTGGGGCCAGACGAGTTGCACTTGCAGCTCAAGCAAGGTTTATAGAATTAAGAAATCGAAGAAAGTAGCTCTTTTACTCCTTCTCCAAACTATTTTCAAAGCAACTTACTTACTTATTTGATCCTAGTTTAGTCCTTTTGATATACTGGTTTATGGTATCCATTTAACTACCTGTGGCCGGATTCCTGAATACTTCTGGCTGCGGCTTCACCCATCTCTCTTTGCGTTTTTGATCCCTCACTTTCTGGGACTGTCGTTCCACCATCTGTTTTTGCCGAAAGCGGGTCAAGTCTAGAAAATACCCTTATGAACAAAGAAGCAAGTCTTGGCAGGATTGATTGAGATCCTTCATTTCCATCATGAACCCTAAAGCTGTTTTCTTTGGGTTGAATCATAACCACAACCTTTCTTTAAAAAAATAATAAACATATTTAAAAACAAGCAGTTAATAACATCTATTAGCCATTGTATCAAACTAATATTTACGTATCAATTTCATACCTTTATAATAATCTTGGAATTCAGATTTATCGGTTATTCCGATTTATTACTTTACATTTTTTTCTCAACTTGTGCTAGAAAAATTTATCTACTCAGCAGATCAACAACTAGAAAATTATGAAAGTGTAGATTTAACTCTTCTTTTCCAATACCTCAGAGAAGGGTTTCCTGCCGAACATCCCATACACCAACAAAAAAACTTTACCCTTGAAACAACTCCGTTTCGTTTACCAGATGGCACGCTTATTGAGCCTAAATTAGAACCTAGCGAAATTCAACGACGTCTTGAATCAATTTGCCAAATTCTCAATGATCTTAGACGAAGGCACGAGGGCAGGCCAGTTTATGATTTATCACAGGTCTTTGAAGCATACGCAGTCATTGCAGCAAATTTTTTATCAATTCATGGTTGTTTGGGATGGGTAGATGGTCACGGACGCGCTTTGATCAAACTATTACCCTTGACACTAACCATCGCGGGTTATGGCAATCAATACCGAGAAGATCAGTTTTATGATCCAAAAACTGGTCAGTTTGACATTCGCCGCGCAAAATTGGCGATAGGTTTATTAAACTTTCATTTATTAGCTGGCGCAAAAGTTCTGGCAGCCAGACTAGAGTTAAACCATGGTGATGTTAGCGAAATTCTAAGAGATCCAAGGATAATTACTGACAGCAGAAAAAGATTGAGCGCTACTGCCCACGCTCTCACAGTCATTTGTCGAAATAAATTAAAATAAGCAGAAATTAACGAGAGTATTGCGATCAAAAATTCCCTATTGCCAATGTTTTGTTTATTGATCATACTATGTAGCTGATGCTCAACACAGTCAGACTGCTGTATATCTTTCCGGATTTGTCATTGGTAACTGAGTTATTGCCTGGCAAAAAACCTCATGACTTTACAATTCAAAGCTTTCGCCAAATCAACGGCGAGTTTATTGATGAAAATCAATTTGTGGCAAGTAATGTCACCAAACTTTTTGACAAACTAGAAGAAGGTGAGTATCACCTGATCCTGCCTGATTATCTGTTCACCAACACCATTGTCTCAGTCAAAGAGACAGATGATAAAAAAATTGCTGAGTACCTCCAAGATACCCTTTTACCCCAGATCTCCCTTAGTACCGCCACTCATGACATCGATACTACTGTCTTGACTACTTTCAAGAAACAAGCCAAAGTGCAGCTGTCAGCAATGGAAAAGACAGTGTTGGCGCCGATCAGAGTCGGCGCTAGCGATTCAAAAGTCACCATTTCTGCCGTCTCTCCCTTGAGTTGGACAGTTAAATCGCTTGTTTCACTCGAGCCATCCGTCACTGTGCTCCAGGTGGGCACTCATCTGTACAGCGCGCTGCATTACATTGGCGTCGATCAAACCAACCAAGCCTCGGCTCAAGACACCGATAAAATTGCTGAAACTATCAAAACTCTCAAGGGTGTAGAAGCAAATTTGCAAACGCTTTACCTTCTAACTGACACACTCACCGAAAGCAGACTCAAAGAGCTGCTGAATGGGATACTGCCCATTCAGCAGCTGGCAAATGACCAGACCAGCTCTGACCAGCTGCCGGGCTATCTCAAACAAATTATCGAGACAACTGCCAAAACTCTGGCGATTGCTGATTACCCCGTTCCCAAGTTTGTCCCGGGGCAAGCGAGCGATCAAGATCGCGAGCTTGTCAGCCACCCTCCTCAAACAAAAATCGACGAAGCTGAAGTTGAAGAAGAAAGCATCGATCAAGTAGAAACTTCTGAAATAGCTGACCGTAGTACTCATAAAACCATGGCAGGAGACGTTATGACCGTACATTCTAAAAAGATTGAACTCAAATCTGTTGATGAGTCTAAACCCCAAGTTGCTTCTCCCGAACCCGAAGTAACTCCCGCCACCGTTGTTTCAACCACTCCTGAACTCACACCCGAACCTACAATCGAGCTGCAGGCCAGCAGCTCTGGAGTAGTTGATTCAGCTGTAGTAGAAAACCAGAGTTTAGGAACGCTTATGCCAGATACTACTTCTCCAGTCATTAAAAACCAATCTGGTGCAGGAAATCTAGTCAAGTTATTATTGATTACTCTCTCAGTTTTTGTCGCGGTGGTAGCCATTGGAGTGGGGGTTGGCCTCGGATGGTTGTCTTTATCTAACAAAGAAACCGTTGATCAAGTCGTCCAACCAGAGGTTGAGGTAGTTCCAACCCAAGCTGAAGAACCACAGCCAACTCCAACTCCAGAAGTGACAGAAGTTGATCTGTCTACCTTGGATATTTTTGTCGTTAACGCCACAACCAAAGCGGGCTATGCAGGTACTATTAAGCAAGCTTTAGACAAAGCGGGAGTCAAATCAGCTACTGCTGGTAATGCCAAAGGTAGCTATGAGAGTGAAGCTGATGGACTAGTCCTAAGTTCCGAAGAAGATCAGGCTTTAGTGGTAGCACTATCAGAGGCCACCGGTCTCAAACTTGAGTATGCTGAAGGTTACTCCACTGAAGACACAACTGCAAAATACAGTGCTGTAATAGTACTAACAAAGTAACGGTGACAAAATTATCAACACGAGAACAATTCGCGTGTTGACGTGTTGTTGCTTGATTGTATAATTGGCCGAGTTATGTCGTCTGGAATCCACATCTCTCTCAATGCGGAAACTCTGTTTCACATTGGTTCGTTACCAATAACCAACTCGATGCTGACGAGCGTACTAGTTTCGCTGATGCTATTGGTATTCGCCTTGATTGTTAGAGTGAGATTTAACGCTAGATCAATTCGGCCTACCGGCATTCAAAATTTCGCTGAGTGGCTAGTAGAGACTCTTTTTGGTCTCGTGCACTCAGTCACTGGCGACTTGAAAAAAAGTCGCCATTTTTTTCCTGCCTTATCAACTTTTTTTCTGTTTATTATCTTGAATAACTGGTTGGGATTGTTACCTGGAGTAGGCACAATTGGCTTCACTCATCAGCAAGAAACTCACGAAGAAGTATTAGCAGGTGAGTCCGAGGAAACGTCTTTTTCCGAGATGGTTCAACCAGCTCTCGCTGCAACTGAGGAAGGTCATGAAGAAACAGCGACAGAGGCCTCATCCACTCGCTCGGTGTTTGTTCCGTATTTTCGTCCAGGCACCGCTGATCTCAATACCACTTTTGCCTTATCATTGATCTCAGTTTTTTTAATCCAATACTTTGGCTTTAAGTACTTAAGTTTTAGCTACTTTCAAAAGTTTATCAACTTCTCGAATCCCATCAACTTTTATGTGGGGGTTCTGGAAACAATCTCTGAGTTCGCTAGAATTATTTCTTTTGCCTTCCGGCTTTTTGGTAACATTTTTGCCGGCGAGGTTTTAATCGTTGTGATCGCTTACTTAACTAAGGTTCTGGTGCCGGTGCCATTTTATGGTTTGGAGATTTTCGTTGGGTTTATTCAGGCTCTAGTATTCACCATGCTAAGTTTGGTTTTTTATAACATGGCTACGGCTAAATCGCATTAAGATAAATAATATTAAAGTAAAAAGTATTATTAGTATAAAAGAAAGAAAAACTATGAACACAGATCTCGCCATTGGTTTACTGATGGGTTTGGGCGCAGTCGGACCAGCTATTGCTATCGGTATGATTGGTTCAAGCGGTCTTAGCGCCATCGGTCGCAACCCAGAGGCTACCAGCAAAATTCAAACAGCCATGATCTTGAGCATCGCTTTTGCTGAAGCAATCGCGATTTATCTCTTAGTTGTGGCTTTAATCTTGAAGTTCGTGTAAAACAGAATCAGAGTTGAGTTGCTGCCCCGCAAGATTAATTAAATCGTAAAGGAGTCACTATGGAAATTCAGCCACTACAGATTATTTTCCAGATAATTAATTTTTCTGTTATCTTGGGTCTGTTAAGCTACTTATTGTACAAACCTATTCTCAAAGTTTTTGAAGAACGTTCAAAAAGAATTGAAGAGGGGCAAAAAGCGGCCCAAGATCTAATCGAGGAGAAGGCCGCGATCGAGGAGCTAAAACTCAAAACCAAAAAAAGGTTGGAGTCAGAGGAAACAAAGAAGCTAGAGCAAATTGCTGCTCAGGTAAAAGAAAAGAAACAAGAGCTGTTAGTTGCCGCTCAAGATGAGGTGACCAAATTTGTCAAGAGTGAAGAACAAAAATGGCAGGTAGAAAAACAAAGACAAATCGCTTCTTTGAAAGATGACTTGGTCAGTTCAATCATCACCGCCAGTGAAAAAGTAATCGACAAAAAACTTACAGAAGCGGACAAAAAAAACTTAGTCAACGAACAGCTAGATATGGTATTGGCTAGATTATAACAACCAAAATTGCATGCAAAAATCAACTAAGACCCAAGTCAAAGTTTCTACTGCCACAAAACTTGATGCCGATCAAACTCGGGTGCTACGCCAGTTGCTGACTACCAAACTTGGAAATAAGTTTGAGATCAAAGAAACTGTTGACCCAACTAACTTGGGCGGAATCAAAATTCAAATTGGCGAACAGGAATTCGATCTCACTATCGCCGGGCAACTGAAAAAGATTCAAACCCAAATACCGATAGTAGAAGTAGCCACCGCGGCACGATTAACTGCCGAACAAAAATCTAAGCTTGAACAGGGCTTGGAAAAAAGATTTGGTGGCGAGTATCTAATCAAGGAAGTAATTGACCCCAGCTTGATTGCGGGATTAAGTATCAGGATTAATGATCAAGAATATGACGGCACTATCAAAACCAAACTACTCAAATTACATCAACAAATCAAGAACAATCTGTAAAGGGAAGATACTATGAAATCAAACCAAAATTTTCAAACTCAATTGTCGGAGCTGATCAAACAATCTAATTTGACACCCGAGCCCGAATCAGTCGGGACTGTAATTGAGTTTGGAGATGGCGTGATTACGGTCAATGGACTAAACCAAGTCATGTCCGGTGAGTTAATCGACATTGGTCAAAATGAACTGGGGCTTGCCCTCAACCTCAAAAAAGACGTTGTGGGCATCGTCGCGTTGGGCAACGCTCAGCACGTCACTGCTGGTCAAACCGTCCGTCGCACCAAAAAAATCTTATCAATCGGTGCGAGCGATGCCATCATTGGTCGGATTGTTAACCCTTTGGGCAAAGTGATTGATGGCAAGCCCCAGCTCAAACCCACCAAATACATGCCACTAGAAAAAATTGCTCCTGGCGTGATGGCTCGACAATCAGTGACTGAGCCAGTGCAAACTGGAATCAAGGCAATTGATGCCATGATTCCAGTAGGTCGAGGTCAACGCGAACTGATTATCGGCGATCGATCGACGGGAAAAACCGCCATTGCTCTGGGGACGATTCTCAATCAAGCGGATCAAAATCTGCTGTGCGTTTATGTCAGTATTGGCCAAAAACGGGCAGCACTGGCCCAAACTGTGCAGGTCTTGACCGAGCGCCACGCCATGGATTACACCTGTATTGTCGCGGCGACCGCCTCAGACCCAGCCTCAACTCAATTTTTGGCTCCCTACGCCGGTCAAGCCATCGCCGAGTACTTTTTAGAGCAGGGTAAAGACGTGCTAATCATTTTTGACGATTTAAGCAAGCACGCTCAAGCATATCGTGAAATTTCGTTACTCTTGCGCCGACCCTCAGGTCGAGAAGCGTATCCCGGAGACGTGTTTTACTTGCACTCACGCTTGCTAGAACGTGCCTGTCGGTTAAACTCCAAGCATGGTGGTGGCTCGATCACTGCCCTACCAATTATTGAAACCCAAGCTAATGACGTTTCTGCTTTTATCCCAACTAACGTCATCTCAATCACAGATGGCCAAATTTATTTGGAAACCGATTTATTCAATTCAGGAATGAAACCTGCGATTAATGTGGGGCTTTCCGTCTCGCGCGTCGGCTCTTCCGCTCAACGCAAAGCCACCAAGCAAGTAGCGGGCACGATGAAGCTCGACCTTGCGCAATACCGCGAGCTCGAGGCCTTTTCCCAGTTTAGCAGTGATCTTGACGAAAAAACTAAGGCTCAATTAGAGCGAGGCATGCGCGTCAACTCAATTCTCAAACAAGGCTGGGATAAACCTTTGAAAATGGAGGAGCAAGTTGGGGTGATCTTCGCCGCGGTCAATGGGTTATTAGATCAAGTTGAAATCCAAAAAATTCAGCTGTGGGAAACTCAATACTTGGCATATTTACACAGCTCTCATCAAGATTTACTCAAAGAAATCGCTCAAGAACAAAAATTATCCGAAAGTATTGAGAACAAACTGAAAACCGCGATTGAAAAATTTAACTCCAACCACCCTGAGTTTCAGTTAGTGAAAGAAGCCAATGGCTAATACCCGCGAAGTCAAACAACGTATCAACACCGCTGGCAACATTGCCAAGATTACCAAGGCTATGGAGATGGTCTCGGCCAGCAAGATGCGTAAGGCACAGCAACAAGCCTTACTTTCGCGGAACTATTCCAAAGCATTAAATCAATCCCTGCAAATTCTGGCACCGATGGTTGACGAAGCACTTCATCCATTGTTGAAAAAAGGCAGCTCAGATCGATCACTGGCATTGGTGATTGCCACCGATCGCGGACTGTGCGGTAGTCTCAATCAAACACTGTTCAAAGAGCTAACTGCTTGGCTCAAAGCTCATCCTAAAAGCGAACTAGTCACAGTGGGCAAAAAAGCGATGCTTTTTTGCCAATTCTACGGCCTACCAATTTTCGCCCAATTTAACGATCTGCCTGACACTATTTCAATTAATGATGTTCAACCTATTGTTACTTTGATTTCCAAAGAATTTCTTGAAAACCGAGCGCACGAAGTTGAGATATTTTACATGGACTTTGTCAACACTTTAATTCAAAAGCCATTTCACACTCAATTATTGCCCATTGCTCAAGTCAGCTCAACCAAAACAGCCGAAGAACTGGCGGAACCAAAAAAAACAGAGTACCTGTTTGAGCCATCACCACAAGCGATTTTCAACAATCTGTTGCCTTATTACGTCGAAAACACTGTTTATCAAGCTTTTTTGGAGGCCAAAGCCAGCGAGCACTCAGCTCGAATGGTAACTATGAAAAATGCCAGCGAAAACGCAGACGAGCTAATTGACGAACTGAAACTAATTTTCAACAAACAACGACAAGCCAGCATCACTAACGAGCTGCTAGATATCACAACTGCGACCTTATCATTAACCAATTAATTGTGACAGTTCAAAAAATATACGGAAGGAAAATATGACAAAACAAAATAAAGGCAGAATCACTCAGATCATCGGTCCCGTGGTGGATGTGAAATTCGAAGAACAGTTGCCGGCAATTCTCAGTGCTCTGACTCTCAAAGCAGCAGATGGGACCACTCTCTATCTAGAGGTAGAACAACAGCTATCACCATTTGAGGTCCGTTGTATTGCTCTTGGCACCACTGATGGCTTACAACGCGGTATGGAGGTAGACGACACTGGCGCTCCAATCAGCGTGCCCGTGGGTGAAGCAACTCTGGGACGATTGTTCAACGTAGTAGGCGAGACCATCGATGAAGAAAAACCCATCAAGGTCACCAAGACTTCACCAATTCATAAAAGCGCGCCAGAGCTTGAAGATCAAGAAACCAAAGCGATAATGCTTGAAACTGGGATCAAGGTAATTGATCTGATTTGCCCATTTGCTCGGGGAGGTAAGGTCGGGGCTTTCGGTGGAGCCGGTGTGGGCAAGACTGTGATTATTCAAGAATTAATTAGAAATATTGCCGAAGAACACAAAGGTCACTCTGTTTTCGCCGGAGTGGGTGAGCGTACCAGAGAGGGTAACGATCTTTACCACGAAATGAAAGATTCTGGGGTGTTGAAGAGTACTGTAATGTGCTTTGGTCAAATGAACGAACCGCCCGGATCTCGTTTGCGCGTCGCACTGACTGCTCTAACTATGGCTGAGTACTTCCGCGATGACAAGGGCGAAGATGTACTTTTTTTCTTGGACAATATCTTTCGCTTTAGCCAGGCAGGAGCCGAAGTCTCGGCATTACTAGGTCGGATTCCTTCAGCTGTGGGTTACCAACCCAATCTCGCGTCTGAGATGGGCGCACTTCAAGAAAGAATTACCTCAACCAAAAAGGGTTCAATTACTTCTTTTCAGGCAATTTATGTCCCAGCTGACGACTACACCGACCCCGCCCCAGCGACCACATTCGCCCACATCGACTCAACCATTTCGCTGGATCGAAAACTGTCGGAACAGGCCATCTATCCTGCCGTAGATCCACTCGTGTCATCCTCAAAAATTCTTGATCCGGCTATTCTTGGTGAAGATCATTACCAGGTATCTAGGGGAGTGCAACAAATTCTGCAACGTTACAAAGAACTACAGGATATTATTGCCATTCTTGGTATCGAAGAGCTAGGAGAAGATGACAAAATTGTGGTAGCGCGCGCTCGTCGTGTCCAAAAATTCCTTTCCCAACCGTTTTTCGTAGCTGAACAATTTACAAGTGTTCCAGGAAAATATGTCTCAATCAAAGAAACTATTCGTGGATTCAAAGAAATCCTTGAGGGCAAGCACGATAATCTTCCCGAGCAAGCATTTTACATGGTGGGCGGGATAGAAGACGTGATCACCAAAGCAAAAACACTTTAACTATTATGGCAAATAAATCTATTTCTCTCGAAATTGTCACCCAAGAAAAGGTGCTGTTCACTGGTGAAGTAGAGTCGATCACCGCGCCTGGAGTTGAGGGCGAGTTGACCATCCTTCCGCACCACGCAGCTTTGTTCTGCCAACTTGATTTCGGCGAGCTACACTACACAATTGATAACCGAGTGGAAAATTTAATCGTGTCCAACGGCTTTCTCCACGTCACACTAGACAACAAGGTGGTGGTGATCGTAGATAGTGCCAAGATCGCTCGAGACATCAGTCTTGATAAAGCTGAGGCCGCCATCAAGGCGGCCCAACAAACCATGCTTCTTTCCCAAGACAAGCGCGAGCTGCTTCTGGCTGAAGCAGCACTCAAGCTTGCCCTAATCGAAATCAGAGTGGCTCAACGCACGAAACGTAATAGAATTTGATCAGCCCTTGCGCTCTGGATTAAGTACGATATACTTATTGACCGAATGAAAAAATCAAAACCAACTCCAACTATCCAAGATGAGAATAAACCCATGTTTGACAAGGTTGAACTGACCAAAGAAGGCTTGGCCGAACTCCAGCAGGAGCTCTCGCAACTTGAAGAAGTCAAGCTACCAGAGGCAATCGAGCGGGTCTCCATTGCTCGTGAGCACGGTGATCTATCTGAAAACAGCGAGTATCACAGTGCTAGAAGTGACAAAGAACTGATTGAGACCAGAATTGATGAGATCCAGTCAGTCTTAGAGAAAGCAATTGTTGTTGCTTCCACCACATCTCATCTCAAGGTCGGTATCGGTTCATCGGTAACTGTGAAAAAACATGGAGACAGAAAAACCCGGACAATCACGATCGTGGGTGAGTACGAATCAAACCCAGAAGAAAACAAAATTTCAGCCGCTTCACCATTGGGTAAAGCCATAATTGGTAAAAAACCAGGTGACAAAGTCATTGTTAAAGCACCATCTGGAGAAGTTGAATACACCATAATTGAGATCAAATAATCTCATGGAAAAACAACCCGTCAGAAAAATTGTTGTCGTCGATGATGATTCTGTCGCAAGAGACTCAATAGAAACGTATCTAGAGGTCCTGGCAATTCAAGAACAAGTTCGATTTGATATTATCCTGCTTGAATCCCTTCGAGAACTTGAGTTAACCCTACCTTCAATTGCCCCATCTGTCTTGCTTGCAATCGTAGATGGTCTGGACGGCGCATGGAAAAAAGCAGTTCAACTTTTATCACAGAACAGAATTCCATCTATACTCTTATCTGCTAAACAAGAATATGTCAGAGAAGCTAATGCGCTTTCTAGTGGAAACTCCTGGATGCTTGCCGGAGTTTACAAAGGACCAAAAAGCTCTGGCGAGTTACGCAAGTTAATCAAAGGACGTCTTTAATAACAGGTTTGTATGTCCCAACCCAAACAAGCACCCCACTGGTTAGATAAAATCACTCAAGAGATCTTGGATTGGCAAAAACAGCGTCAGATTAAGAAATTGCACGTTGATGACATGAAAACGCCATCGGGCAGGATTCACACCGGCTCGCTACGGGGAGTGTTGCTGCACGATTTAATCGCCAAAAACCTAGAAGAAAAAGCCGCCAAGGTAACCAGCACCTATGTCTTTAACGACATGGACCCAATGGACGGCTTGCCCAGCTACCTGGATCAAGAGTTTTATACTCAGCAGATGGGCAAGCCGTTATACCTGATTCCCGCTCCGCCACTTGATCATTGTGGAATCGATCTAACCAAAGCTAGTAAATCAGAATTAAGTGATTTTCAAAACGCCCAAAACTTTGCTGAATTTTATGCGTTGGATTTCATTCATGCCCTACGTAAGCTTGGCTGCTCTCAACAAATCGTTTGGAGTCATGAGTTATACGAATCCGGTCAGATGGACGCGGTAATTAAGATTTCTCTCGACAATGTCGATAAATTTCGCCAAATTTATCAGCAGGTGGCAGATTATCAACTACCAGAGAAATGGTTTCCGTTCCAAGTAATCTGCCCCCAGTGTGGAAAACTGGGAACCACGTTGGTGACTGAGTGGGATGGGGAACAGGTCACATTTGAGTGTCAAAAAAATAAAGTTGAGTGGGCGCAAGGGTGTGGACACCAAGGCAAAGTATCGCCGTTTGGCGGCAGTGGAAAACTGCTGTGGAAAGTCGATTGGCCAGCGCACTGGAGGGTGATGGGGGTGACCATCGAGGGCGCTGGTAAAGACCATACCAGCGCCGGCGGCTCCCGTGACATGGCCAACGCTATCTGCAAAAACGTTTTCAAGATTACCTCACCGTTTGATGCACCATACGAGTGGCTGTTAGTTCGCGGTGCCAAGATGAGCTCGAGCAAAGGCGTAGGCACTTCCGCTCGTGAGTTCACCCAGCTATTTCCTGCGGAAGTTGGCAGATTTTTGTTTGCCAATCGCCACTTCAATCAAGTCATTGACTTTGATCCCGCTTCCGAGTCAATTCCAGATCTGTATGACGAGTATGACTTGGCAACAAACATTTTTCATGGACAAAAAGCTGGCGATCAGCGCTTGGCGAGGGCGCACGCTCTCGCCCAACAATCTGACCAACCTAAACCGCTCTATTTGCCTCGCTTTCGCGACGTGGCAGTCTGGATGCAGTACCCAGAAATTGATCTTGTTGAAAAATTTACCCAACTCAAAGGTAGCAAGCTAATAGAGGAAGAACTAACTCTCTTAAACGAACGACAAAAATATGCCCAGGTCTGGCTGAGTCGCTACGCTCCCAAAGCTTACCAGTTCACTCCAACACAAAACTTACCCGATGAGGCAAAAAACTTAGCCGTTGAGCAAATTGAGTTTTTCAAACAGGTTGTTGCCCTTGTTAACTCAAAACCAAGCTGGCAGCCAGACGAATTACAACAACAAATTTATCAGTTAGCCAAGGGTTCGCTCGGCACTAAACCAGGATTTGAAACTATTTACCGGGTTTTGCTCGGCAAAACCCATGGTCCCAAAGCGGCCTGGTTACTGGTTAACACCGATCGGAAATTGCTGGAGCAACGAATAACTGAGCTGGAAAAACAACTTTTGCCCAACGAAAAGAAATAGCAGAAAGATCTTAATGTTACCCAAAAGAGAAGAATCTCAAAAGTTGCTGGAAAAATACATCGAGAATCCAGCTTTGCGCCACCACTCTACGATGGTGGCGCAAGCTATGGAAGCATATGGTAAAGAATTAGGTCAAGATCCAGAGCTCTGGTTTCACACCGGCTTACTCCACGATCTAGATTGGGAAAAGTACCCAGACGAACATCCCAACAAAGCTTTGAAAGAGTTGCTCACTGAGTATCCTGAAGAGCTCAAACAAGCTGTGGCTGCTCACGCGCCTGAACGAACCGGCACGCAACCACACACAACTCTAGACAAATACCTGTTTGCTTGTGACGAGTTATCCGGATTTTTGCACGCCTACTCACTGATGCGTCCAGAGGGGTTCGCCGGTATGAAAACCTCCTCAGTCAAAAAAAAGCTCAAAGACAAGTCATTTGCTGCCAACGTTAGCCGTGACGATATTGCTCGAGGCTTTGCCCTAATCGAACAAGATCCAGATACCCATATTTCTTTTCTGATCGATGTTTTTCAAAATTGATTAATGATTGACACTCTTTATCAATATACGCTATAATAAGACCATCACTAGGGAGAAACGACCGCTCATTCGTGTAATGATGCGCTACGTCTCCCGTTTTTTTTGGCTAGCAGTTCCAATTTATCTCTCTCTCTAACTAGAAAAATTTTATATTTTTGAAAATCTTTGAGCAAAGACGATTCTGATTTTCGATTGGGAATAAGAATATTTCTGAGCTTGTTATTTCTTTCCAAGAACTCATGCAAACATCTAAAGTCCCCATCGCCTGACACAATGACAGCTTTGTCATAATGATTGAACTCAATTGCCGATGAATACAATACTAATTCTGCGTCAACATTGCCTTTTGGTTTCCCATTTTTATCCTTTACCGTGGGTTTGAATATCAGATCGTATCCGTATTTTCTTAAATTAAAATATAAATTCTCATTCTGCTTGATATAACCGATGAACAAAAAAGCTTTTTCAACTTTAAATTTATCTGTCAGATACTGCCTAAATTTTTTATAATCTAATTTCCATCCTTTATATATCAATCTTCCATTCTTCCAAATGTCTTTGCTTGTTCCCAAATTTAAATTTTGAGAATCGATAAAGGCATAAACCACCGTAATTTTTGTTTTATTAGTTAACATTAACTCAATTTTTCAAAAATATATTTTTCCGCGCCTATTTTACCTCATCTCAAACCTGATTATCGCACGATACTTTCCGGAATGGAAAGGTAAGCTGTGAAAGCAGGTC
>CAZZBW010000012.1:0-32799 GCA_964653045.1 uncultured Pseudomonadales bacterium | reverse complement strand
AGAAATTTGACAGCATCGAAGGGGAATGGTGGCGGCTGCTTGATACAGCCGCCACAAATACAATTTTCCAAACTCCAATATTTCAACAAACTTGGTGGGAAACGTTAGGAGAAGGAGAATTGCATATTGTCACCCTGAACGTAGCTGAAGGGAAACAACAACAAAATCATGAACCAGTTTGTATCGCGCCATTTTTCATCCAAGACCAAACCCTCAAGCTCGTCGGCTGTAAAGCGGTCAGTGACTACCTAGACCCAATTGTCAACAAAAAATTTATTGACCAAGTTTATCCCATGCTGGCTGAAATCATTGCCAAACTATTTAACAAGGGACAAATCAATACTGTTGAGTTGTGTAGTCTACCAGATAATTCGGCAACGTTGACCTTGCTGCCCAACTTAATTAAGCAACGTTTGCCAAAGATTAAAGTTTCAACCAACGAGCAAGATGTTTGTCCTGTAATTGAGTTACCTAAAACATTTGATCAGTATTTGGCGCTGCTTGCACGCAAGCAGCGCCACGAAGTTCGGCGCAAACTACGCAAACTAGAAGCCGAAGTAGAGTACAGCGTTAAGACCATTTCCGACCCGAATAAAATATCTATTGCAGTAGATGAATTTATCAGACTCCACCAACTTTCTTCGTCTGACAAGCACGATTTTTGGGTCGACGAGCATCGTCAGTTTTTCATTAAATTACTGCCCAAATTAGCTGAAAAAGGTTGGCTGAAACTTTTCTTTTTATATCTTAAAAACTGGCGAGAAAACTCTTTTAATTTACCATCAACAAATCAACCCGTTTCTGCCATGCTAGTTTTTGATTACGCTGGTACTTACAGTCTATACAATTCCGGCTATGATCCAACGTATTGGCAACTTTCTGTTGGTCAAGTTTTAACTGCGCTAACAATCGCTGATGCCATCAAACAAGGAAAACACACATATGATTTCTTGCGGGGTAGGGAAGAGTATAAATTCCGCCTCGGTGGTCAAGCTCAACCGGTGCACGATTTGACAATCTCTATCTGAAACAAAAAATCCCCAAGATTAATCCGGGGATTTCTTGACTGATTTGTCAAGTGTCCTGATTAGCCAAGTCCGAGCATTGTTAATATCTCACAAACTATTGCAATTTTCAATAATTAAATGATCGTGGAGGCGACGGGAATTGAACTCGCAAACCAGGTTGCTCAGACTTGGCCCAAGACCACTTGCGCCCCCACGACAACATTGATACTAGTCTTGGATTCTTTACTTAACTTTTACACGAGTAAATTAATATGGAATTGCGTTGTTATTAACTTTTTTTCCACTTAGCCTGCGAAAGAATTGGCCAATAGGCATCGTCCTCTGGTTTAATCAGCTGCGCGGCGATTTCCTTGTTACTTGGCGGTTTTTGGGCAAACTTTGTGTCTGGCAAATCGGTGATTAAAGCGAAGGGTTGGGACTCATCAGCTTCGCCCATCACATACACGGCCGAGGCGGCGAACGCCTCGGCCACATTCACTTTAGTCATGGTCAAAGCTCTGCCAGCAAGGTCTTTATTGCCAATCAAGTTCTTCAATCCCTCAAATCCACAATAACCCAGACAAGTGCCGGTCACACCCCATTTCAGAGGCGTAGTCTTACTATCAGTGATGATCACTCCCAGCTCTTTGACTCCGAAATGTTGACGACAAAATTGCCAAATTTTTACTGCTGAACTCCAAGGGTTTTCGGGCAATAACACGTAGTACTTTTGGTCAATGTTTGATTCGTCCACGCCCGCATTGACCGATAACACTCCATACTTGATCGTCAACATTAGATCATATTTTGAAACTACGGGATCGATATATTGCTCAGCTTCTTGAGCTACTAGCTGATGCTTTTCTTGACGCTGACCAGATTTTTTCAGGACCACTCGTCCTTCACACAGCGCCACGATTTTGCTGGTCACAGCTAACACAGATCGTTCGGGAATTTCAGAGACAACGCTGAGAATGACATCTTGAAGATTGTCATTGGGTTGCACATATCTTGATTTAATCGGTGTGATTGTCATGCTGTTTTCTTGCAGGTGGTATCATACCACTGCTGATGCAGTTTAAACTCAAGACAAACTTCCAACCTACCGGCGACCAACCTCGAGCAATTGCAGAGTTGGTCGCCGGTATCAATGGCAAAAAACCAGCCCAAACTCTGTTGGGAGTGACTGGCTCAGGTAAAACCTTTACCGTTGCCAATGTCATTCAACAAGTTCAAAAGCCTACTTTGATCGTGGCTCACAACAAGACTCTGGCCGCTCAACTATATCAAGAATTTCGGGACTTTTTCCCAGAAAATGCGGTCAGTTATTTTGTGTCTTACTATGACTACTACCAGCCCGAAGCCTATATCCCCCGGACCGATACTTACATCGAGAAAGAAGCCACCATTAACGAAGACATTGATCGTTTGCGCTTGGCCACCACCACCAATTTATTGACTCGACCTGATTGTATTGTGGTGGCCAGCGTTTCGTGTATTTACAACCTTGGTTCTCCGGTTGAGTATGGCAAATATTTATTGCGCCTGAAAGAAGGAGAAATCATTCAGCGTAAAAGTATCTTGCTACAACTGGAAAATCTCCAATATGATCAAAATAATTCTGATCTTAAACGAGGCAGCTATCGGGTTAGTGGCGAAAACATTGTTGTATGGCCAGCGTATGAAGAGAAAGCCCTTAAAATATCAACTTTAGAAAATCAAATCGAATCAATTAATTGGATTGATCCAATTTCTGGCACCACCCTTCCTCAACCTGAATCTTACACAAGCGAATTTGTAATTTATCCCGCCAAGCACTATGTGGTTGATCCAGTTGCTCAGCACCTTGCCCTAGATAACATTCGACAGGATCTAAGCAAACGTTTGAACGAGCTTAAATCTCAGAATAGACTAGTTGAAGAATTACGCTTAAGACAAAAGGTTTCATATGACCTAGAAATGATTGAGCAGTTCGGTTTTGTCGGCGGAATCGAGAATTATTCACGCTACTTTGATGGCCGAGCAGTTGGTGACCCACCTTTTACTCTACTAGATTATTTTGCCGAAAATGCGCGAAAGTTTCAGACAGAAGGATTCTTGACCGTAGTCGACGAGAGTCACATGACTCTACCTCAAATCAAAGGCATGCATCGAGGTGATCGCTCGCGCAAAGAAACATTAATTGAGTATGGCTTTCGACTACCGAGCGCCCTAGATAATCGCCCTCTTAAGTTTGAAGAATTTTTGGAACGAACGGATCAGCTAATCGCCGTCTCAGCCACACCAGCAGAGATTGAACTAAAATTATCAGGTGGGGAGCTGGTTCAGCAATTGATTAGACCCACGGGTTTGCTCGATCCAACAATTGAACTAAAACCAGTCGACGGTCAAGTGATTGACTTAATTGTCGAGATTATTAAGCGCAAAGCTTTGGGTGAAAGAACGCTCGTAACAACCCTAACCAAAAGAATGGCGGAAAGTTTAACCGAGTATCTGAACGATAAAGAAAAATTACTCGAAATTGTAAATAAATTCCTATTTGATAAACCAATCACCGATGCAATCGACGACCCAAACAAAACCCTTTGGACTAGCGAAGAACTGCCGATCGATCAGATTGAGATCGGCAAAATACCCGAAAAATACTACCGACACTTATCCAACTTGAATCAGCGCTTCAAAAAAATCGATACCCTTCAGGTGCTGGAAAATCTACCCAAAGTTGCCTATCTCCACTCAGACATTGTCACTCTGGAACGATCCGACATCTTGGCAGAGTTGAGAGAAGGACAGTACGACGTAGTAGTAGGCATCAACTTATTGCGCGAGGGACTTGACTTACCCGAAGTAAGCTTGATCGCCATTCTCGATGCTGATAAAGAAGGCTTCCTCCGATCTATAACCGCCTTGGTCCAAACCATGGGACGCGCTGCTCGCCACCAAGACGGTCATGTAATCCTCTACGCTGAGCGCATGACTGGTTCAATGAAGCAAGCCATTAGTGAAACCCAGAGACGCAGACAAACTCAAAAACAATATAATCAAGAACACCAAATTGAACCGCACTCGATTATTAAACCTATTCGCTCCGA
This sequence comes from uncultured Pseudomonadales bacterium, assembly GCA_964653045.1. GTDB lineage: Bacteria > Patescibacteriota > Microgenomatia > UBA1400 > PJMF01 > DAOOPX01. The sequence goes on along the minus strand of CAZZBW010000012.1, from coordinate 28,700 downwards.
ATTAATCACCAACCGCAAAGAAAATGAACAAAAAAACAAACATATGAACGTTGGAAGCATCATGCTCTCAGAAAAAGAAAGCATTAATCTCAATCAGCTTGATCCAGCAGCTTTCACCCCTTCAGAAAAAATTAAATTAGTCAAAAAAATCCGCCTTCAAATGCGTCAAGCTGCAAAAGATTTAAATTTCGAGTTAGCCGCCAAGCTCCGAGATATTGCCAAAAAAGTTGAAGATAACTAGGGGTTGACCAAACAAAGATTCTTTGGCATGCTGACTCCAACTTAAAAGCCTTCTCAAATGTAATAAATAGATATTAATAATAGAAAGAAGATTATGAAAATTTCGAAAATAGGGGCTTACGAAATAATTGCTTCTGGTGGCTTACCAAGTGTCGAGGCTCAAGTAACTTTGGACACAGGAGAGGTGGGAACTGCCTCGGTTTCGTATGGTGCGTCAGCTGGTACTTACGAAGCCAGCGTAATCTTTGACGAAGATAAAAAACGCTATACCGGCAAGGGAATGTTGCGAGCGGTAAACAATATCAATCAGCTAATTGCACCGATTTTAGTTGGTAAGGAAGCAACAAATCAAGCCGAGATAGATCAAAAAATGATTGAGTTGGATGGAACCACCAACAAATCAATTCTTGGAGGAAATGCGATCTTGGCTGTCTCGGTTGCAGTAGCACGGGCCGCTGCTACTACCCAAAACAAACCCCTCTACCGCTACATCATTGATACATTTCATACTAAACCAGATTTGAAACACCTTCCCCAACCGATGGCAGTTGCGATTGAGGGAGGAAAACACGCCAGCAATAGCACCGACCTTCAGGAGTACTGCCTCACTGCAGTGGGTAATCAAAACACCAAAGAAAGTGTTCGAGCAGTCCTGGAATCCTACCACGCGCTTAAAAAAATACTTAAACAAGCTGGATACTCTACCAACGTTGGTAACGAAGGCGCGTTTGCCCCAGATGGAATAAAAAATAACGAACTGCCGCTTGAGTACCTCACCCAAGCAATTAAATCAGCTGGTTATCAACCGGGTAGAGATGTGACAATCTCAATCGATGCAGCAGCTAGCGAGTTTTACCACGAAGGAAAATACCACCTCAGCCTTGAAAATAAAACATTAAGCTCGGATGAATTGATTAGCTACTATCAACTGTGGCTAGAAAAATATCCAATCGTCTCGATTGAAGACATGTTAGCTGAAGACGATTGGGAAGGCTGGGTAAAACTTAATCAATTGGCAAATAACAAAAAAATAATGCATATCGGTGATGATTTAACTGTCACCAGCGTCGAAAGGCTGCAAATGGCGATCAACCAAAACGCGATCAACGCCATCCTGATCAAACTTAATCAAATCGGTACCTTGACGGAGACCGTGAAATGTTGTCTTTTGGCAGAACAACATGGCCTAGCCACAGTACCCTCTCACAGAGGTGGAGGAGAAACAAACGATACGGCCATGGTTGACCTGGCGGTCGCAGTTGGCTCAAGATTTGTCAAATTTGGTCCAACCCGCGGCGAACGAGTGGCGAAATATAACCGACTAATGCAAATCGAGCGCGAATTGAACCCTAACGAGTGATCAAATACTGCTATTAAAATATATATTAACAGATTGATCTTTTTAATAATACTTGACAAGTACTTATAACTTATGTTATAGTACTCTTACCTCAGAAGGTTCTTTCCTTACCGGGGAGCTACGTTCTGAGCCCAAAAGATCCCGCAAGAAGCGGGATTTTTTGTTTTTTCAAGACAGAGTGAAAAAAGATTAAAGACAGTTAAGCCCGGCTAACGTACTGTTTAGTGTCAGTATCAATAATTATAGTGTCGCCGCTTTTGACAAAAAGCGGCGCCATAATCCGTAAGCCTGTTTCGAGCTCAACTTCTTTTTTGGCTTGTCCCACCGTATCTCCAGCCACCGCATGATCTGCATGAGTGACTTTAAGCTTGATCTTGGAGGGCAACGAGGCACCAATTGCTTTATCGTCGTAAAACATTACGTATACCTCAAGCTCGCTACTCAATAAATCCAACTTTTCCTCAAGTAAGTCCAGCGGCACGCTGACCTGCTCAAAAGAGCGCTCGTTCATGAACACCACTTCGTCACTGTCATGGTACAAATACTGCAATCTTTGAGTTGTTACCTCTAACTCTTCAACCATCTCGTTGGATTTATAGGTGAACTCAACTGTTTGTGCTGTCTTGACACTCTTCAGTCGACAACGCATGAAGGCCGAACCCTTGCCTGGGCTCATGAAGCTCGTTTGAGTCACCATGTGCGGCTGATCTTTAAATTTGAGATACATGCCCTTGGAAATATTACCAGCTTTGATAAATGACATAGCTCGGGTATTATACATTACCATGGGCGTCACCGACCAAACCGAGACAGCTGTTTCAACTAAATTTGATAGGAAAGAACTGCCACAATTAAATTTAACTTTTTTCGGATTCTTCATTGAATATGCATTAATACTACTTAAATTGGATCACTCATCTTCAGAAATTTGGTTTGATCTTGAGTCAGCCAATCTACAAAGAGTTGCGGTAGTTTTAGATCAGCTCGCTTCCAGAATGCATCAACTATTAAGGATGGATCCTAAGGTTTCTACAGAAGAATTTCAAACCGTAACGAAACCTTTACTTGCCCAATTTCATATGGGACAAAGCGGTCAAAACATTTCTGTTCTAATCGACGGATTAAATCGATCAGCAATTGTTTTAAATAGCATCTTAAAAGAAGCAAAAAAAGTCGATGTAGATGAGGGTTGGTTATTGTGGGCTCTAGAGGGCTATTTAACCAATAAAAAGACAACCTTGGAACAACTTAAAGCTGGCTTGAACTTCCACCCTCCAGCATCAAAAGATTTTCCTAAAAAAGATTACATTTACAACCAAGCGCACGCATACGTTCGTTACCTAGAAGATCAAGAAGATGCAGAGAGAGATATAAAGTTCGTACTCAAAGCTGTCCCTCAATGGGCCAAATTCCTGGCTAAATCACCCTTACTTGTATATGAGTGGTAATTACTGACCACAAATTTCAGGCTTTGCTCATCGATAATCAAATGGCGAAACTTGCCAAATCTGGATGCTCCCAAGCAAATAAAGCCCTGTTCAATTTCGTCTTGGGCGGGTAGGTGAGAGTGAGCAAAGACTCTGACAACGTTTTTTTTGCGGTGGCAATAAGCGTAACGCCGCAATTGATTTTGGAGATTTTTTGCTCGAGTTGAAGTATATCCTCGCCAGATTTTACCCAATAAATCTTGGCGAAGATACCATGAGTCCAAAGTGGGATAAAACTGAGGAAAGTATTTGGTAACAAGTTTGGAAATTAGCGGGTGGGCGTCGTTGAACTCAGCCGCCACGCGGTGACCGTGCTCAACTTGAAACGTTCGCTCACCCGCTACAAACTGATAATTATCCGCCTGTAATTTAGAAAAAAGTTTGACACGTTCATCCATTAATTCAGCGGGATCATGATTGCCATAAAGGTAAACCGTTTTGGGCTGAAGTATGGGAAAGAGCTTTGACCACTCAGAATTGATGAATCGATCAAAAGTGGTGAGGTACAAATCCCAAAAATCACCGTTGATGATGACCTGATCAACAGACTTCACCAATTTGGCGATATAATCAGCTAAATTAGGATCATATTTATTGGTCAAATGCGTATCAGCAAAAATCAAGGTTTTCATGTCTCAAAATTATACCGTTAAACTCCACAAATTCATGGCCGATGTGGGAATTACTTCACGCAGAAAAGCAGAGTTACTGATTGGCGAGGGTAAAGTCCAGGTAAATGGTAAAGTTGCCAACATCGGCCAACGGATTGACCCCGATCAGGATCAAGTCAAATTTGGTGGACAAATTCTCAATCCGCAAGTCGAAAAAAGATACTTTATCGTTAACAAACCGGTCGGAGTTGTATCGACGACAAGTGATGAACTGCGCCGGCCGACGGTGCTGTCACTTCTTCCTGAAGATATCCGAAAAGATATTACTTTGCGCCTGTTTCCCGTCGGCCGGCTGGATATTGACAGTGCGGGACTGTTGCTCTTGACTAATGACGGCGGTCTCGCTCAACGTCTAACCCACCCAAAATTCGAAATCGCAAAGACTTATCATGTCCGACTCGACCGCCGGCCCACTTCATTAGCGCTTTCAAGGTTGGAAAAGGGGGTTAAGCTCAGCGACGGCTGGGCACATGTCCAAGAATTTTCAAGACTAAAAAACGATCATGACGATCAAATTTGGTTTGAGCTGACTGTCACTGAAGGCAGAAATCGATTAATTCGCCGAATCTGGGAGAGACTGGGATATAACGTTGAAGAGTTAATTAGAATCTCGATGGGCACACTGCGTCTTGATCAGCTTCGGGGTAAAACTAGTCAAGAAATCTCCCTAACAGAGTTGTAAACTTTTGCTGATTTAGCAATGCTTGACAATGTCTGCTAGTTGTGGCAAACTATTAGCAGTAATATAGATTGACTGCTAAAAGCAGAAAAAAGGAGGTGTCTATGTCAATAATCAGATGGCAGCCTTTCACCAGTGCTTTATCCAACTGGCCAAATGTCTGGGACGAAGAAGACTGGGGGAGTCTGACCAACGCCAACAACAACCTGGATCTCTACGAGACTGATGATGAGGTTGTGGTCAAAGCTAACGTCGCCGGAGTTGACTCAAAAGATGTCGACGTGATGTTTGAAAAAGGGGTGCTAAGAATTAAAGCTCAAAAACAAGAAGAGCAAGAAGACAAACAACGTCAACACTACAGCCGTTCCAGCTGGAGCTACTCGTACCGCGTAGCCATACCTGGAATCAGCATGCTTGATCACTCAGTTGAACCAGAAGCAGTTGTAGAAAAAGGGGTGGTAACGATCACCTTCAAAAAAGCCGAAGCTAGTAAACCGAAAAAGTTACAGATTAAGGCTAAATAAAATAATAAGTGCTACTCACGAATTATAAATGGCCGCCTGCAGGCGGTCATTTTGTTGGTATTAAACCATCTCAATATCGTGCGGATGTGACTCGATCAGACCGCTATAGCTAATCTTAACTAATTGTGAGTTATTCCAGAGCTCAACCAAGTTTTTGCTGCCACAGTAGGAAAATCCAGAACGTACTCCCGAAGCCATTTTTTTGATCAAGCTCGTTACGCTGCCACGATAAGGAACCATCCCTTCAACCCCTTCTTGTGCATACTCCTCAAGATCTTTTTTGATATGACCATCCTTCTTCATTCGGTCAAGATTGGCAGCAATCGAAGCCATACCACGGGTCAGTTTATATTGCTTGTCGCCTTTTTTTACCATCAATGCCGGGCTTTCATCACACGCAGCCAGCATTGAGCCAATCATCACGGTTGAAGCACCAGCAGCCAGAGCTTTGACAATGTCACCGGAGTATCTAATTCCCCCGTCAGCAATGATGGGGGTATGGGTTTTCTCCGCAGCTTTCAGACACTCCATGATAGCGGTAATCTGCGGCACTCCTGCTCCCGTCACGATTCTGGTAGTACAAAGTGAGCCTGGGCCGATGCCCACCTTCAGGGCATCGGCCCCATTCTTGATTAACTCCTCAGCCGCTTCTGCAGTCGCGATGTTACCAGCTATAACCTCCATCTTCGGATAAGTTGTTTTAATTTTTTTTAGAACTTTAATCAGCTGATTACTATGCCCATGAGCTACATCAATTAGCAAAACATCGACCTTGGCTTTAATTAAGGCCTCAGCTCTTTCTAAATAATCGTCCTTCACGCCAATCGCTGCTCCTACTCTCAACTTCAATTTTTTCACCGATGCCACTTCTGCCACTTGATCTTCGATTGATAAAAACCGGTGAATAAAACCCATGCCTCCCACTTCAGCCATAGCAATTGCCATGCGCGACTCAGTTACAGTGTCCATATTGGCCGAGACGACGGGTGTATCCAACTTAATTTTGGGTGTAATATGACCAGAAATCTCAATTTCTGATCGAGAATTAACCGTAGTTTTTTGGGGAATTAGTAAAACATCATCAAAAGTAATACCGTCTGAAGTTATTTTTTTCATAAAAGTAATAATATCATTATTATTGTAAAAATAATTAGAAAAAAACTATAATTCTGTCCGCGTTAGATTGGTAAACCCCCAACCATTCCAGCGCCAAGTAGCAAAATGGGTGCCAACACAATGCGAGTACCATTTGCTGACCCCTTCTATCACCACAAGCTCGTTTTTTCCATCTTGGTCGTAATCATATATCTCGAAAGAGCAGTTGGGGCTCTTCAAATCTGAAGAGCCCCACACCATCTTCATCTCACTTCCCACCAATTTGTACACAAAAAAATGATTACTGAATGTTTGTTGATCATCCTCAATCCAAAAAGGCTTAGAGCTACCAAACCGACCTTTTTTCCACAATGAGATGTTTAACTCAACTACACCATTGTTATCACTATCTGCTAGAAAAAAACTGTCTACCCACCACTGATCATCAGTCTGCCAAATTAGTTTGTCAGCTTGACTCACTTTAAGCTGACCTCGCTCAAGAATATATTGCTCGTTCTTTCCATCACCATTTAGATCAGCACTAAGTGTTTGTGATCTCGATGGTTTTCGTGAACAAACTCCCACCAACTCATGGCACAATAAACAAACGGCCAACCCAACACTAAAAAGAAACAGAATAAAAATTAAGCGTTTTGCTCGTATTCCCATGCCATTATTCACCACGATTACTTGGCTACAAACGCTTCTGTCCAGCTTGGCATTTCCGGTTTTTGCTCCGAGTGCAACATTTCACGCCATTTTTTGTCGGTCAAACGATCACTCAGTGGCCAATTAAACTCATAATATGAATACACTCCTCCCTTTGCTACTCTCAGCTTACCATCTATCGGCACCACCACATAAATTTCAGAAATGTCGCCCGTTCCCACTTCCAACACTTCACCGTTAGGATCAGTGACTACATCAGCAATGATTGCTGCTGGATTTTCTCCCAAATAATCTCTTTGAGACGAAGATTCTTTAAACGTTGGCTCGTTTTTATTTACTTCCAACCAAAAATGCTCTAACTGTCCGCCGTACGAGCGTATTAGCTCGTACTCCTCAGCAGTGAGCGACTCATTTTTTAGCTCTTTAAGCGAAATTGTCTGCAATGAACTGACCAGCAGCTTCATAATCCCCAAGTTTTCTTTCATCGCCTCAGACAACAGCCCTCGAGATTCCAAACCATCGCTGGTCATTCTGATTAAAGCACCAACTCTGGCATAAACTTGTGGATTAGGCTCAACATACCCTCGATCGTCTTTATCTTCAGGCGCCATACCTCCCATTTCTGCATATACCTGCTTAGCATAAAGAATGGTGTCATGCTTCAGTTGCGACCAACTGCCTAAGTAGGTGTTGAGCTCTTTCCTCGCCCAAGCTTGATTTTGCATAAAAGCCGGGTATCCCTCTCCCTTCGTCTCCAGCAGCGGCAAGAGTTGGTACAGCCAACCCCAATACAAATTTTGGGTCCAGATTGTTTGATCCAATCCAGTCAAGTACTGGCTCATTTTTTCTAGATTCTCGTTGAAACAAGCGTATTTAGTTTCTCCAGCTGCTGCTAATATTTGCTTGGCTTCAGCCGAGCCCATTGCTGCTGGAATATCTAAACCACTGGGTAGGCAGCGCGCGCCACTATCGCAACTGGTTTCGTTTGGTTTGAAGTTGGCGCATGTCTGAGTTGTGTCCCCAACTTCGCGATAAATTAATCGCTGAAATATTGCGGCATCGATGGTGAATCGTTGACCCATAAATCGGAAACCTTTAATTTCATTCTCTCTGTCTTCTTTAATTGAAGCATCAAAAATTGGCATAGAGTTGATTTGTGGTGGTTCTAATTTTTCTACTTCAGCTATAAAATTCACCCAATTTTGTTCATTTTTTTCTTGTAACGACTCGGGGGTTGCGCTCTCGGCGTATACTTTCGCCACAATTTCCTTGAATTGATAATAAGTAATATCATCACTTTTACCGACAAAAAAGTTGATGGGTTCATAAAGGGTGTTCCAACTCTTTTCATTCTCGCTTTCGTTCAGTGCCAAAGTAATTAGGGTGGCTGACTTGACTTCATCACTCATCTTCATCCGGAAGCTTAACCGCCCGTACCACATCATCGCTTTGAAGTAGGCCTTGAGCTGATCAGATTTGTCGTAATGCCCTCTTGGCACATACTGCGAGTAGTCTTCCATTAGCGCATCGGCTTCGTCACTTTGAGCCAAACCAATGTTCATCACTTCTGACTTTTCTATTCCTTGATGCGCCTCAATCATCTCTAGCTCTTTATTAACTTGATTGGTAACCAGTGATGGGGGAGTAGAGGCGGGATCGATCAGCTTTTTTGCGACCGCAAAAAAGCCCACATTTCGTTTCGCCGCATTTTCCCACTCAGTCCCAGTTAATTTCTGATAATCGGCCAACGATCGATCAAGCATGCGAGTGGTTAATGAGCTCAGTTCGTCAGCGAGTTTTTCTTCCTCCAGATTTTTCAATAAATAATCGAACATTAAGTGGTAATTATGAAGAACTGAGTCGGTGGTAATAAAGTTGGGAATATACTCGTATCGGTTAGACTCATAAAGCGGAAAAAACTCGCTGTGGTAACTTGGACGAACCACAAACGCATTTTTTGTCATCAATCCTTTTTCTTTATCAGAAAAAGTGAATGTTTGTGCATTTTCAACATTAGAAAAATTTTGATTTACCGAGTAATCTGCAACTGCCAGCTTCAAATCAAACGGTGCCTCCACATAAGTAGCAAATCCTTGTGCCTGGGCAATCAGTGGTTGTTGCAGCTGGTCAGATAGAGCTGTTTTTTTGTTAGCTTCATTGGGATCGAATTGAGGTTGAGACAAAGAAAAAATCCTGGCAACAATACCAACTGCAACAACCGCTACTATCACAATCAATGAACCTGCAATTAATTTTGAATTTGCTTTCGGAGGATGATTTTCAACAACTACTGGCTGAGACACTTCTTGATCTTGCATAGATCATGTCCTTTCTAGTTGCTTTAGATAATGTTAAAAAAATTGTCGGAGAGACAGGACTTCCCGCTTAGCGGGATAAACTTCTCGTCTTGTCTACTACCTCCTTTCGCTTCGCTCTGTCGGAGAGACAGGACTCGAACCTGCGACCCCGCGCTCCCAAAGCGCGTACTCTAGCCATCTGAGCTACTCTCCGTTTCTGTTCCTGACCTAACACCTACATTATAACCTGCTACCCTCCCGACAAGTCGGGATACTCTAGCCATCCTGCCCGCAGTGCTTCGCACAGCGATGCAGGCGGGCTGAACTACTCTCCGAATTAACATAGATTGTACATCAAAAAACTCAAGAAAAAAATCTAATTTTCGTAAAAAAATATCCTAATTGCCACGATGAACAAAAAACTCGCTGAAGATAAATAAAACGTATAAACTAAGAAGTACTAAGCCTTCTAATCTGGTTAAAGTGTACTTGCTTTTGGCGAAAAAGTAAAACAGGACTAGTCCAAGTACAGAAAAAACCAGACTGATTAAGTAGCTGTTTGTTAATAAAATTGGTTGGCCATACCAAAGGGTAAAAACCCCAAAAAGACCAGTGTTCATTACCGCCGAACCCAAGTAATTACCAAAGGCCACTTGTTTGTCTCTCATAAATAACGATCTTATAACCAACGATAACTCTGGTAAATTTGTACCCAAGGCAATAAATAGCAAACTGATGAAAAACGGCGAGAGATTAAACATCTCAGAAAGCACTAATGTCTCTTGAACTATCAGGTGACTAGCAAGAAAAACAGCCGACACTCCTAAAAACACCTTAAGTAGCTCAATTCTCAGACTAAATCGTTTGTGTTTGAAGAAGTTAGTCGCTTTTTCAAGTATGTTTTGCTTAGTTTGAGTCATGACGCTAGAAATAAAAAAGGCAGAGAGAGCAAACACGCCATCTAGCCAATCTACCTCGCCATTGAGTGACACCAATACCGGAACCGCAGTAGCGACTAAGGGAAAAAGAATCCGGCGTCCGCGCAAGGCATTATTCAAAGCCACTTTTTTTTCAGTAATTGCCAGCAGGGGAATGATCAGCATAAAAATCACAATTGATGCCCCTATTAGATTGCCAACAAATATTTCTGGGTCGTTGTTTATCACCGCATTGACACCTACTGACAACTCACCAAGTGAAGTAAAAAAACCGAGAATTAGAAATGACACGGCGAAAGAAGAGATTCGCAACCCGTGGGCGATCCGCTGAATCGAGCGGATCGCCAACCCCGACCCAAACCACACTCCGCCAAAAGACAGAAGAAAAATCAGCAGGCTTAAACTCATACCTAGATCAGTATAGCAAATATTTATTAATTCAATAGTCCATTACTGATTTTTGGTCAATTATTTGCTACAATCGGCTATCTTAACAACCTGAACTCCACATCACTGCGGGTGTAGCTCAACGGTCAGAGCTCCAGTTTTCCAAACTGGTGACGAGGGTTCGACTCCCTTCACCCGCTCCATATCGGACAAACGTCCGGTTTTTTCGTTTTTAGCCAAGAAATCTATCTTTCCCTGAGTTCGATCCACGTTTTTTACATAAGTTGCGTTAGCCTGGAAAGTTGCAATACTGGTGATAGGAATCGAACCTACAGTGAAAGTTAAGCCGTATTCACCAATTTCTTTTTAAGTAAAATTCTTTTTTATATTCTACCTGTGGGTGAAGTTTCATAAATCTATATATAACTCTCTTGTTCAAAGCGTCATTATTGATAGTTACTTGGTAACTCTCAATTTCTGTCAGTGGATAACCAATAGCCTCAGGTAACTCATCTATCATGATGTTGGCTGGCTCAAATCTTTCTCTCTGCTCCTTTGGGATTTGTTTATCTATAAAATCACGAGGGAGGAAATGTTCAGGAATAATAATACGTGGCGAGCAATATTTTAAGAAATTCTCATTATGAATATTATTCTCACCAACTTTATCTCTTTCTATCATAGCTCTCACAAAAGCAATGTTTGTACTCTTTAAGACAGCTATTTCGTTTTTCGTAATGTTTGAGTCAAAGTATTTTTCCTGTGTTGGGCCAAAATCAGCAAAATTCGTTATAGAAAATCCATGATGCTGAATATTAAAAATTACGTTTGGAGTACCTCGATCCTCTTTTGATTCAATACCAGTTATCTTTATGTCATGATTTTCATATTGTCCTGGGTAAGAAAAAATCCAAGATCCGGGCGATGCTCCTATGTGCCCATGATCATGCCAAGTGCTACTACTAAGTAAGATGTCTGAATCAATAAGGCCGATATCTACGTTGCAGAACATGTCATACGGGTCAAATAAAACCTTTTTATCCCCAAGCTGAACAAGGAAACAACACCTTCCGTACCAACTTATTGTTATTTCATCTTTTTCCATACATCAATATTAACATGCATGTTTAAGTATGTCTCAATATTGTGGTTTTATAGATTTCACCAAAAACCTCCTGAAACAAACAGAAATCAACAGTCTTGAGATGGTTTTTGAATTCGGTCAGTTGTAGAATTAATTCAGGAGTTGTGTAGTAACGAAGAATGATTTTAATTGCAGTGCTAATTGATATGTCAGGATGCTCAAGTAGATATGTTCTGATATAGTCGTCCAGGCCAAACAGGTTCGAGCTGATTACCGTCACCAGCTCTTGTCTTTCACTAAGACCAAAGACAATTTGTTATCCGCCTTATTGACTTTCCGAGAAATAATATTTCTATGCTCCCTTTTTCACTCTAGAGCGACTGAACACAATTCGTGCAAATAAAAACATTACTCCAGCTATGAAGAACATCAGGGGTTGCGAAAAAGATCCAATAAATCCAGCCGCAATCGGACCAACGATCTGACCGAGAGAGATATATGATTGACTGACACCCAAGATTAAACCTTGTTCTTCTGGTTTAGACTGAACTGATATCAAACTAGAAAATAGTGGGAAAAGGGGTGGAACCAGGGTGAAGCCCGCCAAAACGAGCAAAAACCAGAACGGCTGAATTGATATTCCCAAAAGCATCTGAAACACCATTGAAATAAGTAGTCCCCACGACAAAAGTTTGGCCGGTGACATAAATTTGAGAAGCAAACGTATTCCAAATGCCTGCATCAAGATATTCATTAAGCCATAGCCGGCATAAATCATACCAATCGTAAAAGTAGTCAATCTCAAAACATCAACTGTTACCAATTGAAGAGCGATCACGAACATATTTTGGCCAAAGGAAAATAAGAAACCTGCGATTAACAGTGAGCCAATGATAGGTTTGTTGGTGGAGGCAGCAAGCTGCCGCCAATCAATCAAAGTAAACTTGGCTGCTTGTTTCGGGATTTTAGTTTTATTTGTTTCGGGCAGGTAAATCAAGCCAAATATTGAACCAAATAAAGCCAATCCTGATGCAAACCAAAAAGGCAGGGTTAGATTAATTCCGCTGAGCAAACCGCCAACAGCCGGACCGATTAAAAAACCAAAACCAAATGCTGCGCCAAGTAAGCCAAAAGACTTGGCGCGTTTTTCTGGCTTGACAGTATCAGCAATTACCGCCTGGGCGACCGAGTTGTTGCCACCAGTGATACCATCAAGTATTCTAGCGACAAACAACATCACTAACGACTGCGCTGAAGCAAATAGAGCCAAGCTTATACTGGTTCCTACTAAACAAAGAAGTAGTAAAGGTTTACGACCATAGCGATCGGATAACCGACCGATCAGAGGAGTGGCCAGAAACTGAAAAACTGAGTAAGTAGCCATGAGCAAACCCAAACCCGTGGCATCAATGCCGAATTTACTGGCATAAGGATAAAGCAGGGGAATGATCGTGCCATAACTCAGGGCATTCACCAACATCACTAACATTAGCACTAGCATTGTTTTGGACATGATTTTCATATCAGACTGTTTATTCTACTGGCAATTAAATAAATTGTCAGAACAAATAGCTTGATTTAACTTTATCCAAAGTGGGTTATAATTCGGGTGATCAAATTATGCCTCGGTGGCGGAACTGGTAGACGCGTCAGACTTAAAATCTGATAATAGCAATATTGTGTGGGTTCGATTCCCTCCCGAGGCACAAAAACAAAATTTTTCCAGTTTTGACTGCTATTGGTTAAGCGATTCAGCTAATACTGTTTCTCCAGTTTTTAGAATTTTGGTCGGGTGTTCGGTGAACTTCCAGCCGAATCCTTCAGTTGTGTTGCGACACAGCCGAGCCTCAACCAGCAAACCCTGCTGGACTTCGGGTTGGAAGTACTGATCAAAAACGAAGTTACCGAGCGAGTAGTAAATTTGTTTACCTTGATAAACTTCGCTTCCTTGGACGACGTGAGGGTGGGCGCCGACCACCAGGTCGGCGCCCAGATCAATAAACTCCTGTGCTAGCTGCCGTTGCACCTGATTTTCTGGCACGTACTCATTGCCCCAATGCGCATAAACAATCACAATTTCAACTAACGGACGAATAGTTTTGAGGTCACTCACCACTCTTTCCTGACCACCAGTGACAAATTGGTTGTAATTTACTAAACCGACGTTAATACCATTAAACTTGTGGACTACATAACTTGGTAACGCCTGATTTGGTTGGACATAACCAAAATAATTTAGTGCTGACTGTTCGATGTTCTGATATGTTTGATCTAATCCATCTTGGCCAAAATTTAACATGTGATTATTACCCAAATTGAAAAAAAACGGCCAACGTGCCAACATCGTGGTGACAACTTCAGGGCTAAAGGTAAAAAAATAATTATTTGTCGAACCAACGGCACTGCCGACGCTACGTGAAGGAAAATCAGTTACTGGCCCCTCCAAATTGGCAATAATTCCGTCAGCGCGAAACAATATATCTTCAAGTCCCGCTAAAATAAAATCATAACTGCCGCGTGCTTGAGCCTTTTCTCTGATGTGGCGATCAAACATTAGATCGCCACCAAAAAGTAAGTTAGCACAAGCTGAAGTTGGCGTGGGTGAGGGCAGTGGAGTGGGTACTGGTTGTGCCAATTGCATCACGCTAGTAATTTGGGGTCGCTGATTCGCGGCAAACAAATTCACGACCAGCAATGATGTCAAAATTCCCGTGAGACCAACCAAAATTATCAAGATCGTTTTCAGTTTCATTGCCTCTTATTATACCTTTTAATAAATAGTGTCACCCTGAGCGAAGTCGAAAGATGACAACGTCGTAACAGGGTATAATCACTTTATGGGTAAAGTTTACACTTGCGCAGGTCTGGGAGGCACGTTCGATCATTTTCATTCGGGGCACAAGAAGTTTATAGAGTTTGCCGCGCGGAAGGCGCGGCACCTGGTGATTGGCATTACCGATGAAAAAATGAGCTTGAATAAGCTCAATCCTCAAAGGATTGAACGCTTATCCAAAAGAGTAAGCAACATCAAAGAGTTTGCTCAGTCACTCCACATCAGTTTTGAAACAATTGCTCTGCACGATCTGTTCGGCACTACTCTCGAGGATGAGCGGATTACTGCCCTGGTGGCCACCAATGAAACACTGTCCGGATGTGAACAGATTAATGATGCAAGGCTCAAGTTGGGACTGAAAAGTCTACCAATTGAGCTCTGTCCAATGGTTTTAGATCGGGGTGGTGAAGAATTGCACTCCGACCGAATCAGAGCTGGATTGATCAGTCGCGAGGGAGTGGTTTATCAAAAGCTACTTGAAAAAAACATAGTCATTAATGATCAACAACGTCAATTTTTTGCTAAAGCACAAGGAAAAATCGTTGAGCAACCAACGTTCAGAGACGTACAAAACAAAGAAGATGAGCATATAGCGTCGCCGACGATCATCGTCGGCGACGCTACTCTCGCGAAGTTTATCCAAAATCACTGGCAGTACGACATCGCCATATTTGACCAACAAATTCAGCGACAAAAAACACCCTTAGTCGTGCCAACAAAAGAAAATCTTGAATCTGTGGAAAATCCCGCCGGACAAATTACACCCCAACTTACTCAACAACTATTAACACTGATTCATAACAAAGTTCTCAAACTAGGTCCAAGACACCTGAAAGTAATTGGCGAGGAAGACTTGGCTACTGTGGTTGCAGTTCTATTAGCGCCATTGGGCTCTTACATCTATTATGGCCAGCCCAACCAGGGATTAGTTGAAATTGTCGTCACCGAACAGATCAAAGAAAAATTTGCCAACGCTTTACAATCGAAATGAATCAACCGTTAGCCCATCTTCTCCGGCCCCGAACCTTGGATCAATTCGTGGGGCAAACCCACCTGGTCGGACCGATGAAACCCCTGCGCGTCAGTATTGAGATTGGGCATGCGTTTTCGATGATTTTTTGGGGCCCACCTGGAGTGGGCAAAACGACATTGGCCAGAATCATTGCCAACTCACTAGGCCGTGAATTTTTTGAGCTATCAGCGGTATCAGCGGGCAAAGCCGATATCAAAAAAATTATTCAAGATAGTCGCCAGCAAAAAAAGCTGGGAGAAAATATCTTTCCACCAGTCTTGTTTTTAGACGAAATCCATCGCTTTAATAAAGCCCAGCAAGATTACCTTCTGCCTTTCGTGGAAAATGGCGCCTTAATCCTAATTGGCGCGACCACCGAAAACCCCAGTTTCGAGGTGATCGCGCCATTATTATCCAGATTGAAAGTTTTTGTCCTGAAACCCTTAACTGAAGAAGATTTAATGAAAATTATTGAAGTGTGCTTGGTGTATCTGAAAAAAATCAAACCCAAATTATCGATTAATCAAGAAACCAAAGAGTGGCTGTGTCGATACTCAGCAGGCGACGCTAGAAGATTGCTGACTCTGGTCGAACACACGTTTGAGATATATGGCAATCTCAAACTAGAGTCGCTACAAACAACACTCCAAGCCACCCAACTCAAGTATGACAAGCATGGTGAAGAACACTACGACACAATCAGCGCCTTTATCAAATCGATGCGCGCCAGTAATGCCGACTCAGCTTTGTATTACCTGGCGCGCATGGTCGACGCTGGCGAAGACCCCAAATTTATCGCCAGACGCATGGTCATTTTTGCCAGCGAAGATGTTGGATTAGCGGTACCTACCGCCCTGGTTGTAGCGAATGCAGTTTTTGATGCAGTCCATAAAGTCGGGTACCCAGAAGCACAAATTACTCTCGCTCACGGCGTGGCATATCTCTGTCGGTGCACCAAAAACCGCTCAGCTTATGACGCTTACTTTGCTGCTTTAGGCGATGTGAAAAAATGGGGCAATCTACCTATCCCACTGGAACTGCGTAACGCTCCCACCAAGCTAATGAAAGAACTCCAGTATGGCAAAGACTACCAAATGTATCCTGACAAATCGCACTCATTGCTTCCCGAAAAACTCAAAAACAAAAAATACTTTAAGTAAAGATTGACGTAAGCTTGGGCGGTTATTATCAATTGCGTGACTCAATTATCCATTCAGAAGCAAATTGTCCAGCCTGAGCAAATTTTGTATCAATATTGGGGTTATGAGCAGTTTCGGCCTGGACAACTGGCCGTTGTCCAGGCCATTTTGGACAGGCGAGACACCCTAGCAATTCTCCCTACTGGTGGAGGCAAATCGATTTGCTTTCAAGTCCCAGGGTTAATACTTCCTGGGACAATGATTGTCGTCTCGCCCCTAATCTCGCTGATGAAAGATCAGGTGGAAGCGCTCCGCCGCCGCCAGATCTCGGCGGCGGAGCTGACCAGCGCCCAATCTCAGCCAGAAATAACCAATGCTTTGCGCCAACTACAATCCGGCCAACTCAAATTTATCTACGTTTCTCCCGAAAGACTCCAAACAGAGTCGTTTATCAAAGTTTGCCAGCAAATCAAAATCAGTCGGTTAATAATTGACGAAGCTCACTGCATCAGCGAGTGGGGGCATGAGTTTCGACCTGAATACATGCAGATTGCAGGGTTTGTCAACAAAATTAACCAGCGCAACTTGCCCGTTGCCGCGTTTACCGCCACAGCCACACCTGCGGTCAGAACAGAAATTATCAGCTCGCTGCGTTTAAACAAGCCAGAAGTTTTTTTGTCGAGTTTTAGACGCACTAACTTGAGGCTCCACTGCCAACGCTGTGAAACGGTGTTTGAACAAAACTTAGGTTTAATTAAGATAGTTCAAGCCCGCTTTGGCGACAACGGTCTGGTCTATGTTTCAAGTCGTGCAGCCACCGAAACTTTGGCTGACTACATTAATCGTTGTTTTGACCGCCAATACGCGCTGGCATATCACGCTGGTCTTGATCAAGACCAGCGCAACAATATTCAAAAACTCTTCATCGCTGGCCAAGCCCCACTGGTAATTGCCACAAATGCATTTGGTATGGGCATCGACAAAAGCGACATTCGCTACGTTGTTCATTATCATTTGCCCGGAAGCCTCGAACATTATTACCAAGAGGTGGGCAGAGCGGGACGGGATGGCCAAGTTTCTAGTTGTTATCTGCTTTATCAACCACTTAACATCAAAATCCACCTTGGGTTAATTGAAACTTCAAATCATCTAAAAAAGATGACACCAGAAACGAAACACTCATTACGTAAACTTCAAGCAATGCGTGATTACTGTCGCGACGAAGGTTGTCGCTCCCAATATATTCTCAATTACTTTGGTGAAAAAAGTGCAGAAAAATGTGGTTTGTGTGATCACTGTTCAAGTAATACAAACACCGTATTTCAGTTTAACGATGAGGAAATGGACAGATTAATTCGGCTAAAACGTTGGCGACAAAAAACAGCGATTTCGCTTCAGCTGTCAAAAACAATATTGGCCTCAGAAAAAGTGTTGTCTCAACTAGCAATCATAAACCCTCGCTCGCAAAATCAACTTCGGAGTGTGGCGGGTTTGGGTTTGGGCTGGTATCAGCGGTTTTGGCCGTCGGCCAAAACCGCTCTCAACCCCCTCTTGTAGTACAATACTCTTCGTTATGCCAAGCAAACAGCCTCATTCCATGACCATCAAGGAGCTCGAACAAGAGTACGCTCAAGTTCTCAAATTTATCCAAGCCAACTGGCCACTTGCGGAGCAAAACCAACGTGTTTTTGCCCGGACAATGAAACTGGTGGAAGAGCTGGGCGAACTTAGCGACGAGTTACTGACCAGCATGAATCTCCAACGTGCCGCCAAAACCGCTAAATTCGCCCAAGCCCACGTAGAGGACGAGCTAGCCGATGTCTTGGCTTCAGTCATTCTTCTGGCGCTGGAACTAGGGATTGACATTGAAACAGTGATGAAACGCAAACTTATCTTCACCAAGAAACGGTTTAAAATCGATCTTAATGATATAGAGTGATATAATTAATCACACATATATCTAATCTTAGATAATAAATACAATGCGCAAATCAGGTCCCGAGTTACCTTCAAGTTTAAGGCAAGCAATAGCTGAATTGACAAGAGCAGTAGAGTCTCCACAGCACGGACAGGATGCTCAACCGTTTAACAGGATTGAGTTATTGTGTCAAATTACAAAAATCCAACTGGTTCTATTAAAGCAAATAATCGAATGTACAGATGATTTCTTGAAAAATGTTCAGAGAGATACAAAAAATGGAAGAAAGCGGGAAGCTTTAGTGAAACTTAGTGCTTGGAAAAATTCACTCACACCACCCATCGGAAGTCTGTGTGGTGCCCAGAAACAAATTTTCTCATACTTAAATTTATTAAAGCGAATAGATGCATTAATCAATGAGCTTTAGAAAATAATTGATACATCTCTCCATCAATAAAACCGATTTTTCGATAATACTCGCGAGTGCCGATGGCAGAAATTACGGCTAGTTTGGTAAACCCACAGTCTTTGGCGAGAGATTGAGCCAAAGCAATCATTTTTTTGCCTAGGCCTAAGTGCTGAGCTTTTGTCTTTCCACTTTCTCCCACTGCTTCAACTTGGCCATAAACGTGCACTTCGCGGATAATGGCAGTATCAGCTAATTCTTCAACAAAGTTTTTCGCACTTGGTAAACTCAAGCGCAAAAACCCTAACAGTTTTTCTTCACCGCTCACGTTAACAACAGCTTGAATAAAAATTTCTTGGCTGACGCTGGTGGAATACTCAGTTTGTATGATTTTTACATTGATGGGATCAAATCCGCGCCCGCGGATCTCGCGGGCGCGGATTTCTTTCACTTTCAAACTTCTTTTAGCAATTTCACTCTCAACCAACTGGCGAAAGTTGGTTTTTTTGTTGCCGACGACAATGTCGTCAGCTCCAATATCCCGCACCACCCGCGTCAATCGACAGTATTCAGGCGTGGAGACAAAGCACTTAATTAATAATTCTAATAATTCTTTCTCACTGTACGGTTGCCACAGACCTTGCTTACAATATTGCATCAGTTCTGCCGTTTCGATCAGCGAACATGGATAAATTTTCAGCTCATCGGGTTTGAAATCATCATCACTAAACATTTTCAAGTAATCTTGATAATCAAGATCGGGATTAGAGCCATATAAATTGGGCATCCAGTGAGCATGAATCTTAAATCCGGCTTGGCGCAGGATTTTTACAGCCCTTCTGGTCGCGGCCACGTCGTGGCCGCGATGATTTTTTGTTAGCACCTCATCATTCAAACTTTGAAAACCGATCTGTACCTTAGTTGCACCCAAGCGCCGGATTCTCAATACTTCTGCTTGTGAAATATTATCCGGTCGGGTTTCTATAACCAAACCAACACATCGACATTCCGCTGTTTCGTTAATTTCCTGCTCAATCTCCAACTCCTGCCACTGCGCAGTTTGATAGCGGTCAAAACCTGCTTTCCTTTCTGGCGCCACATACAGTTCTGAAATCACTTGGTTGTAAGTTTTATCAATTTTTTTACCACTGATCTCATAATTTTTCAATGTCTGTTGATTTTTCTTCGGATCATTACTTGGCGAATAATTGTCGGCTTGTTTGTGTGCTTTACTCATTTGCTGATAATGTTCAATTACTGTTTGGCGCTCATCAGTTTTGCCAAACTGATTGAGCGCCTCAAACACGCGCTTGATAAACCAAATTTGGTATTTTTCTGGATAAAACGACCAGGTTCCACCGAGAATTATCATCTCAACCTTGCTGGTATCGTGACCATTGGCTTGCAGAGCCTGCAACCGATCGTAGGTCTGCAGATACGGATCAAACCAATTACGCTCCGCCCGTTGTGCCCCCGGCTCATCGCTCAAGTAACTTTTGGGCATCCGCACGTCACTCGGGCAAAAAATACACTTGCCGGGGCAGGGGAAAGGCTTAGTCAGAATTGTGACTGGCGTCACACCCGACATAGTCCGCGTCGGTTTTTTCACTAACAGTCTCTCAATTTTCGAATTTGCTTGAACCAAATCAGAACGAACTGCCTCACCATAAGCACTTATTATTTCGCTTTTTTTGAACAGATTGCCACCAGGTTTGGGATATTTTTTCAATACCCGACTCAAACTAAACTTTGGTTGATCAATTTTTTTCACCAACTCTTGTACTAGCTTTTGTACTACCTCATTCATAATTCGGTATTATAATCTAGACTCTAGATAACTAAAGTTGACTTCGCAGAAAGCCTATATATAAGGTTGTATATGTTAGATGGTGAAGCTCCAGGTCTATTTTCAAATTATTTTGAACGTTCGCAAGAATTGGTTGACAACCCATATGTTATGAAAACATATGAGCCATCTATCTCGCCAACTGGTCACGTAATATGCATCATTGATCAAAAAGGGTTGTTGCTAAAATCCTATGCGTGGGCGTTAGCTGGTCGGGGATACAAAGTCGTCACGTTTCAATTTGATGGACTTCAGCAACACTATATCTGGAATGTATTATCTGATCAACAAAAAAGTTTAATTATGTTTGAAATCATGAATGCACAAGCAGATGTATATCTGATCGACTTAATGTTGGCATGGGCGCATGGTCAAGATATTGCACGATACATGAGGGCAAAAATGCAAGATACAAAAATTGTGTTTATGTCTGGTTTAAAAAAAATTGATGAATTATCAACAATTACACTTCATTATCTAGAAAAACCAATTAATGATGACGAGCTTTTCGAGCTCCTTCGATTATTAACTGCACCGGATCAACATGAATAAAAATATCAGCCTCGGCTACCTGCTTGGATTTTTGCGCGCCTGCTGGTTTTGGCTAGGAGTCTGGGTGTTTTATTACCTAATGTTCACTAACTATGCTGGGATTGGCTTATTAGAGTCGGTCATGATTGTCACTTGGATCCTGATGGAAATTCCCACTGGCGCACTGTCTGATTTATTAGGCAAGAAAAAAGCACTGATTTTAGCTTTTTTGCTTCTCGGATTTGGTAATATCGTCATGGGCGGGGCGGTATCATTTTTCACCCTTGGCTTAGGCATCTTCATCGGCTCTATCGGTTTAGCGTTTTTTTCAGGCACACACGAGGCATTTTTGTACGACACGCTCAAATCCTATGGACAAGAATTGAGGTTTGATAATGTGATCGGAAAAACCAATGGTTTGAATCAACTAGGTATGGCGGTGGGGGGAATACTAAGCGGCGTCTTGTATTCCTTTAATCCACGACTGCCTTATTTTCTCGTCGGTATATTTGGCTTAATCGGAGCGGTAGTAAGTTTATTCTTAGACGAACCTAAAGTAGACAGTGAAAAATTTAGCATAAAACAATTCATCGAACAAAATAAAGCTGGGGTTACGCAGCTCCGGCAATTATTACGAAATGTGCCTATTATGCCTATTATATTTGGCGTGACTTCAGTGTGGGTAATATCGGATGAAATGCTTGAGTCTGTGTTGGCGGTTGAGTATGGATTTTCACCACAATTCATTGGTCCTTTTTTTGCTTTACTCTTCTTAATTTCTGCTGGAGCATCTACGCTCACTCCCATACTCAACCGCCGATTTCACATCAACACTTTACTATTTATCCTTGGCTTAGTTTTAGCAGTGTCTTACATCGTGTCACCGTTTGTGGGAATTTTATTTGGTGGTGTAATGATGATTTTACGTGAATCAATAATGAGAATTTTTAACAATGGTGCCTCAATTGTGATTAACAATTACACCAGCTCAAGTATCCGCGTCACCACCTTATCTACTTTTAGCATGGTCAAAAATTTACCTTACGCCGCAGTTGCATTTTTCATGGGTGTTTGGATGGATAAAATTACTTCCCAGTGGGTTGCGTTTTATTTGGGAAGTGGGTTAATAGTGGCATTGCTATTTTACTGGGTAATAATTAAGGTTAATAAACATAACCATACTGAACTTAAATAATGAGTTAAAGCAAGTTTGCGCTCCAATTGTCATACTGAGCAAATAAAGTGAGTCGAAGTATGAAAACATCAACCATCCATCAGCTCAACGAAATTAATAAAGAATTTTATAACTCAATGGCTCAGAGTTTTTCTCAAACCCGCCAGGCACCTTGGCAGGGGTGGAGCAGAATACTTCCCCTGTTAGAACAAGTTCAAAATAAGCCAATCAAAGTATTAGATGTAGGTTGCGGTAATGGACGGTTTGGGCAATTTTTAACAGCCAACGTTGATCACCAAATTGAGTACACTGGCACTGACAACAGCCGTGAGCTGCTAAAAATTGCCCGAGACAAAAATCCCAATATTACCAGTAAAACGTTCAAATTTATCTATCAAGATTTAATTGAAGAATTACTTGCCGATCAAGTATTTGCTCAAGGTAACGATCGCTACGATTTAATTGTGCTTTTTGGAGTACTCCATCACATTCCCAGTTTCGAGTTACGTCGAAAATTACTTAGCCAACTGAAAAATTTACTTAATCCTCAGGGTTTACTGGTTTTTACTGTGTGGCGGTTTGGCGAGCTGGGGAGATTTAAAAACAAACTAGACAATCCAGAGGACTACAATATTGACCCAAGTGAGCTTGAGTCCGGCGACTATCTCGTTGATTGGCGCAACACTACTGCTCGCCAAACCGCCCCAACAATAGATAAGAAATCATTCCCGGTTCGCTACGCCCACGCAATTTCAAAAGAAGAAATTGAAAAATTGACGGTCAGTCTACCACCAATTGTAGATTCGTTTCTTGCCGACGGCAAAGACAACCAAACTAATCAATACTTCATTTTTAGACAAAGTAACAATTAAGTCAAATTAAGCGAGATACTGTTCAACTAAGTCACCCAGTGCATACGCAATTGTCGCCGCAATTGCTCCCACACTGAGCATTTCCAGACCGCCAACCCACCATCTGGAGTTCGTAAACCTGGTTTTAATTACACCCACAAAAAATAATGCCAAACCAGTAAATAAAATGGATAAACCGAATCGGTTTTGAATCAGAATCGGCGCCCCGACCGCTTGAGTTAAATAGGGTAGAAGCGGCAAACTTCCAGCCAGGACAAAAGCAATGAAGGTTATTAGTCCGGTTTTCCAAACACCACTTCGCAAATGTGTCTGTTTGTGGACGCTTTCGCTCAAATCGCGAAAGCGCATCATTCTTTCCGATCTCTCGCCCAAAAAATCTCCTAACCCCATTGCTACGCCATCAGCGATCATGTTGGCAATGCCCAGTATTACGACGACATTGGGAGAAAGTTTTGCCCCAACCACCCCAGCCACTACAGCAAAAGTCGTCACAATTCCATCGTTAGCTCCAAATACTGCTGACTTCAACAACCTGGGATCAAAAGCGGTCTTCATAAATTCCCAACTTTATTCAAGTTAATAACAATCAGTCTAAAGCCAAGGCGCAGGGACTGTCAATGTTTGTGTCTGCCTCAGACTTACTCTAAATCAGGAAAAATTATTTTCAAAAATTCGTATGCGATCTTTCGGTGGGGTCCTTCTATCGGAAACTCATTCCAATCAAGGCTTGGAGAGGAATTAACTTCGATAATTTTATATTTCTCTGCAGTTTCCTCAGACTCAATATCCTCAGTCATATAATCTATACCCGCCAATGAAAGTCCGGGAATACTTTTCATTACTTTTTCGATTACTGCTTTCACACTGGGATGAATTCGGTCTGTGACATCGATCGTGTCTCCTCCTAAAGTAATGTCTAGAGGACCATGGGGTCGCAAAAGCACTCGTTTTCCTTTGGGCAAAACACTTTGTAGACTCAAGTTTTGTTTAGCTAAATAATTAGTTACTACTTCGTCCAGAACAATTGATTTATAAGTATTAACTTTAACCCTGATTGGATCTAAGTTTTTCTGCTCAATTAATTTTCGAATAGTTAATCGTCCATCACCAACGACATTCGCCGGCACGCGTTTAATCACACTGAGGATTTTTTCTTGAGTCGCGAGCACTCGATACTCATTGCCACCAAACATTTCTTCAACCAAGATTTCGACCTTCTTCTTACCATAATACTGATAAATTTGACGAGTAGCCGAAATATAATCTTCTTCAGTATTAATGTTCAAAAATACATTTGTTCCCTGTTGGTCGTTAACTGGCTTAACGACCAACGGCTTCTTCAAAACTTCAAACACTCTCAATCTATATGGTTTTTTATCATCGAACTCGATTTGGTAGCCATTGCTCACCGAAATACCAGCTTCACTTAAAATGTGTTTGGAAATGCGCTTGTTATTACAAATATAGGCGGCAAACTCGGTTGTGGTTGAAGGAATCTGGGCGCGAAAATACTTAACCTGATTTTTGTAACAGAGTTTAAATAAACCAGTGTATGCAATTTTTTTCCACTCTATTCCCAGTCTTTCTGCTTCTTCAAGAATTAACGCGGTGCTAAAACTAACTTTTTTTAATTTCTTGACACCGTCAATTGATTTTCTTTTTAGATAAAGATCGTTCATATAAATCCAAGCCGCTTATAAAAAGAGTTCAATGCAATAAATAAGTCGGACATTCCAATTATCCATACAGTTGGCTGTGCGTCCCAATCAAAGCAAAAATAATAATTTCTTCCCCGTTCTTTAAGTATAAAGCTCGTAGATCGCCACTAATATTCATACTCCAATAACCGCGATAAGCACCCATCAAGGGATGAACATGCAATTGTGGATTGGTTGGATCAACCAAAAATAGCCCGAGCCGATCGTCGAATTGTTTTTGATACTTTGGCGGTAATTTTTTATACTGTTTTTTGAACTTGAGTGCATATTGAATAATCATACCCAACCTTACTTTTTGAGACTAACCAAAAAATCATCAGCATTGGTAAATTTTTGGCTAACTTTCCCTGATTCCAATTCCGATTCGATCTCAGCGATCAGTCCTTCTAACTTGGGTGTCATGGGTTCGGGTGCATACAACTCGATCCTTCGAGTAGCAATCACTTGGCGCAAGTACGAATTTACCAAAGCGCTCAAAGTAATACCAGCACTCCGTGCGATCTGCTGAGCGGCATTTTTTACTTCTAGATTTGTCCTAATACTTATGGCTGTGTTCATATTACATAGTATATACATTGTGTTATATATGTCAAGATCTCAACCATCACCAATTTTTTACAAAATATATTGAGCCGACAATGCTAATCACCATTACACACTGCCAATAAATTTGAAAAATAAACCAGATTGCTTCACTTTTGACCAGCAAGTATCCGGGTAGTGTGTGCGGTGGGTTACGCTTTTTGGCAGCAAACTGTTCGTTCAGCCAATAAATGACTTCACCCAGGCTCCTGACTGACCAAAAAATACTTACGATCAACCAAAAAAATATCCAGTCACGCAGAAAAAGTGAGAGCAGGGCAGTAATTATCCAAAATGGGGCGATGACCAGACCGTCACCCCAGACGAAAATCCCCAGCCAACTCAACCAACTGGTCAAACCAAACGGATTTTGTTTAATTACCACTTCCCGCCAACTCTTATTAAAGACAAATAAGTTTAGAAAACCAAAGATTAGTAATAGTGTTGTCTGTTCAATTTGCATCGTGTTTAAAGTTATTTTTAAACGTAAACCAACCTACCCTCAATTCTTGCATCCAAATTTTGGTTGGCTCGCAGGTATTCTTCCAAAATATCCTTAGCCGAAGTACTGACCACTTTGTGCTTGCCAGATTTTAGTAAGCTTTCTGCTGAAATATTGAGATAGCTTGGAGCATTATTGTAATGAAAACCCTGCATGCAAATGGTGTAATTTTGACACGCCACTACTTTTTTACCATATATTTTAAGTGAGCTTAAGCTGAGTTTTGTATCATCATAAACCGCTTGTACCGCTGAGTTAACTTGGTAGCACTCACCCTCACCATCACGATTTTCGGGACGCATGATATGAGAGAAAATATCGATCATCTGCTGGCCGGTGATCTCGAACCGGTGCAAGCTGTCGTCATACGGAAAACAGGCTAAGAAATCTTTACGCGTGACCACCGGCCCCTGCTGTTTAACTCTAATCGAGCCCGAGCCAACCAACATCACATCGGTTTCACTCTGAGTGGCAAATGCATCAGCGATTAAGTTACCCAAACTCGTCTCTACTTCTCGCTGTGGGTGAGTCAGTTGTTGCGAAAATTTCGTCACCAACGCCGCGTATTTACGATCAACATCGGTTTTGAAACTATTAATGTACTTTTCCAAGTTCTCATCTACTGGCGCAATTCCTTCTTGAATCGGCACTAGCTGCCAGCGATACTCCACAATCGAGTTGGTTTCATCATCCACCACAATATCAAACCGTCCAACTTGGTCCGAGCCAACACCAGCTTGAGCAATTAAAACGTTGTTGACTTTTTTAGGCTGCTCTAAAATTGTGTGGGAGTGGCCACCGATAATCATGTCCACTCCCCACTCTGGTTTTAATAATTTAGCCAGCTCAATGTCTGACTCAAAACCAATGTGAGTGAGCAGTATGGTCAGATCAATGTCATCTTTTTTGTAGGCGTTACAAATTTTCCCCACTTCGCGGCTGGCTTCATTTAAACTGACGAAACTCCCGATCAGCGCGTCTTGTTTGAGTGCGTCCATGATTTTTTCAGTGATGATTCCGGTAAACAAAATATCAAACCCGGCCTTTTTTAAAATTATGTACGGGTTCATCAATCGTTTGTTGTATTTTTTGATGTAAAGATTGGCGTTCACAATTGGGAAGTTGGCCATTTTTTCCAGAAACAACAAGTGGGGCAAGCCATAATCAAACTCGTGGTTGCCTAGAGCCACCACGTCCGGAGCCAAGTAGTTCATAATCTCCATAGTAGAGATGCCTTTGTACTCGGCATCGATCAGCGACCCTTGTACCATGTCGCCGGCAATCACGTACAACACATTTTCTTCTTCTTTTCTGACTTGATTAATGTATCCAGAGAGTAAAGCTAAACCACCGGTTAATTTCCCACCACCGGCCTGAACTTCAGACAGAAAATCGCCATGAAAATCGTTGGTGTGAAGAATGGTAAACTTTTTTGTTTTCATCGCTCGCAACGCCAATTACTATTTCTTTGCTGGTTTGGAAAATTTCCAATAACCCAAAAACAAAGAAATAAACAATCCGATCGACACGACAATAAATCTGAACATGTTGTCTTCGGCGCCAAAGCCGCGCAGTACTCCATAGATTAAAGTTAGCAACCCACCCAACAGTAAACCATCAGCAATAATTAGTATTTTTTGGAAAGCAGTCAGACTAACAACTACGATTGTGATCGCGATAATTATCACGACGATTGAAACATTTCGACTATAAATTTGGCTTTCTGCCTGAAATTGCTTTTCTTCTTTGTCAAATTTTTCCATTTCCGCCCACCACTCTGCTGAACCAATAGAATCATAAGCTTGATACGCATCCGGCGAAGAAAATTTCATAGCCAAAGGTGGCTCTGGATATTTTGACTCGGGATAAAATGCTGAGACACCCACACCGACAAAAACCGCCGTAAAAATGCCAATCAAGAACGTGTAAATGAGTTTCATTACCATATGTTCCTCTCTTGGGTTGTTTTTCTGTGCAACAACTCCCAGCCCAATCATAAAAACTATTACTAAAACTAGTGCAACACTCAACACCATCAACTCAATTCTACACCCAATTAGAAAGGCTTTTAATTCTTTTTAAGAAAATCATTCTAAGCGTATTACGCTGTCATACTAAGCCATTAAGGTATCGCGTTTTTTTATTCCCCGTAAATTTTTTTGAAAGTGTCTTTGGGTTTTATTTCTTCACTTGCCCGAATACCACCTCCGGAGACATCCCAATTTTCTTTGTTGGAATCCCAGCTACCGCCCATGTTTTCTATGTATGTTTTATACTGTTCTTCGTTGTAGAAAGCCATTTTGACACTCCCAAGGCTTCCGCTGTCGTACTTAATCAAATCGTAGTAAATATAAATAATTCGCCCTTTACCGTCTGTCGTTTTTAAGTCAGGTTCTCCCAATTTTTTAGTTACCATCGCGATATTTTTAAACTCTCCGTCTTCACTTAGTTCATTAAACTCACTTAGAGTCATTGCGTCTTTATTAGCTTGTCCGCTACCATCATTTGAACCTGATACTCTTTGTAAAAAGCCTCCCGGAGCAATTCCTCCCATGTAGCTTTCTCCTGGCTGTATTTTCTCATCTCCAATGACGATTTTTGTTAACTGTAGTTCTTCTTTGAAAGTTTTAAATTCATAGTAACCTAAGGATTCATCTTCGCCATATACCCTGATTCTATCCCCATCTTGTTTCCATTTCTTAAATGAAGTACCGGTAACACTACCATCTTGATTTA
>CAZZBW010000011.1:4707-36874 GCA_964653045.1 uncultured Pseudomonadales bacterium | reverse complement strand
TAGCTCAGTTGGTTAGAGCGCTTCGTTGACATCGAAGAGGTCAGAGGTTCGAGTCCTCTCGAGTTCACAAGTTTTCCAAGAAATTTTTCTGATAAATTGAATCAGGAAGGTTTTAATTACCCGCCGTAAGCGTTACTGCGCTCGTGGTGCATGGTATCGAAGACACTCTTGGTTTGCTCGTGATCAGAGCCTTCAATTACAATACCTGCCCCCATTTTTTGGGCCTTTTTCTTTTTGCTTTTGGATGAAAACTGGGTAGCCCAAGTGTGGGCACTGTGAATTTGTTGGCGAAACAGCATAATCCAGTAACGGAGTTGTTGGAAGAAACTATGAAAGTAGGTGCCATCGACACCTGGGTCAGCCACGTTGGCCATCAGCGTCACTTCCACTTCTTTATGAAATTTTTTAATTTCTTGGCTGAGCATTTTTAGTTCATAACGAAGCTGGTCGATCTCTTTTTTAACTTGCTCTTTGCGGGCGTTGAACACGTCTTTAGCATTAACGGGATTTACCCGATCATGAAATTGGCGTCTGAGTTGTTCCTTGGCTGCTTGCTGTTGCTGCTCTTTCAAAATTTGTTCTTGAGAAGATCGATCCTCTGAGGGGACATTGGAGGTGGGAACCCGATCTGAACCAGAGCCAGAACCAGCAGACTGTTTTTCTGACTCTGCTAGGGCACGAGCAAAAGGATTGCTACTGGCCTGGTGTTGAGGCTTAGTGGAACTGAGAGTAGTAAAGTTGTTTTGTCCTGTCATTGCTCTATTTTGGTTTAATTAGACTAATTGATATACATTAATTATAGGACAATATTAATTAATTTTCAATACTCAGTCTAATTTTGTTTGATTATACAAAGCAAAAGCGGTAGTGCAAGAGGTGGTTAATGCTAGATTAACTAGTTAGAGTACAGAGGATGAGTGCCTAAATTTTAAGCAGGTGCTCAGCAATTTTTTGTTGCATCAGTTGTGCGTGAACAGCGCTGATTAAGTGTTGATGATCACGATGAGCTGCGGGCTGGTTTTGCAAACCTGCCCGCAATTCTGCTTCACTTACTTCAATTTTTTCTTCCTGAGCAACTTCTCCCAAAATAAATCTTAGTTGAATTCTGCCCAACACCGCAATTGCCGTATCGTTAGAAAGTTTCTCAAAACTTTGATTGGTTTTGCTCAAAAATGTATCCAGGGAAATGCCGGATTTTTCGATCCTTTCAGCCAAGTGTTGCAGCTCAGAACGGGTTTCTTGTTTAAGCAGCAATTCAGGTACTTGCGGTCGAAACTGGGTGACCAAGTTGCGGTAAATAGTTTGCAGGATGATCGAATTTTCCTCAGTTTGCGTGGGCACTTTCTTTTCTGGCTGTTTATTTTTTGCTTGATCAGCTAAAGTCTTTTTTGCCTCTGCCCTAGCCTTTTTGACTACTTCGCGATAATTTTTGATGGAAACACTGGGTTTTTCAGCTACCCTGACTTTGAGGCGCCACTCTTTTCCTTCATCCAGTTGAACGGGTTCAAATTCAGGATCAGAAATGGGCTTAAGATTGTTTTTTTTGATCAGATCAGCGTAAATGGAAGGAAGCAACTGGTTGAGCACTTCTTGGGTTAAGTACTGTTGGTCAAGATTTGCTTTAGCCAAATGAAGGGGAGCTTTGCCCAGGCGAAAGCCATCAAGTTTAATTTTGCTCGCTAATTTGGCAACGGTTTTTTTATAAATAGGAGCGACTTTATTCCAAGCAATATTTAATTCAAGAGTTGTGCTATCGACTATGATGGGCGACTCGGAAGAGTTTTTTTTGGCTTGCTGAATTGGCATAGGTTGAGTATTATACCCCATATTATGAATAAAGAATTATTTCCAGCGACGCTATTACATGTAGTTTGCGATTACAAAGCCGGCGGGATGGAGTTTGGAGAAATCACCAATAGGCTTCAATATCACCTCAGCGAACCCCACTCGGTTCGGATTCACCCGACTGAGGTGCCACCACTCGATACGATGGCCATTGGTTTTGTGACTGCTCAGTACGCTTACGCTCCTCATCGGGGGAAAATGGTGATTTATGGTAACGCCGCGCCTAGAAGAGGTAGCGCTAAGGCGAAAAAATCGAACATCGATCATGGTATCAAGTACGCTCGATTAAAAAATGGTGTGGAAATTATCAACGTCTGGAGTGAGTATGCGTTTGGGTTTGTCAAAAAAGACATTGTAGAGCTTCGCGATATCGATTGCCCGGATAAAGGCTCGCAGTTTCGTTCTCGCGATTTTTTTCCAGAGCGGGTGGCACAAATTGTCAACGGCGATCACTCGAACTTGAAAAAGCAGTTAAACATCAACGAAATTCTGGAAATTCCCCATAACTTGGTGGCATGGACCGATGGGTTTGGCAATATCAAGACGACGATGCGGAAATCCGATTTGGATCAAATGGGGTTCGCTATTGGTCAGAGCGTTCAAGTGATCTGTAACGGTGTCAGCATGTTGGGAGTGATTGCCACTGGTGGGTTTACCGTGGATCGCGGTGTGTTAGCTGTCAATGCCGGCTCAAGCGGGTACGACGATCCGTTTGTCGAGTTATTCCTGCGTGTCCATCAGATGAGCGAAAAAACTGCCGCTGTTCGGTTTGATTATCCCGCGGGAGGTACAGAGGTGGAGATCAAACGGGTTTGAGGCGATCGCAATATCTCAATGCTATACTTCATCAAATGATTAAAGTTATCAATAAACCTATTACTATCAATCAGGCGCGGGCAGAAGCGCAGCAGGTTTTTGGGGATATGGTAAAAGCAGTGGTAGACGTGGAACTAGGAATTATGGCAATTAATGGCGAGTTACATGCTGACGAAGAAAAACTGTTATTAGAACAAGGCTCAAAACAGCAAAATTTGTGGGGTATTAATTTGTACGTCGATCTTTTTGGTGACCCAGATTGGTTGGAGTTTGACTCAATGATCAACTTGCGACCGTCGCATGGGAATCATACGCGTGGGGTAGATGATGCGGCTGTCCAGAAAAAAATCCGTGAGGTTGTCAGCCGTTTAGTAATGAATAATAAATAGTTGCGAGCAAAAACAATGCAACACCAATTGCTTGCAAGCGGTCAGTGGGACAAATTAAGTTTTCCAGAGCAAATGGGACATATCGGTAGCGAGGTAGGTAGAAGTATCAAGTGGCGAAAAAAAGGTCAAGAAAAACTGGCTTGGCAGGCGTTTGTTCGGTCGAGCGAATTGCTGTGGTTGAGTATTGAATCCGCTAGAAATCACCCCGCGCGGTTGAAGGAATTAACCAGAGCGCGGGAATGTTGGTTTGACTTTTTTGCATTTGAAAATCGGTATCGCTCAATGGGAGAGAGCTTTATCAGGTATTTTGATCAGTTTACAAAGCTAGTGTAGGTATGACTCGCTTCGGTGCAAATTTGAATGACCAGGTCTTGGCTTCAGCCGGCAGATCTTCTTCAATTGATTGCAACTTTTTTCTTATATCCTCAACAGCAATTCCTGGATTATCTCTGATAAATGCAATAAAAATTCTAGCAGTTGATTCGGGCCATTTATTTAGATTGACATACACACACTCTCCAGTTTGTGTCACACCCACCTTGATATATACATCAGCAGAAACCATGCCGTTATTTAATAAACTATCAATTGTAAGCCAATCTGTTGGAGATTTTTCTTGAGCGGGAGGCTTTATTTCAGATGTGGACTGAGTGGGTTCAAAGCTAACAATAATTCGTTCTAGATGTTGAGCAATGGTGTTAAATATACATGTAAGTTGTTCAGCCTGAGGGTTTTCCTTGACGAATCTCAGCAATTTCAATAATGCTTGGGCTGCTTCGATGCCAATAGCATAACTTTTTTGATCAGTTAGTACTGCAAAATAAAGAAACGCTTTTGCAAGCACTTCTGGTTCCTCCTGCTCGGTAAGGTTTCCAATAGACATAATCTCCCTTGATCCTGTTTGATACTGATAGTATTCTCTGCTTCAACTTTTTCTTTGTCAAGCACCCCCAGAAAATTAAAATAGCGCCCTATTTTTCTTAAAAGGTGAAAGATGGGGGGGGCAAGTTGATGGAATATGAAGAATATGTGGATTGTTATTTCCAGTCAGGATCTATCGCTTGAGGCAAATTTGGATCATTTCTGTCAAAGTTGCAGAAAACATTTTTTAAATCAAAACCGCCGATTTTGATTAACTCTGGCCTTACTCTACTGTCAAAAAAATCTATATTAGTTTCAACTATGCGACCACTGTGTCTTACATACTCGACAAACTCACCAGCGAGTCGCGAAGGGAAGCCTTTTAAGTTTACGTAAGTACGTTGATTATTATCATTCACCCCTAAAAATAAATATAAATCCAAAGTAATTATTTCAGCCTCAACGTATGGTTCGAGTCGCATCGATTGGAGTTCGTTAAGTAACAACTTTGTATGATTAATTGTAGCAACTAATTCGGGTCCCACTTGACTCACTAACCATGGACGGTTGCTGACGATTTCATACAAATCTACAAGGTCATCAAGCATTATCGCTGCAACTCGATATTCAGCTTTAGCATTATCGGGCTTTGGAGATTCTTGAGGAACTTTGAAAAGATCTTGATCGCCAACAATGTAAGTGCCGGTTTCAACTAGGAATGAATTGCTCATAGATAAACTTGGAATATTAAGATAATTACGACATCCTCTTCTGTTTCTTCTTCAATGTCAACTCCACTTTACGATGATATATTATTTTGAGATGAAAAAAATTCAGCAATGGGTGTTGTCAAGACAAAAGGTGATTAACAAGTGGCTATTGGGATTGGAAATAACTGTGGTTTCGGCTTGGGTTGCAGTTTCGGTAGTAGTGCTGGAATTGGGATATCAAAGTTGGTTGTCTAGATTGTACAGATTAGGTGGAAGACTGGGGACAATATCACTGGTGTTGTTTGCGGTGGTGCTGCTACCGGGGATAATCATGAGGCTGCAGTGGTGGCGATCGGTCAGTGTACCGATCGCCACCATAATTACACCATTTCGCCGGCGCTTAGGGGTAATGATGTTTATTTTGAGCATGGTCCACGTGAGTTTTACTACTACTCTACCCTATGTTTCATTGTTGGGTTTTCGCGCGCTGCCGCCTCCTCTAAGTCCTGCCGAATTGTTCGGTTTCATAGGGCTAATGATTCTGATTCCTGTCTGGATGACGTCAACTGATCAAGCTCTAAAAAGTCTAGGAAAGTGGTGGAAAAGGATTCAACGATTAACCTATCTGACCATCTGGGCAGTGGCTGGGCATTTGATCCTGATAGGATCAAATTATCGTTGGTTGATTTTATTAATTGGTGTTTTAGAAATTATTAGTTGGTGGAAATTTTTTCAACACAAACAAAAAAAGTTAAGTTAATTTGGTTCAACTAATAATCTGTTAGAATTGGCAGCTATGGCTAGTTACTTCATCAGAACTTTTGGTTGTCAGTCCAATAAATCAGATAGCGAGCGAATTGCTGGCGATTATCAAGCCCGTGGATACATAGAAGCCAAAGGTTGGCAGACCTGCGATGAGCTTGTAATCAATACTTGCGCGGTCCGTAAATCTGCTGAGGACCGCGCCCGCGGTTTTCTCAATAACGTTAAAATCTACTTTAATCAAACTGGCCAAAATCGCCCAAAAATAATATTCACAGGCTGCATGACGCATTATGGTGCAGACAAGCTAATGAAAATGTTGCCAGTAATTGATGAAGTCCTGCCAGTTAACGAGGTGGGATTCAATATCACGGCTATTCGCAAAGATAAAAACCACGCTTGGTTGCCGATCAGTAGCGGGTGTAACTCATTTTGTACTTACTGTATCGTACCCTACTCACGCGGCCGCGAACGCTCGCGGCCGCTAGAAGAGATTCTCACTGAAGTACGCGATTTAGTTGACGAAGGTTACACAGAGATAACTCTACTTGGGATGAACGTCAATTCTTGGGGTTTGGAGAAACTGGGGATTGGATTTCGGAAATTGATGATGGAGAACAAAAAATTCAGTCGAGAGGATTTGCCCGAAAACCAGTCGCAATATTTGCCCGCTGTTGGCACGCCCCCATTCGTTCAGTTGCTGCAAGCAATTTCGGCTTTCGACCAGATTAAAACCATTCGTTTTATGACGAGTAACCCTTGGGATTTTCATGATGAGTTGGTGGCAGAAATTGGCAGAAATAAGAAAATTGATCGCTATGTCCATCTACCAATTCAGTCTGGGAGCAATAGCGTTCTCTACCGGATGAATCGCGGTTACACTAGGGAAAGTTACATTGATTTAGTTAACAAGTTGCGCGGAGTTGATCCAAGTATTGTGATTGGTACTGATATTATCGTTGGGTTTCCCGGTGAGACCGATACGGAGTTTGCTGAAACAGTAGAATTAGCCAAACAAATCGATTGGCACATCGGTTTTGTGGCGATGTACTCACCGCGCCCTGGCACCGCCAGCGCGCGGATTTATCCTGATGATATTCCACAGAAAATTAAAAAGCAGCGTTGGGAAATATTAGATCAAATAATTAACAAAGATAATTTATCAATTAGGCCGAAGGTGGTGTAAATCACTGGAAACAACCAATAGTTATTCGAACAAGAGATCTTCAAGTTGTCTTTTAATCCCACTGATTTGGGCAAAGAAATACACATATTCTGGATTAGCTGATCGGTATTCTCCATTTTGTAAGTGTCCAATAACTTTCTTTAAGGGGCGATATATTTCTTCTAGAACAAAATGAATATAACTACCTGGTTTTCTTACCGCTAAATATTTAGCTGGATCTATTGGAGACACAGTTGGTTCAAAAATATATTCTAATCCAAAAATTACTCTTAAATTTATCTCTCCCAGTGATTTCAAAGTTGAGTTGAGTTTGGCAATATTTTCATCTTGGCCAAAACTTAGATCTGTTGCATCCAAATGGAATAGTAACATCCTAGATTTTGACATGATCGCATTTAGATCACTAAGCCAAAGTGGCTGATCAACCAAAGATTCTCCTCTTGATAATCTTGAGCCAGGTTTTACATCACTAACAGGTTTTAATAACTCTTCGACATATGGGAGACCAAACTCTGGGAATTTTGACATAATAGTATATGATTTGATACTTAAAGTATTCTCCTATCCTTTTGATTCTTTGTCAAGCAATATCCTATAGGATTAATTAATTTAATGAGTGCAAGTGACGAAGTATAATTAACAGCTAATGAAACATGAAAATGTCAACTCCATCAAACGAGCTAATCTTCAGGTAGTAGCAGTGGTTGGTCCAACTGCTACAGGGAAAACTAAGAAAGCTTTGGAATTAGCACAAAAAGCTATGGCTAACAATAAGTATGCTGGTGTTGATTTAATCAGTGTGGATTCTAGGCAGGTGTATCAGGGATTAGAAGTGATTACTGGTGCCGATGTTCCAGATGAGTTTAAACAAGCTGAGTCGGCTCAATATAAATACTCTTTTTTTACGAACATAAGTAAGACTATTCGTATTTTTGGAATATCAATACTAAATCTAAGCGAGGAGTGGTCTGTGGCTCATTTCCGGCAGATGGCACGTGGGATTATTGTAAAGAGTTTGGCTGAAAACAGATTGGTGATTTTGGTGGGCGGCACGGGACTGTATCACAGACATTTATTCAGTGATGATCCCCTGCTTGCCGTGCCGCCCAACCCTATCCTTCGCGCTAGTTTAGAAAAGTTGTCAATTGATTCGCTGCAGAAAAGATTAGAAAAAATTAATAGCGAGAAGCTAGCTCAAATGAATGTTTCAGACCGAGTAAATAAAAGACGGTTGATGAGAGCAATCGAGGTAGCGTCTGCGACCTTTGAGTTTGCCCCTGGCTCCGTTCAACATGACAAGGAAATTCATCTTTCAAACATTCAAGTCAAACAAATTTTTCTCACCTTACCACTATCAGAAATTGAAGAAAAAATTACTCACCGTGTTCATGAGCGATTTGCCGGCGGTGCGATTGAAGAAGTGAAGCGATTACTTAACCTTAGCCTTCCCCCCTCTGCGCCAGTTTTATCCACCTTAGGAGTGCCTGAAATTTCTCAATATCTACAAGAAAAAATTACAGCCAAACAGTGTCAGTCACTTTGGGCTCTCCATGAATACCAGTATGCGAAGCGACAGCTGACCTGGTGGAAGAATTCTTCAAGTGATATACTAAGTTTGGCTGTGTGATCCAGACAATGGCCCCTCCGTAGCTTTATGCGAAGGAGGAGAGGAAAGTCCGGACAGCAGAGTGTAGGGTGTCTTCCGAAAGGGAGAGGTTTGGGTGGGAAACCACGCGAACACAGTCAGAGCAGCAGTGACGATCCGGGTGGCGCCGGGTGAAACGACCAAGCGACTGGGTGATCTTACTTCGCCGCAAGGCTTTGTAAGGTCGGCAATCCTCCCCGCTGCAACCGCTGAATTTCACCATAATGCACACACTCGCTATTTTGGTGATCAGATCGCGGGCATAGATAGATCATTGTCTTAAACACAGAATTCGGCTTATGGAGAGCACAGCCACTACTATATAATCAATAGTAGAGACACACTGCGAATCAGTATTTGTGTCTCAGAAAGCAGGAATATGTACAATCTTTTTGGACCGATCTTGTTTAACATTGCTGGCTATTTACCGCAATTTTTAGCTGGGGTGGTGGTGATGATAGTAGGATTTTGGCTGGCCAAAATCCTCAAAAAAACTGTAGCCAAACTGGTGTCGATGGTAATGGGGTCGTCAATTATTAATCAAACT
The DNA here is from genome assembly GCA_964653045.1 of uncultured Pseudomonadales bacterium. Taxonomy (GTDB): domain Bacteria; phylum Patescibacteriota; class Microgenomatia; order UBA1400; family PJMF01; genus DAOOPX01. The sequence goes on along the minus strand of CAZZBW010000011.1, from coordinate 28,113 downwards.
CCAATTGAAGAATCACTTAAATCTGCCAATGTTGAACAGTATCTAGATGAAGGATTGGGCACTCTGGCCTATTGGCTTATGTTGCTGTTGAGTTTTTATGTGGCCGCCAGCATTTGGGGTTTGAGTGCTGTCAGTGCTTTGTTGGGAAGTATATTTAGTTATTCCCCCAGAGTCATTTCTGCCTTGATTGTATTGTTGTTAGGGTTGTTATTTGCGGGCGTAGTGGAAAAACTAGTCAAAAACAGCTTGCTTAATCTTGATGTCAGTACAGCTAGAGCTGGAGGTAAAATTTCCAGCTACGCAGTGATGGTACTGGCAGTTTTGATTGCTCTTTCTGAAATTGGGATTGCCCGTGAGTTTATTTTAATCTCTTTCATTGGCTTGGTTTTTTGTTTGTCACTGGGTATGGGATTAGCACTTGGTTTAGGTGGTCAGGGAGCGGTAGCTCAATTGATTAGCAAAATCATTAAACCTGATGTCACGAAAACTAAGAAATCGGGAAAGTAATGGGAATGCAGTGGTGGCAGGCAGTTGCAATTGGTTTGGTCCAAGGCCTAACTGAGTTTTTGCCAGTGTCCAGCTCGGGACATCTGGCGATCAGTTACCGGCTCTTGGGCCTGGCCCAAGAGCCGGTCAGTTTGTCTGTGGCGCTTCATCTCTTTACCATATTAGCGGTTTTTGTTTATTTTTGGTCAATCATTCGCCGATTAAAGCTTAAGTATTGGGTAATTATCTTAATCGCATCAGTACCCGCTGCTTTTGTGGGGGTGTTTTTTCGGATGCAAATCCAGCCGATATTTTCCAATTTATTGATTGTTGGAGCGTTGTTTAGTATTACGGCATTGGCAAACATAGTAGCTACTCATTTTTTGCAAATGAGAAAAATGACAGAAAAGACGAACTATTGGTCAAAGCCCACGATTAAGCAGGCAGTTATAATCGGGTTAGCTCAGTCTTTGGCAGTCTTACCAGGAGTGTCTCGTTCGGCTATGACAATTACCACTGGTCTGGTTTCCGAAGGGGATCGCCGGGCAGTTTTTAATTTTTCTTTTTTGCTATCCATTCCTGTCATAATTGGGGCGTTTGTTGTTGAGTTATTTAGTTTGGAAAATGGGTTACTGGCTGAGTTCACACCCAGCTGGATTTTTGCGGGCATCGTGGCATTTGCGAGTGGCTTGTTGAGTTTGAAAATCTTGGCATGGAGTTTGAAAAAAGCCAGTTTAGCTTGGTTTGGAATGTACACCTTACTGTTGAGCGGCGTGGTGATTTGGAGCGAGTTATTTTAACGAGCCCAAGTGGAGTACCACGATGCAACCTGCCTTGTAGTACTCGGTGAAAGTTTGACAATCAATTGCTATTCCCATGTGTTCATAGTTGGGATTAAGTAACTGCTCGTTGTGTGCAGGGCTATTTTGCCAATCTGTGAATGTTTGCCAAGCCGAACTAGCACCAAAAGCAAGATTTTCTCCGGCAGTTGTATAAAGATAACCAACTTGATGAAAAAAGTACCAAGGTTCAACATCGTTTTGGTCATCATGTTGCCAGTACTGATGATCGATCATATCCTTGAGTTTGGCTCGCGCGCTTTGTTCCAGCCTTGGATGAACAGTAACTTTTGGAAGCTTTGAGTCATTGCGATAGGCTGAAATCAAGTTGTAAAGTTTGGTTTTCAGCTCTTGGTCGTTGATCTGAGATTCTGCGCCCAAAACGTTTGAAGAATTTTGTTCGAGCTGGCTTAAATTTTGCTCTACCGTGAACTGGGCGCGCCACTTTTCCCGTAATTGAGTTGTCACTCCCCACCCCACTACCAGCAGCAAACTGAAGATGATTGAAGATAAAAACCAGCGCTTGATCAATGATCCATTTTCCAACGTTGAGTAGAACATTTAGTTTTATCTTAGCAAATTAGTTGAAGTCGAGCGAGGGAAAATAATTGATTATCTAGCTCGATCGAAAGAAAGTTGGCGGTATTGCAATGCTTCGGCGAGATGCTGACGGTCAATTGCTTGGCTGCCACTCAAGTCAGCAATAGTTTGGGCCACCTTAATGACTTTAAAGTAACTTCTGGCGGAAAGATTTAGCTTGCTACTAGCTTGGTCTAGCAATTGGCTGGCATCTGGGTTGATCTGACATAACTTTTTAACTTGTTTGGAGCTTAATTCGCTATTTCTACTTAGCTTAGGTATTTTTTCAAAGCGCCTCATTTGAATTTCGGTAGCTAAGGCAATCCGTTGTGTGACATCCTGACTTGTTTCTAGGTCATTTTGGAGCAAATTGGCCAAGCTTTTGGTGGGTACAGCTTGGACATAAACGTGCAAATCGATTCGATCTAGAATTGGACCAGAGAGTTTCTTGTAATATTTTTCCCGAACTGGCAAAGAACAACGACAAGGTTTTTGATTGGAGAAAAGATAGCCACACGGACAAGGGTTAGCGGCAGCCACTAGGATGAAACGCGCAGGAAAGCGGGCGGTGCCAGTGGCACGCGAGAGCTCAATCTGGCCGTTTTCCAGTGGCTGCCGCAGCGCTTCGATGCAACCCCGGGAAAACTCAGTCAGCTCATCTAAAAATAGTACCCCACGATGAGCTAGTGAAATCTCTCCAGGTTTCAGATGAGTACCGCCGCCCATTAACCCGACTTGGGAAGCAGTGTGATGGGGAGCACGAAATGGTCGAGCAGTAATTAGGCCATTCGGATTAAGTCCGACTATCGAGTAGATTTTACTCACTTCGATGGCTTCGTTTTCGGACAGAGGAGGTAAAATCGAGACTAGAGCGTTAGCTAACATGCTTTTGCCCGCCCCAGGCGGGCCAATCATCAGTAAGTTGTGTCCTCCGGCTGCAGCAATCTCCAGGGCGCGTTTAGCTTGTGCTTGACCAGCAATTTCATCGAATGAAACTTCGGTTGATAAACTGAGCTGAGGTATAAATTGCTTCGGTGTCAGCGGGATAATAGGTTTATCTCGATAATGATTAATTAAATCGGTTAAATTATTAATCGGATAGATCGTCAAATCTGAAATGATTTCTAGTTCGTTGGAGTTGGCTTTGGGGACGAAAATGTGATGATAGCCCATTTGGCGCGCTGCCAGTGCCAGTGGCAGCGCGCCTTTAATTTTTTTGAGTGAACCGTCTAGAGATAACTCACCAAAAAACATGGTGTTATCGGTGTTTGCCGCAATCTCTTCGTACATTTTCAGCAGCCCCACAGCGATACTTAGTTCCAGAGCACTGCCCGTTTTTTGTAGATCAGCTGGTGCCAAATTAACTAGGGTTCGCTTACTTTGGATTTCGATCCCACTATGCAAGAGAGCGGAGGTAATCCGCTCTCTTGCTTCGTCAATGGTTTTATTGGCTAAACCAATAAAGATGAGATTCGGTATACCGATGCTGCCATCGACTTCAACCTCAATCTTAATCGGTTCTAAACCAACCATACTGGCTGAGTAAACGCGCGCCAGCATATACTCAGCTACTCCTCCACTGCCACCTCGGTTTTTGGCTCTTTGGTTTTGGTAGTCAAACTTGAAGTGAGTTTGGCCAACATGATTCTAATGTGTTGGACAGTATCAAGTTCTAACCCAAGTGAAATCTGACTCATCTGGGCTGAGAGCATGACTGTTTCAATCACTGAAAGCTGGTTTAACGCCGCCTTGAGACTATCAACATAAGTAACTTTCGATCTAGATGAGTAGCCATTGGCAATCAGCGAAGGAACAGCGAAAGATGCACTCAACAACACTTCTCCAAGTAACTGTCGCTCGGTGGTCTTGAGAGCCTGAACGCTTTCGATGACTTGGGCGCAAAAATCTAGGCTTTTTTGCCAAACTTGTAAGTCTTTATATGAATGATATTGGGTGGGTTTGTCTGTCATGACACCTCCTTGGTTTATAAATACTAAGGAGATAGTCTAAACAGTGATTCTTAACTTAGGCGTAGTGTTTATCGTCCGATTTGTTCAATCAAACGATTGCAGTAACCCCACTCATTGTCATACCAGCTAATAACCTTAACTAAATTTCCCCCGACTACGTTAGTTAAACTTAGATCAACAATGCTGGATTCTCGCCTGCCGATTACATCTGAAGAGACAATCGGAAGCTTGGTTACTGCCAAGATCCCTTGGTAGTGTGGGTCAAGGCTGGCATCAATTAGAGCTTGATTTACTTCGTCGATGGTCACGTTTCTTTTGAGCAGAAAAGTCATGTCGGACAGCGATCCGACAGGAGTGGGCACACGAATTGCCAACCCATCGAAAATACCTTCTAGCTCGGGAATTACTTCCGCTGTAGCTGTTGCTGCTCCAGTACTGGTGGGAATAATGTTTTCCGCTGCAGCACGTGCCCGCCTGAGATCTTTGTGGGAGTTGTCTTGAACATTTTGATCATCAGTGTAGGAGTGAATAGTAGTCATCATGGCTTTGAGTACTCCAAACCTAGCTGAGATGACTTGGGCGACGGGTGCAACGCAATTAGTGGTACATGAAGCATTGGAGCGGATTTTTTCATGAGGACGATCTTGATTAACACCAATCACAAACATTTCACCGCCCTCACCCTTGGTTGGAGCGGAAACAATCACTGTTTTCGCTCCAGCCTCCAGATGCCAAGCAGCTTTCTCAGTCTTAGTGAAGGCGCCGGTAGATTCAATCACAGTTTTTACTTGATGCTCTGCCCAAGGAATTTTTTTGGGGTCACGCTGAGCGGTGACCCCAATTTGATGTACGCCAATCTTGATGAATCCAAGCAATGGGTTGGTGTCGCTAACCTGATCTTTACTCTGGAGTTTGGTTACATCAATCGCTTCGGTCATTACACCATAATTTGAATCAAATCTGAGCAAATGTACCCACTCATCGATCTCCATTGAGCCAGAGGTATTAATCAGTCGCAGTTGAAATTCATCACGGTGGTAAAGCCACCAAACACGAAAAGCGGTTCGACCAATGCGGCCAAAACCATTGATTCCAAAAACACTATTGGCAGGCATTTTTTCTCCTTTTTCTACTCTCTTCGCTACAGTTTACCATGTTCGTAGTCTACTGCTAAGCCATCTTGGTTTCGACTGAGCTACTCAGATATGTGCCCACGTCTTGACCGGTGATCGCCTTGACCAAATTGCCAGGTTTAAATAATTCAAATACCATTAGTGCTAGCTCGTTTTCTTGACACATGGCTAAAGCCGAGGTATCCATGATCTGAATTTCATTGATTGAGATTGCGTCTTTAAAATTGAGAGTTTTGTAGCGTTTGGCGCTAGGATCTTTTTTCGGATCTCGCTCATATACTCCATCTACCTTGGTAGCCTTCATCAAGACATCGCAGTCGAGTTCCAGAGCATGAAGCGAAGCGCCGGTATCGGTGGTCACATAGGGTACCCCTGTGCCAGCCGCCAGGATTACTACTCTCCCCTTTTCCATATGTCTAATTGCTCGTCTTCGGATGAAGCTTTCCGCCACTGCCGGCATGAGTAAGGCTGATTGTAATCTGGTTGGCACTCCCACTTTCTCAATCGCGTCTTGGAGCGCTAGCCCATTAATTACGGTCCCCAGCATCCCCATATAGTCAGCAGTGGCTCGATCAATACCAGATTTTGAACCGGTCACACCTCGGAAAATGTTGCCACCACCGATAACGATCGCTATTTGTGTCCCTAATTGATGAATCTGTTTAATTTGATTTGCCACTTCAATTGCGGCAGAATGATCAATCCCATATTCTTTCTCACCTTGGATTGACTCGCCCCCTACCTTGAGCATGATCCTTCCGAAACGTGTTTCTGGCATAAATATTCCTTTCCTCACAATTAATAATTTATCAACGATGTTATTTTAAAATCTTAATTTTGCTTTCAATCTTAGTACTTTCCAGCGGATTTTTTCAACTATTCGAAAAATTGTGTACATAGAAGGATTAAGAACGTAATCGTAAGAGCCAAGAAACTCAACGTGCTGACCGCCGTAACTTTGTTTGAAGCGATGGAAGCCAAACCAAGGGTGTTTTTCATCAGCATTGGGAGGGAGTGCTCCCCAGAGGTCAAATTGTTTACAACCTATATTTTGACCAAACTTGATCATCTCCCACAACATCACGTTACTAGGCATGACTTCGCGAAAATTGTCGCGGGAAGCTCCATAGGGGTAATATAAGACTTGATTAAACACAAACACAATCCATGAAACCAGCACCAGATTTTCATAAGATGCATGAAAAATTTTGAGCATACCCTTGGGTTGGAGAATAGACCACATGGTTTTAAAGTAAACTGGTCCGTGGGCATAGAATTGTTGCCTTTTGGTTGTTTCTCCCAAAATTTCAAGATATTGGGTTAAACCCGCTTCCGAACTATCTTCATAAATTTTTACTCCTTTTTTGATACCTAAGCGAACGTTATATCGGGCTTTGGATGATAAGTTGGCAAATAATTCATCTTCAGTTTTGGTTAAATCAATAATGAAGCTATGACGAGAAAAAAGCGGCCGACCAGGTTTGGCATTGTTACTTTTGAGGAACTCATGTTGCTTTGTAAAGAGGTCTGATTCAGGATTTTTGTCACCAACGGGTTGATAGATATTGGGCTCGAGCTTGATGAAAGTGGCGTTGTGTTTTTCTCCCAACTGCTTGATTGCGGCTAGTTGATCCCCGTCGGGAGCGAAGGCTTTAGGTAAATAACCAGCAGTGCCGCCGAGGACCGGAATGGGGTGAAAAGTCAGCTGGATGGCTTTTTTGAGAACGGAATCTTCAAAAAAGCCCAATCTTTCAACCTTTAGTCCAGTCTTTTCCCGAAACTCTCCCCACTCCCATGATTGGAGTGGATGCGTGACCACACTGTTGTATCGATCACGTTCTTCTGGTTTGAGTGCCCGAATCATCTTGGATATTGATTATATAGCAATAACTAAAGCTTGTGGCAGCTGTAATTTTGCTTTTTACCACTCGTCATCTGCCACCAATCGAACTTCTTGAAAACCAATATTTTTTTTGAGAGGCAAGCTGGAGCGAGTTAGGTGTGAGTAATCTTGAGTTGATTTCACTAGTGTATTCTTTTCCAGTAGTACTGTGGGTATGTCCAGGAGAAATCGGCTTGGCGTACAGTAGGCAGTTTGTCCGTACTGACTGCGCGATTGGGCGTAGCTCAGGTAAAGTTTGCGCCGAGCCCGAGTGATACCCACATAGCACAGCCTGCGCTCCTCTTCTAGTTGATCTGGGTCAAGTAGGGATCGAGAGTGCGGAAACAGTCCCTCTTCCATTCCCACCAGAAATACCACATCAAACTCGAGTCCTTTGGCCGAGTGGAGGCTCATCAGCTGTACGGCCGAATTGTTCTCGGCGTATTGCTGATCTTTGAGATAGCCATCTTGAATTAAAGCAATGTTTTCTAGCAGTGCACTGACTGAGCTGAACTGGGCCGCCACCCTTTTCAACTCCTCAATGTTGTCCAGCCGACTAGCGTCATCGGGAATGTTGGCGTTGAGTTTTGAGGCGTAGTCGGTGGCGGCCAAAACTCTTTCCAAGACCTTAAATGGTTCTTCAAGTAAAAGTTGATCCTTGGTGTTTTCAATCATGGCTGTAAGCTCATGGAGTTTACGCTTACCACTCTTGGTGGCTCGCTCCAGACTGATTTCATCACTGGGATTGAGAGTCAGGCGCAAATAACTAAGCAAGTCTTTAATTTCTTTTCGTTCATAAAATGCAAAGCCACCGACAATTTTATGAGGAATGTTGGACTCGATGAAAACTTCTTCCAAAATCCGTGATTGAGCATTGGTTCGATAAAGCACAGCCATATGTTTCAACTCAGAATGTTGTCTTTCCTCATTGATCCACTGGGCAACTTGCCTGCTTTCGGCAAAACCAGACGAAGCGGGAAAAACCGTGATTGGCACGCGCGTGTGATTATCTGTCCAGAGCTTGAGAGTCGGATGCGAGGTATTGCTGGCGATGACTGCTGATGCGGCATCGAGAATTGTTTGATTTGAGCGGTAATTTTGCTCGAGGCGGTACTCACTGCATTTGGTAAAATCTTTTTGCAACTTCATAATGTTGCGATAGTCCGCACCTCTCCAAGCATAAATACTTTGGGAAAAATCACCCACCACAAATAAATTATTTTGGGGCTCAGCTAGTAGCTTGACCAACTCGAATTGGACTTTGTTGGTGTCTTGGTACTCGTCGACCAGGACGTGTTCAAATTGGTTTTGGTAACGTTCGAGCACTTCTGGATTATCTTGCAACAAATCAAGGGTCTTGAGTAATAAGTCATCAAAATCTAAAGCCTGGTTTTCCAGCAATTTTTGTTGGTAATGGTGATAAACTTTGGCTGCCTGCTCCTGACGGTAGCTCCGGGCAATTTGGGCGTACTCTGCTGGTTTGAGCATCTCATTTTTTGCCCGGCTGATCCAAGCATGAACAACCCGAGGATTGAGGGAATTAGTATCGAGATTCAGTTGTTTATAAATTAGTTTAATCGCTGAAAGCTGGTCATCGCTGTCGTAAATGACGAAGTTACGACTCATGCCGAGTGATTCGGCATTGTCGCGTAAAAATCGGGCGCATAAGCTATGAAAAGTACCAACATACGGGAGATAGTGGGCACTCATCTCTCGAATTCTTTGACGCATCTCGCCAGCAGCTTTGTTGGTGAAAGTAACCAATAGAATCTGGTCGGGAGCGGTTTGGCCGCTCCCGACCAACCAAGCTGCCCGAGTGGTTAGGACTCGGGTTTTGCCGGCGCCGGCGCCAGCCAGCACTAAGGCTGGCCCGGCACCATGCATTACCGCTTCTTTTTGATGTTCGTTAAGAACGGAAAGTAAATCGTTCACCAGTGAATGGTAACATACTTCGACTTCACTCAGTATGACATTGAGAAAGGTTACACCGAACGAAGTAGAAATGCTCAGTATTAAAATTAGTGTCACACTGAGTAGAATCGAAGTGAGACAATGTTATATACTTTTGATCATGCAGAAAAAACTAATTGTTGCTAACTGGAAATCACACAAAACTCAGTCGGAAGCGACTGATTGGCTAAAATTATTCAAAACCGGAATTGCGGGGAAGGATTTATCCCACCTGCGCGTTGGGATTGCTCCCTCGTTTCCCTATCTTAGTTTGGCTAAAACTGCTTTAATCGAGGTACCTGAATGCTTTGTTGTGGCTCAAGACATTAGTCAATTTCCGCATGGCAAGTACACGGGCGCCGTGAACGGCGCCCAACTCAAGAGTCTTGGTGTGACTCACATTCTAATTGGTCACAGCGAGCGCCGGCGATACTTTGGCGAAACTCACCAGTTGGTTGCACAAAAGATCGAGCAAGCTGTGGAAAACGACCTGCAACCGATTGTCTGTGTTACCGAAGATCAAATCGAGGAGCAAGCTGAGGCATTAGACAAAGCACTCAAAAGTAAATGCATTGTGGCTTACGAGCCACTTTCTGCTATCGGTACTGGTATGGGTGAGGATGTGCCAGCGGTGCGAGCTGCCACTGCCAAGATCAAAGAACATTTTGGAGCAATCCAGATTCTCTATGGTGGTAGTGTCAACCCGCACAACATCAGCGAGTACCTGATGGTCACTGATGGAGTGTTGGTGGGTACAGCCAGTTTGGATGTTCAGGAGTTTCTCGATTTAATCCATAAATTACTAGAATAACGCAACTTAATTTCATTAGTTTTGATAGAATAGCGGTTGTTAGTTGTGGCGCGGTACCAGAGTGGTCTAATGGCGAGGTCTGCAAAACCTTCGATTCGCGGGTTCAAATCCCGCCCGCGCCTCATGAAAATTGCTGTAATCGGCGCGGGTTTTACCGGTTTGGCGGCAGCAAGCGATCTGGCGCGAGCGGGTCATCAAGTGACAGTTTTTGAGGCGAATGAGTATCCCGGAGGTTTAGCCGCAGGTTTCGAGAGCCAGGATTGGGAGTGGTCGCTGGAACAACACTATCACCATATTTTTGCCTCTGACATAGACATCATCAATTGGCTGAAAGAACTGGGTTTAGAAAAAGAAGTGTTTTTTTCGCGGGTGAAGACCAGCACTTATTATCAAGGACAGACTTTCCAACTTGACTCTCCCCTGTCGTTACTCACTTGTCCAGTCTTGTCTCCAGTTGCCAAGTTTCGCACCGCCACCACCTTGGGTTTTCTGATGCTTTGGCCGTTTTGGCAAGTTTTGGAACGAATCACAGCGGAAAAGTTTTTGCGTTTGAGCATGGGTGAAGAGGCTTGGCGGGTGCTGTGGCAGCCGCTGTTTGCGGATAAGTTTGGCAAGTTCGAGAGCGAGGTCAATGCCGCTTGGTTTTGGGCGAGAATTAAATCGCGAACGCCACAACTAGGATATTTCGTGGGCGGCTTTGGCCGACTGGCCAAAGCCGCAGTCATCAAGCTGGAAACACTCGGAGTCCAGTTTCAGTTATCTTCACCCGTTAGCAAAATTGAATTAGTAGGAAACAGCTGGCAGGTATCGCTGGCTCTTCCTGCCCAAGCACCAAAAGACACCAAAAAGACAGCTGGCAACAACTTCGCTACCGAACAATTCGATCAAGTTCTTTTTACCGGTGATGCTGGTTTATTAACCAAACTAGTACCCAGTCTTCCCAAAGCTTTTGCCCATAAAATCACTCAGTTGGATAGTTTATCAGCAAGAACGTTAATTTTGGAGTTGGATCGGCCGTTTTTTACTGATTGCACCTATTGGCTAAACGTTAACCAAGTTGATTGGCCGTTTTTAGCAGTTGTTGAACATACAAATTTGGCTGGAGTTTCTCACTATGGTGGCAAGACGATTGTTTATGTGGGTAAGTATCTTGATAGTTCGAGCAAACTCTACCAACTCAGCCAGGCACAGTTAGTTCAAGCTTACAAACCATACTTGAATCAATTGAGCCCTGGTTTTGACCAGCACATTACCCACGTTTGGGATTACAAAGCTAAGTTTGCTCAGCCAGTGGTCAAGCTACGCCACTCTCAGAACGTGCCACCATTCACCACTCCCCTGCCTGGTCTATATTGGGCCAGCATGCAACACGTATATCCATGGGATCGGGGGACAAATTTTGCGGTCAAAGTTGGCAGGCAAGTTGCTGGATTAATCACAGCTTAATTTTTATTATTCAACTGGTAGACGTCATTGTGATCAGTTTTCCTTTTTATTAAGTCTTTACCCGGTCTGACAAAAAGTACCATTTCAAGGTAAAATATCAGTTGTGAAAATATTGAGAAAATTGTGCTTGCTCGATTGGCTGGTGCTATTTGGCACTTTTATATTTTCATTTTGGCTGATGGCGAGCACCTTCGGGTATAAAGATGGTCAGATTTGGATGGACGGTAAGCTCTACAGTGATTTTGGGGCTCACCTGCCGTTGATTCGTTCATTTAGTTTCGGCTCGAATTTTCCGCCCGAGTACCCGTTTTTCGCAGGTGAGCCTATCCGCTATCACTACTTGTTTTATCTAATTGTTGGAATGCTTGAGCGGGTTGGTTTCAGAATTGATTGGGCACTCAATATCCCCAGCATTTTGGGTTTTTGGTTGCTACTAATGATGATTTACCGTCTGGCTTTGAGCTTTTTTCGCTCGCGCTTGGCAGGAATTTTAGCGATTATTCTTTTTCTCTTCAACGGTTCTCTGTCCTTTGTTGAGTACTTTGATCGAGAGGGATGGAGTGTTGAGTCATTACAACAAATTCCAGAGCAGGAACACTTTGCTAGCTTCGGACCGTGGAGCGGTCGGCCAGTCAGCGCTTTTTGGAGTCTCAACGTTTACACCAATCAACGTCATTTGGGATTAAGCTACAGTTTGGTCTTGCTCGGTTTGCTTCCATTGCTTACTCAGATTGGTCAAACAAAACGCAAAAAAGTTAAGGTCAAATTACTACTAGGACTAAAAAAGCAATTTTTGTCCAAAATTCAAGATTTAAAATCGCTGGTAAATTTCAAAAAGCTTAATTTTCGCCAAATTAATATCTGGCTAATTGTCTTGTTTTTTTTCTTGCCAATCTTACATCAGGCGGGCTATATGATGTTACTTTACCTCTCGGGTTGCTTGTTAATATTTTACGGTCACAAGTACTCAGTTAATACAAAATTGAGTTATCTGTTGGCTATTGGCTTGTCGTTGATTAGTTTCAAGTTGCTGACTACTGGAAGTTCTCAACCGGTGTCTTGGGTGTTTGGCTACCTGGCTAACGATCACACTCTGCGGGGTTTATTGACCTTCTGGTGGTTTAATCTTGGAATATATCTACCATTAATCCCAATTTTGTTGTTTTTTGGTTGGATAAAACAGAATTACTTGTTGTTGTTTTCGCTGGGTTTGTTTGTGGTGGCTAATGTTACCCGCTTGAGCCCTGACATGATCAACAATCACAAGTTGATCAACTTTTTCATGATCATCGTGGTAATTTTTACTGCGGGATTACTTGTGAGTTGGCTCAAGCGGGGGTGGAGTACTGCTGTTGTTTCTGTTTTGATCATTCCAAGCTTAATCTTCTCAGGCGTGATGGATCTATTTCCAATCATTAATGATACTACCGGTGGAGTTGACGATTGGCGTAAGTCAGCCATGCAAACTTGGATCAAGGACAACACTTCGACAAAAGCTCAATTTTTGACTGCGTCCTATATGTACAGTCCGGCTTCATTAGTTGGCAGACAGATATATTTAGATTATGGATATCACGCTTGGAGTATGGGATACAACGATCGTCAAAAAAGACAGCTGTTGCCGCAACTTTGGTCTGCTACTATTTCATTAGACAAGTGGTGTGGGTTGATGTATCGGGAGAACCTCGATTATGTGTTAGTTGGTCCAGGAGAAAAAGCGATTGAAGATGGCAGAATTAGTGTTGAGCAAAGCAGAATTGTCAGAGAGATTCCACCAAGCTATGAATCCACCGATGGTTGGCGGATTTGGCAAGTCCAAGCGGTGTGTGACAACAATGATTAGTCAAGGTAAAATACACGCTTATTAATGAACTCACAGTGATGAAAAATAATAAATTCACGCCACTGAAAGTGGGCTTCGATTTCGACGGAGTAATTGCATATAATCCCCTGCGGGTAATTCGGCCGCTGATGAGTTTTCTCAAATTAAAAAAAATGGTCAAAAGAGATCAGTTGGTGTTTTTTCAACCCTCCAACGCTTTTGAAGAATTTGCCTGGTGGGCAGTCCACCAAAGTAGTTTTATGCCAGCCAACGGTTTCGATATTCTCAAGCAGTTGATTAAGGCGGGATTGATTGAAGCTCATTTACTGACTGGCAGAACCACATCTTTGACCAAGGACTTGAAGTTGAAGTTGCGCATGTTCGGCTTGGGAGATCTATTCAAAACTGTTAATATTACTGCCCGCAACGAACAACCTCATTTGTTCAAATCTCGACTATTGAAAGAGTACGACCTGGACATGTTTGTTGAAGATAATTTTGACATCGTCCAATTTCTTAAAAAACATAATCCCGAGACAAAAATTTGTTGGATTACTAACTCTTTAGATAAGCACATTGAGTATGATCAGAAGTTTGATAGTTTTAAAGATTTTTTAATTAAGTTGCAAACAGATCTATTAGTTAAAGAAACGAAAGGAAGTGTATGAAGGTTTTGATCACTGGCGGAGCAGGATTTCTTGGGTTACATCTGACTAGATACTTCAAAAAGAAAGGTCATCAGTTGACCTTAATCGATATTGCGCCCTACTCTGCTCATGAGTATAAGGGAATGGGTAAGTTGTTACGGATCGATGTACGCGATCGAGCTGGAATCGATCGCGCCATCAAAGGACAAGACGTAGTCATCCACGCCGCCGCCGCCCTGCCTTTGTGGAAAAAAGAGGACATTTTTAGCACCAACGTCCAGGGAACCGAAAACGTGTTGCGTTCCAGCTTGAAACACAAAATCAAGCGTGTGGTCTATATCTCTTCCACCGCAGTGTACGGAGTACCCAAAAAACACCCAATCGAAGAAACCGATCCGATGGTGGGTGTTGGGGCTTATGGTCAGAGCAAAATTGACGCTGAAGCATTTTGTCGGAAATACATTGAAAAAGGCCTGCCGGTGACAATTATTCGACCAAAAACATTTATTGGCACCCACCGGCTAGGAGTATTTGAAATTTTGTTTGATTGGATTCACGATGGCAAGAAAATTCCAATGATTGGCAGTGGTCGCAACCTTTATCAACTGATGGACGTCGATGATTTAGTTGAGGCAGTATATTTGTGCACAAACTCAAATGACCCAAAACTCAATGATGCATTTAACATTGCGGCAGAAAAATATGGCACGGTCGAGAGTGATTTGGGCGCATTGTTTACTCACGCCAAATCAGGTTCAAAACTTCTCCCCTTTCCCGCTAAACCAATTAAATTAGCGTTACGCTTTTTTGAGCTAATTGGAGTCTCACCTTTGTACCAATGGGTGTATGACACTGCGGATAAAGACTCGTTTGCCTCAATCGACAAGCTCAAAAAAGCGCTTAATTGGCGTCCAAAGTACTCCAACGCCCAAGCGCTAATCAAGTCCTATGACTGGTATCAGGATCATTACCGCGAGATTAAGTCTCGCGGCAGCGGCGTCAGTCACACTGTCGGTTGGAAGCAGGGAGTGTTAGGAATTGTCAAAAAGATAATGTAATTGCGCTGTTATTTTTTTTGAAAAATTAACACTCGAGGGTGGTCGTAAACAGTGAATGACTCATCGGCATTATCATCAATGATCTCAATGCCCCATAAATTTGGCCGGTTGGTAAACTCAGCCACCTTGGTAAAGTTGAGTTTCTCCGCAAATAAGTCGTTGTAGTACTGCGCGGTAAGTGGGTAGCATCGTGGCTTGTCTTCACAACCGGTAAATTTTGGTAAATGACCATAAAGGCGATTTGAAGCGAGGATTATGTAATCAGCTTGCTCCAATGTTTGGTTGACCGCTTGCCACTTTTTGGCATCGTCAGGTTGTTCATATAGCGGTAAATCAATGAACTGGAATTTTTCTCCACCATAAAGTGGCAAGCGGTCGTCCCAGTGCTCAGTTGCTAGTAAAGAACCCGCAGGAATATTGGCAAACATCCACTCGCTGGCTTGGATACGCGAGTGATCGGTGCGATAAATACCTAAAAAGGCCCAGTACCACAGACACATACCCAAGAATATTGAAGTTACCACAGCTTTACGCACAGGTGGTCGCAATTTTATATTTTGCCACAACCACACCAGTTCGGCACCAGCTATGATTGCTAGACCAGGATAAAGAGGTAGTAAGTAGCGCATAAACTTGACAGCTGAGGCCCCAATAATGGCAAAAAATAGCAGGTGCGAGACTATGTAATAAGTAGCCGGACGATTAAGTAATTTAAGCATCGTCTTCTTTTTGAAAGGCTTTTTAATCTCCAATAATTTTCTCAATACCCCAGCCAAAATAAGCGCAGAAATAATTGGTCCTACTCCCCAAAGAAAAATTTGTTTAAGATGAAATAGATATGGAGTGGTGTAAACATATTGGAGTGTATACGGGAAAACATAAGCATTAGAATTCATTTGCACCTGAGCAGTTACTTCTCTGATAAATTGGGGATATTTCAAGTAGGCATACGGCATGAAAAGCATGGTGGTGAGAATGGTAGTGGCGATAAATAACAAAATATTTGTGCCAGATTTTAAGATAATTTTGGCCATTTGCTTTTTGATATTACCCGACAGTAATTCTTTGATTAATACTCCGACCGCAATGATGGGCAAGATGATAATTGGTGTAATTTTGCTTGACAGCAATAGACCGTATGTCAGACCGATCCAGCTCAAATTTCTGTAAGTATTTTTTTGCCAATAGTTTAGAAAAGCCAACATAGTTAGCGAAAAAAACAAGTTGACAAAATTATCGACTACAAAAAAATTACTATTTTGGGTGGGGAAAAACATTAGTGTATACGCCCCAATCGAAGCTAAAGCAATCTTTCGATTTTTTGTTAGCCTGAGGGCTAAAAGGTATACCAGCAAGGATGTGGTGACGTCAATCAGACTAGTGATGCGTCTACCCAAAATCAGCAGACCGTCGTAATTATCAAATTTTGTATTGAATAAACTATCGCTTAGTTGGGCAACAGCTTTCAAAAAATAAACAGGCAAGCTTCCGTAAGCGAAAAAGTCGGGATCCAGTTGATCAAAGAAATTAATCCTGCCCGCCACCATCACCAGATGTCTTTCATCTGGATGAAGGTGGCGGTATGCATCATAACCATTGCCAAAAAACCGGGTGAGCGCAACAAACAGTAACAAAACCCCAAAGATTAATCTTTTTTTTGTTGTCATAAAGTATTTTCTAACAATCAACAATGATACAATTATCAGGCTACAGAAGCAAGAATAATGCAAGTACATATCAAAGATTTGTTAGCGGTATTGGTCATATTTGTTGTGGGTTCTTTCTTGTTATTTAAACAAATTATATTAATACCTAATCATTGGGATGAGGGTTACCCTCTAAGCAAACTTTGGCGTTATGAAGATTTTTTCAAAAAGTTTGATTTTGATCAAGCCAAGTGGTATCCAGTCAGAGATGATCACCTCCCCCTAATTCATTACCTACTTGGCTTCGAATTGAATCACTTGGGCTTCTTGGAATTAGCAAGCAATTTAGATCAACCACTGTTTTCAGTAGATTTGAATCAAACCTTGGTTGAAAATTATCAAAAGGTTAATTTTGCCTTACCCTTCTTTATTGGTAGAGCTACCTCAGCATTTTTTGGTATTGCTAGTTTAATTATTATTTTTGTTATGTTGCGGTTGTTTTTTAATCGAGTTGTGTCTTTTTTCAGTATTATGTTACTACTGTTTAATCCGTTGTATTTAATGATCTCTCCCCGTATATTTTTAGAACCTGCCCTATTATTTTTAATTCTATTAGGAATGCTCCTAGTTTTATTTTGGTTAAAAAGTGAAGGTACATCTCGAATATTATTGGGAATGGCAATTGGGTTAATTGCGGGTTTATCTTACTTGACGAAAATCAATGGATTAGTATCAATCTTAATGTTTATTGGCACGGGGTTAGTTAATTTATGGTTTACGCAGACAAGGAAAAAAATAATTGCTAGTTCGATATTGCTTGGATTATTCTCATTTATTTTTGTGACAATTATTTTTTTTCCTCCGTTTTGGCATGAACCACTAGCTTTGAGTCGAGACTTATTTAAGTGGAGATTGGAAATTACTCAGGATTATCAAAATGATACTGATTATTACCACATTTTTGATCGACGTAAATATCGTGAATTGGAGTTTAAAGCCGCTGAGTTTGGAGGAGAAGTTAGGGGAATTGGAGAAGCAGTGGTAATGATGGGTTATCGAAACTATTGGTATTACGATCCCGCTTTGAGAAGGATTGGCCTACCTGTGCAACTATTTTTGTTGATAATCACATTATGTGAATTATTAAGAAAAGCCCTTGGATTGATAATAAAATTATCAAATAAACAAAAAATCCATTGGGATAAAAAACAACTCAAATTTTCAATGAGTGTAATCACAATGTTTTTGGTTTTTGGATTCGTTCAAATATATTCTCTCAAACTGGATTTTGCTCGTTATTATTACCTATTTTTGGTTATATCTACCTTTAGTGCGGCCAGTGGTGGAAATATTATTTTGCACTCAATTTCTCAAAAAAAACTTAAACACATTTCTCATTGGTTTAAGCAATTGATTTTCCCTGCATAAGCAATGACTTCCTTATCTGGATTGTTTTTTGAGTATAAGTTTGTAATTGGTTGATCTAGCTTGAATTGGCACTCATTATCTCCCAAAAGTTTAGTAAAACCAGCTAATTTGTCTTGTTCGATAATATATTGTGCATTTTGATTATTAATTTGGTTATTAGTTATGTCGATCATTAAATTAATTGTTGGATCTTTTCCGTCGTACTCATAAGGTTGGTAATTATGTGCTAATACCATATTTGGTTCTATGGGAGAAATAACAAAAGACAGAATATCTTTGGGCCAATTACTAGCTAAAATAACAACGGGATGATGAAGATCTAAGTTTTGTTTGACAAATTGACCAACTGAAGTCGCAATTGGATAGAAACCGAGATTGGGTTGGAAGAAAATCTTTTGAACAAGCATGCGTTGATAAACGCTGAAACTGAAAATACCAATCAGCAAAAACAACGTAGCGAGCTGCTTCTTTTTTGATTTTACGAATGAACCAAAGAATGACAAAGAGATCACAGCAAAGCTGATTAGAGTAATGTAGACACCTATAGCTCGATGATAACTGGGTGTAGAAACCACTGGTGGTAAAAGAAAAGCACAAAAGAACAAAACTACTGGCCAGAATCTTTTGATCTTAATTATGGATAAAATTAGGCCAGAAAGCCATAAATAAGTAATAGGATGTTCTAAGGCTGGTTGGGAAATAAAGAAATCATTACCACTGGCTGAGAAATTAAATAATTTAAGTGAGATAATTAAATTGTTCAGATAATCTGAATTTTGTGATAAAGTTGTCGCTCTCCCAATCCAGATTTCAGGTTCTTTTACTGCAGTTATTAGCATTGGTATAGTCGCTATAAAAAATGTCAAGACAGAAATTGCTGAGTGAAAAAGTGTTTTCCGTGAAAGTTTGATTAGCCAATTAATTAATAAAAACAAGCTTAATACTATTAATTGAGCCCTACCAGCATTATAGGTATAAAACAAAGCTGCGGAGCTCAACCCCAATTGAATTGAGCGGGACAAGTTTGACGAATGCTGAAACCGCATCATACTTAATAGAGCGTATGGAGCAAGAGCGATAAGAGTGATGAGGCGCCAGCCTGAAACCGCATAAACAAACAAGGTTGAAGAAAAACTAAAAGCTATCAGCCCAAATATTACAGCCGGTCGGTTTTTAGTTAGTTCTTTGAATAAATAAAATGCTCCAACTATTGCAACAATCGACCATAGATAACCGGTCACAATTATGGATGCATGATTTATTCCAAAAAGATACATTACCAAACTTAAACTTAAGTGATAGAGAGTTTCTCGTCCATATGCTTCGGGAACATAGGGTGTAATTGCTTCGCCCGAGATTAGACGAGTGGCATATAAGCCATTCCAAGCAGCATCGTGATTAAGTCCATTAGGTAGATGCTCGAAAAAATATAAGTACCAATAAAATAGACTGAATAAAACTATGGTCAAACCCAAAAGCTGATGATAACTAAAATTTATTTTCATATCAGTTAGTTATTGTTGGCAACCCTAGTGACCAAATAGAAACCGATTTCTCCTGAGGGATATTGATAATAATCTATCGTTCTAAGTTGATCTTTCTCATTGAACTTGGAGTAGTTGTAAGCAGATATCGCATAGATATTTTCAGGATGGATATTATCAATTACCATGTCATTTACGATAATTCTTTGTCTTAACGATGGTTGATCAATTGTATAAAAATCAATAAATGATCCTGGACCGTTGAACGCATTATCTAAAACTAGTTTGTTATACTCAGTTTGGTGTTGAAAAAAATATTGAATAAGATCTCTGGGTCCTGCCTGCCAGCCCCAGTATCCTGAAGAATAAGTGGGATACTCTTTAAGTAAATTAATTTGACCTATGACCGACAGGGAAAAAGAAAGGATTATACTTAAAACCAAAATTTTACCCAGAAATCTGTTTTTGTAACTGAGTTGCATTACATAAGTCAGTCCAGTTGCACTCAGAATAGTCAGTGGTATCAGGCCAAAAAAACTTCGAGAAGCATTGGGTAGTGAAGCATCAGAAAGTAAACTTGGTATTGGGTAAATAACTGTTGCAATTAAAAGTAAAAATATCGTTTTTTTGGAATAGTATTTTTTTAGAACAAAGATTGAAATAAGGATTAGGGGCAGTTGCACGAGGTGCAACTGCCCCATGCCAAGGACCGAGTGACGAAGTAGGTATTGACCGGGATAGCCAGCATCACCCTTCTCAAATAGATATGGGAATGAAAAGTGACTAAGGTATGCTGTGATAGTTTGCTCAATACTACGATCAATCTTAAACTGGTTAAAGCGAGCTAATAACTGATCTTTATTCAAATAAGAAGTAATTAAAAAAATCAATAATGCAATAATGACAAAACTTAATATCTTTAAATTTTTAAATAACAATTTGTGACTGGTTACTAGTAGACCAAGGATTGTAAATGGAATGATTATTTTGGCTGCGTGAGCCGTATAAAAACTTACAGCTAAACTTAAAATGGCTAAAAACAGCCAAACAATCTTTTTTTGCTTGGTCAGGATTATCCAAAATAATATTCCCAGTAATAAGAAAAAAATATAGGCAACGTTTTCAAATGCGATGCGGCTGAAGTGTATATGCCATGGAGAAATTGCAAGCAAAAAAGCAGCTGATAATCCTAAAAGGGGCTGTTTTTTTAAGTAAAAAATAAAATAAATGAGGATAATTGAAAATATGCCGTATATGGCAGATGGCAAACGGGTGCTCAATTCGTTTAATCCCATTAATTTCACAAATGGTATTGTGGAGTAAATTAAAGTTGGGCCTTTATACTCTCCAAACGAGCGAAACAAAAACGGCCAATTTTCGCCATGATCATCCTTACCAGTTGTGAGTAAGCTATAAGCGATATAACCAGTAGCAGCTTCATCACAAAAAAATCCATATGGATTGCGATCTAGATTGAAAGTTCTAAACAAACTTCCAATTATTACAATCAGCAGGAGTGCAAAAAGGTACTTGGGTAGATTTGGCGAATGGGTCATTACTCTAGTTTTCCGTAGGCGCTGCTGATCCAGGCAGCAGCGCCGTTTTCTAATTTAATCTCTAGCCAGCCGTCGTTCGGCTGGCTGAGTAAGGGATATTTTTGTCCGACTTTAACTAGGCCCACTTGGTCGTAAGTTACACCTGGTCCTGAACGAGCCCGCAGTACTTCTTGCCCATCGATGAATAGTTGGGTGGAGCGGATGCTGACAGTGGAGGCTGATTGTGTTGCGGTTGAGGCGCTCTGGGAAGCAGTAGCGGAGCTGGTGACAGTGGCTGGTTGGGTTGGTGTGGCAGTTCTGGTGGGAGTTGAAATCGCTTCGGGAATCAGCTCAGTTTGCTGTTTGGCCAATTTGGCAGTCACAACAGTGCGGTGTCCCGCAATTAAATCCACAGTATGTTCCTGAGTGATATATGACGGTAGTGATAATTTGTAATCTAGGACTCCCGGTTCAAGGTTGTCGACTGTTGTGGGAGTAAATGCCTGATCTTGGCCGGTAATTTCCAGAATTGCCCCATCGGGAATACTGCGAAAAGATACTTCAGTTTGAGATTTGTCTGATAGTTTTTCTAGTTCATAAATCACTCCACCACTTTGTTCAGGTGTTCGTCCCGGTTGCCAAATTATTACGCTCAGAAATCCGTCACGTAGGGTGACGCTAGTTTCGTAAGGAGCGAGCTCAATGTCATCGGGTTTAATCTCGATGTAATACTCGCCCGGTTTAAGATCCTTTTTGATTAATGGGGTTTTATCTAAAAATTGGGAGTTAATAAAGACAGAGGCTTTTGTTTCACCTGTTTGAATTTGTATACCTGATTTGGGTGGCTTTTGAAAAAGTGTTTTAAAGTCAGTGGTACATCCAGTTAAAAAAACCACAGACAACACCAAAACCAACACTTTTCGAGCGAAGCGCGAGCTCATGTTGGTAGTTTATCACTTCTTGGTAGGTTGCTGGAGTCTAAATTTCTTCGGGATTTTGGTCAGTGCTCTGGATAAAACCTGATCGACGTGCGAAACTGGAATAAACTTGACGATTTTTTTGACTGAATCCGGAATTTTTTCCAGATCTCGCTCATTAGTCTGGGGGATTAAGATGAGCTTGCTCCCTGCTCGCGCGGCAGCAATACTCTTTTCTTTGAGCCCGCCGATGCGCAACACCCGACCGCGCAGGGTGACTTCACCAGTCATGGCGACTTCGTGTTTCACAGGAATGTTGGTGAAGGCAGAAACGATAGCAGTGACAATCGTGACTCCGGCCGAAGGACCGTCCTTGGGGACGGCGCCTTCGGGAACATGGATGTGAACGTTGGTTTCTTGCATGAGTTTGGGATCGATAGCATAATTGCTAGCGTTGGCCTTGACGAAAGTCAAGGCAGTCTGGGCCGATTCTTTCATCACATCCCCAAGCTTGCCGGTCAGCTTGACTTCGCCCTTTCCCGGAGTGAGAGCTACTTCAATAAACAAAGTGTCACCGCCGACACTAGTCCAGGCCAGGCCCGTGGCCTGGCCCACAGTATCTTGCGCTTCGGTATTTTCAATATCAAATATTTCTGGTCCAAGCAGCTCGCGAATTAACTTCGAAGAAATTTTTAAGTTGCCATTTTTTTGTGTGCCACTGACTAGCTTTTTGGCAATTTTCCGAGCAATCTTGTGAAGGTTGCGTTCCAGATCTCTGACTCCCGCCTCTCTAGTAAAGCGAGCAATGATGTACTTGAGTGACTCGTTGGCAAACGTGATTTGTTTGCTGAGCAAACCATTAGCTTTAATGACTTTTTCCACCAAATGGTCTTGGGCAATGTGGAATTTTTCTTCTTCAGTGTAACCTGAGTAACGAATCACTTCTAGCCGATCTCGCAGCGCTGCAGGAATGGTGTCCAAGGTGTTAGCGGTGGTGATGAAAATTACTTCAGAAAGATCGAACGCCATGTCTAAATAGTGATCCTCGAATGTGTGATTTTGCTCTGGATCAAGAGCTTCGAGTAATGCTGATGATGGGTCACCACGAAAATCAGCGCCCAATTTATCAATCTCGTCAAGCATGAACACAGGGTTCATGCTTCCGGCTTGCTTGATGCCTGAAATGATTCTGCCAGGCATGGCACCGACGTAGGTGCGTCGGTGACCCCTGATCTCAGCTTCGTCGCGAATGCCGCCCAGGGAAATTTTGACAAACTTGCGTTTGAGACTGGCCGCTATCGAGCGGCCAATGCTGGTTTTTCCCACACCCGGAGGTCCGACAAAGCACAAAATTGTCGGTAATTTTTGATCTTTTTTAGCGGTGAAGTTTTTTTGTTTGAGCTGGAGCACAGCGATATACTCGATCACTCTGTCTTTCACTTCTTCCAGACCGTAATGGGACTTAGCCAGTACTTTCTCGGCTTGTTTCAAGTTGACCGTAGTTTGATCAAATTTACCCCATGGTAAATCAAACACTGTATCCAGCCAAGTTCGGACGTAGCCAGACTCGGGATTATTAGGTGACATCTGTTTTAAGCGCCTGATTTCTTTGGTAACTTTAGTTTTAATTTCTGTCGGTAGCTTAATTTTTTTTAGTTTATTGGTATATTCATCGATTACTTCTTCTTCATCATCCAGCTCGCCCAATTCTTTTTGAATGGTGCGTAGGCGCTCGCGCAGGATATTTTCTCTCATGTTTTTATCAAATTTTTT
>CAZZBW010000011.1:0-4697 GCA_964653045.1 uncultured Pseudomonadales bacterium | reverse complement strand
GTGAGTCAGCGCCTCAATCACGATCCGAACCCTCTCCTTGACGTTGATCGTCTCCAAAATCTGTTGTTTTTCTGGTGTAGTGATGTTTAGGGTGCTGGCAATTTGATCGGTCAGTTCGCCGTTGGTGACCCCACTCATCAGTTTCATGAAGCTTAAGAATTCCACTGGTTTGCCCATGTGCACAGCTTGACGGAAGATTTTTTGCAGATGATTGACCATGGCGGTCAGCTCTTCGGATTTTTCTTCGACATCGGGGCAAGTTTCCACAACCGCGGTGATCTTGTTATCTGCTAAAGTGTATTGGACAATCTTCACTCTGCCCATGCCCTTGACTAATGCATTAACGCTCTTGCCAGTTTTAATTTTGCGCTCGATCGCGGCTAAGGTGCCAAACTGATAGAGATCTGCCGGTTGTGGAGCTTCAACACTTGGTTTTTTTTGAGTGACGAGTACAACTAGATTGTTTTTTTCGGTGACATCGTGAAGGGCGTTGAGTGAAATAGGCCTGCCAAAAGTTAGGACCGATTCAGTGCTGGGGAAAAGAATGCCCTCACGGATGGGGACGACAGGCAGAACCTGAATTGGGCTGGTGGGCGCCGGCTCCGCAGGAGCCGGCAGAGTAATTACACCGCTCTTCAGTTTTTCTGTCTTTACAAGATCATTAGTATTCTTTTTTTCATCTGCCATAAGTTAGCATTCTAACTGCAGGACTGCTAAAAAGCAATTGGAAAGTCAGTTGGTTTGGACCATTTTTGTTTAGCGAGATGCTTTAACTAATTTTTGAAAGCTGTTCCCACCCTTAAAGCTCTTGATTTCCAATTCTTTTCGACATGCTTCTGAGCGAGTCATAAAATATTTTGTATAAATTAATGTCCAAGGTCCTTTGTTTTTGGTTGAAGCAACTTTGTTTTGGTTATGGATTTTGATTCTTTTAGTCAGATCTTGGGTCGAGCCAATATAGTATTTGCCAGTTTTCTGACTTTGGAGAATGTATGTGACGAACATGGGTGGGTGAGCTTGGACTCGAACCAAGGACCTCTATCTTATCAGGATAGCGCTCTAACCAACTGAGCTACACACCCAAATCAAAATGTTATTGTGCTGGCGTGTAACCTACGGACCTTCCCGCTTAGCGGGACGCTTTAACCAACTGAGCTACACACCCAAATCAAAATGTTATTGTGCTGGCGTGTAACCTACGGACCTTCCCGCTTAGCGGGACGCTTTAACCAACTGAGCTACACACCCAAAACCAGATCATTATTCTAACACAATTTTGCCTTGCTTGAGTTTGGCGTTGACGGTTTTGTCTTCGCTGAGTTTTTCTTCGATAATCAAGCTGGCAAGCTGATCGAGGAGTAGATTTTGGATCTGTCTTTTCAGAGGTCTGGCGCCAAAAACTGGATCGAAACCAGTTTTGGCTAGGTGAGTGATTACTTCTTGATCGATTTTTAGTGTAATTCCTTTTTCTGCAAGTTCTTGTTGGAGATTGTGGAGCTGCAGCTCCACAATCTGGGCAATTTCTGACTCGGCTAATGGCTGAAAGATAATCACTTCGTCAAGGCGGTTAAGAAATTCTGGACGAAAAGCGCGGTGCAACTCTTGTTCAACCGCTTGACGTTGCTTTTCTGGTTGACCAACGAGCTCAGCAATCGTTTGACTGGCCAGGTTGGAAGTCATGATAATTAAAGTATTTTTGAAATTAACCGTCCTGCCCTTACTATCTGTCAATCTTCCATCGTCCAAGACTTGGAGGAGAACATTAAACACGTCGTGGTGAGCTTTCTCGATCTCGTCTAGGAGAATAATTGTGTAAGGATGGCGGCGGACAGCTTCAGTCAGCTGGCCGCCTTCTTCATAACCGACGTAACCAGGAGGCGAGCCAATCAGGCGAGCCACCGAGTGTTGCTCCATGTACTCACTCATATCGATTCTGACCAACAGCCGCTCGTCATTGAACATAAACTCAGCTAGAGCTTTAGCTAACTCAGTTTTCCCCACACCAGTTGGTCCGAGGAATATGAATGAACCCAAGGGACGATCTTGATCGCCAATCCCTGCTCGCGCGCGCCGGACGGCGCGCGCCACCGCCATTACTGCCTCTTTTTGTCCTACGATTCTTTGGGCGAGAATTTCTTCCATGTTGGTCAGTTTCTGACCCTCTGTGGCCAACAATTTCTGTGCCGGTATACCCGTCCAGCGCGAGACTACTTGAGCAATATCTTGCTCCCCCACTTCTTCGCGCAAGATTTGCTTATCTTTTTGAAGTTTCGCCAACTCGGCTTGGGCAGTCGTAATCTCTTTTTGTAGCTCTGGGATCTGGCCGTAATTAATCTCAGCCACTTTTTGCAAGTTGAGTTCGCGCTCGGCTTGGATTGCCGCTTCTCTGAGCGCGTCTAACTTTTGACCAGCTTGTTTGATAGTTTCAATAATTTTTTTCTCATTGCGCCAGTGCTGTTCTAATCCACGATACTCTTCGTTCAGCTCAGCCAAAGTTTTGCCAATTTCTTCCAATCTGTGTTTGGCTTGGGCGTCTTTTTCTTTCTTTAGCGCTTCCTTCTCAATTTCCAGTTGGCGAATTTTGCGTTCGAGTTTATCCAGCTCAGCCGGCTTGCTCTCGATCGCCATCCGCACAGCAGAAGCCGCCTCATCAATCAGATCAATGGCTTTGTCTGGGAGAAAGCGGTCAGAAATATATCTCTTTGAGAGTTCAACAGCCGCAACCAACGCGTTATCTTGAATGCGGACGCCATGATGGGCTTCATACTTTTCTTTGATTCCGCGCAAAATTGAAATCGCATCTTCTGGTGACGGTTCTTCCACCATCACCGGTTGAAATCGGCGCTCGAGCGCCGCGTCTTTTTCAATGTACTTGCGGTACTCCTTGAGAGTGGTGGCGCCAATGGTTCTGAGAGTACCGCGGGCAAGACTGGGTTTAAGTAAGTTACCCGCGTCGGTTGCGCCTTCTTGCGCTCCAGAGCCAACGATGGTGTGCAGTTCGTCAATAAACAAGATAATTTGACCATCGGCGCTTTCTACTTCTTTGATCACGGCCTTGAGCCGGTCTTCAAACTCACCGCGGTACTTAGTGCCCGCTATCAAGGCACCCATGTCCAGAGCGATAATCTGCTTATTTTTTAATATCTCTGGCACGTCCCCGTCAACGATTTTTTTGGCTAAGCCTTCGACAATCGCGGTCTTTCCAGTGCCTGGTTCACCAACTAGCACCGGGTTATTTTTGGTTCTTCTGGACAAAATTTGAGTAACGCGACGAATTTCTTCGTCGCGACCGATGACAGGATCAATTTTGCCCTTTTGTGCTAGCTGATTAAGGTTCTGGGCATATTTTTGCAGAACTTGGTAGGTGCCTTCAGGGTCACGCGAAGTGACTTTTTGATTGCCGCGGACTTTGGTCAATGTTTTTTTAACCCGATCTTTATTAATTCCTAATACTTGAGCAATTGCTTTTTCGTCAAGCATGGCCAAAAACAAATGTTCGGTACTGATGTATTCATCTTTGAGCGCGCCGACTTCGGACTCGGCATTGGTCAACACTTTATTTAGTTCAGTGGAAATCCTCGCCTGTGTCGGCGCGCTGACCTGAGACAACTTAACCAGTTCCTGTTGGATTTTGCTAGCAATATCTTCAATGTTTTGATCAAGAGATTGAAGGACCGAGCCAACTACTCCACCAGGTTGTTTAACTAGCACCAGCAGCAAGTGCCACGGAGTAATTTCTGGGTTTTTGAGCTCTGCAGTCAGCTCCATTGCTCCTTGAATTGCTTCAGCCGCTTTAGTAGTGAGTTTGTCGAAATTAATCATGAGCATATGCTAAAAAAAAGCCCTCGATTAGTCAAGGGCGATTGCATAATGGACAGTCACATAATTCATATGCGCCAAAATCACTCGTTGTTAAGGCGAGTATTGAAAAATTATAGACAGACAGTTGAAAAGTTTTGATCCAAACATGGTGGTAGTGTCCACAGTCAAGCCCGGGTATGGTGACCACGGGACTTGATGGTTTTTCTCTGAGTTACCTCAGAGAGGAATACAAGGGCGTGAGTGCCTTGAACCTAGTACTCCTTAGAAAGGAGGTGATCCATCCGCACCTTCCAGTACGGATACCTTGTTACGACTTAGTCCTCATCGCCAACCTCGCCGTAGAAGGGTCGGTCCTTGCGGTTCCGAACACCCGCTTCGGGCGCTGCTGACTTTGCTGGCTTGACGGGCAGTGTGTACAAGGAGCGAGAACGTATTCACCGCAACCTGCTGATTTGCGATTACTACCGATTCCGACTTCATGAGGGCGAATTGCAGCCCTCAATCTGAACTGAGGAGCCGTTTATGAGGATTGGCTCGGGGTTACCCCGTCGCTACCCGTTGTCGGCTCCATTGTAGGATGTGTGTTGCCCTGGATGTAAGGGACGTGCTGACTTGACGTCGTCCTCTCCTTCCTTCCCGATATAATCGGGACCGTCTCTCGTGATACATATAACACAAGATAAGGGTTGCGCTCGTTACCACACTTAAGTGGACGTCTCACGACACGAGCTGACGACAGCCATGCATCACCTGTGTACCACTCTCGAAGAAGGCTATGTTTCCAAAGCCGTGC
The DNA here is from genome assembly GCA_964653045.1 of uncultured Pseudomonadales bacterium. Taxonomy (GTDB): domain Bacteria; phylum Patescibacteriota; class Microgenomatia; order UBA1400; family PJMF01; genus DAOOPX01. Next base: position 82 of record CAZZBW010000011.1, on the reverse strand, counting down.
AGGTACATGTCAAACCCAGGTAAGGTTTTTCGCTTTGTATCGAATTAAACCACATGCTCCACCGGTTGTGCGCTCCCCCGTC
>CAZZBW010000010.1:0-37170 GCA_964653045.1 uncultured Pseudomonadales bacterium | reverse complement strand
TAATGTCCACCAACTGTGATCACATTTTCACTTGTTTTTTGCCAAACTTGATTATCAAACCGGACTGCAGTGAAATGTCCCCCAGTAGCAAACCCATGGTCACCTGAAACGAAGCCCTCTTGATCACGGTTGCCAATAAAATAGGACAATGCGCCCTGAGGCTCTGGTCGAAAACTAGAAGATTTGGTAGGTTTGAACACCACTGGAGCAAACTCAAAAGCATATAAAGCCTTCAGGCCCGTTATTCCTTCCGAAATAATTAATTCTTTGGCAGAACCATCACTATCAAGCTGACCTAAATCCACAATGAACTGCCCCCATTCAGCTTGAGCCTCTAGGATCTCAGCTTTCTCATGTTCTTTAAGCTCGGTAATTATCTGAACACTCATGTCTTTTTCACTTTTCATATTAATTTCCTCTACTCTATCACTTATATATAACACTAATTTACTTTTGTCTTTTTCTCAAGAAAATTCATACCAGCATTTTTTTTCTTTTGGTAATAAATATAACCAAAAAGGAGTGCGATCAACCCTAAGAGAATTATATAGCCAAATTTCTCCATACTATCAATCCCTTCGTTGAGCGACTCAAGCGCTCCCACGCTGGTAAACCCAAGATAAAGATAAAAAATATTTCTGACCAAGGTGCCAAAAAAGGTGGCAGATAAATACGTCGCCAACCTGACCTTGATCATGCCACACACAATTGAAACAGGCGCAGTGGGCATGATCGGCACTGCTCTCAGCAGAAAAATGACAATTTCGTCGCGCCAGCCGTGATTTAGATGCTTGCTGATTGTTTCTACTTCACGATGGGTAAGACCAATGTACTTGCCAAACTTGATCATTATTAGATCTTCACCTTTGTCTGCAATCACATAAACAATGTAACTACCAATGGTTTTACCCACAGCGCCGATCAGCGCCAACCATCCCAGATAGATCCAAGACGCGCCCAAAGAGGCAGCCATCGACCCTGCCAGGGTCATGACAATCGGTGACGGGATCGGCGCCACAATTTCTTCAATCAGCGCCCCCACAAACGTAAACACAGGTAATGGCACTACTCCAGCCAATTGATGAAGCAACTTAATCAGGGGATCAATTAACGAAGACAGCATATGGGCGCTACTATACAACCAAATACAACGGTAAGTCTAGATAAACAGACAACGAGTGCTTTTTTCTGTCGGGGAGACAGGACTTCCCGCTTAGCGGGATAAACTTCTCGCCTTGTTCTCCCCTCCATCACTTCGCTCTGTCGGGGAGACAGGACTCGAACCTGCGACCACTCGCACCCCATGCGAGCATTCTAGCCATCTGAACTACTCCCCGTATTACTATTAATTATAACGCAAGCGGTCGCAGGTTCTTCAATCACTAATTAAAATACTTGTGCGTTTGCGACTATCCCGCCGCTGGCGGGACATTCTAGCCATCCTGCCCGCAATGCTACGCATAGCGTTGCAGGCGGGCTGAACTACTCCCCGTAGCGATATTCTACACCACCGAAAATACAGATAAATGTAAGAATTGACAGTTAAAGTACTTTCACGTATATAAAGCACTATATCAACAAAGGAGTGTCTATGAACAAAACCAAGAGTAAAACCACAGAGGAATCTGAGAAAAAAGCTCCAATTAGTAAAGAAATGGAGGGGAGGAATCAAGCCGTTGAGATTGCCATTCAACAGATTGAAAAAGATTACGGCAAGGGCTCGATTATGCGCATGGGAAACTCACTCAAAGAGTTGGGTCAGATTCCAGTTATTTCAACTGGTTCTTTAGCTTTAAATCTGGCGTTGGGTGTTGGAGGATATCCCAAAGGGAGAATTGTCGAGATTTATGGACCCGAAGCTTCCGGTAAAACCACCCTGTGTCTCCACGCCATTGCCGAGGTACAAAAGAAAGGCGGCACTGCGGCTTTTATTGATGTCGAGCATGCTCTCGATCCCTTACGCGCTCAAAATATTGGTGTGAATCTCGATGCTCTGTTAATCTCTCAGCCAGATTATGGCGAACAAGCTCTTGAAATTGCTGAGACACTGATTCGCTCTGGCGGAGTTGATATCGTGGTGATCGACTCGGTGGCGGCCTTGGTACCAAAATCTGAGATCGAGGGCGAGATGGGCGACAGTCAAGTCGGAAAACAAGCTCGCTTGATGTCTCAAGCGATGCGCAAGCTGGCCGCCACCATCAATAAAACCAAGACTTTGGTGATTTTCACCAATCAAATCCGGATGAAAATTGGGGTAATGTTTGGTAATCCAGAAACCACCACGGGTGGCAACGCCCTAAAGTTCTATGCATCAATCCGTTTGGACGTGCGCAAAATTGCCAATATCCAAGAAGGAGAAAAAGTCATCGGTACTCGCCACCGCGTTAAAGTCAAAAAGAATAAAGTTGCTCCACCGTTCCAAATGGCTGAGTTCGATATGGATGATAATGGTATCTCGATTTTGGGCGATGTCGTTGACTTGGGTGTGCAAACTGGGGTGATTGTCAAATCTGGCAGTTTTTTCAAGTACCAAGATTCGACTCTTGCCCAAGGAAGGGAAGCTGTCAAAACTTATCTAAGTGAAAATCCGACGTTAGTCGAACAACTCAAAAAAGAAATTTGGCAAGCAATTAAGCCAAGTGAGCCTCCAAAAAAAGAATAAAATACTTACAACATGAGTCGCAACTGCAATTGACGCTTTAGTTGCGTGCGGTTATAATCGACGGCGTAAGTCGTAACAACATCGTATAGATAACACTTGAGGAAAAATCAGTTTGTATAACATGACCAATGTGCAGAACTTAGCTACTATTTGTCTAAAGTTGCATTTACTTGGTGGTTGCTTGGATTAAGAGCTGCCATTTGTGCAGCCAAACCAAGCAACCCAAACGAATTTATTTTTCCCGCGGTTAGTGATTTCTCTGCGATTTAGAAAGAAGTATATATGTCATTTTTCAGTAATTTATCAACACTTTTCAATAAAGATGTTTCTATCCGCGCTCCTCATGGAAAACCCGCAAGTCATGCTCCACTCAAAAAACCCCCTCAACTGGTCAAACCAGTCCAACCTTCCATTGCCGCTCCTTCACCTACTCCTCCAGCTCCAGCAGTAATTAAAACTGCAGCAATAGATGAGGTTGCCTTCAGAGAAGCTCAAGCCAAAGCACGCGAAATTATTGTTGAGGCTCGTACTGAGGCGCTTTCGGTTCGTAGCCAGGCAGAAGAGCAAGCCCGCTTGCTCACCAAACAGATCGAAGAGCAGCAACGCTCGTTAGAAAAAAAGTTAGATAGGATTGATTTGCGCCTCGAAAGCCTGAGTGTGCGTGAGGGCGAACTGGATAAAAAACAGGATCAACTGAACAACGTTAAGCTCGAATTAGAAGAGCTGAGAAGAAAAGCGCTAGCCAAACTTGAGGGTGTAGCCAGCTTGACCACTGATGAAGCCAAACAACAGCTAATGGCTGAACTGGAAAAATCTCTCAAAAAAGAGATGGCTCAATTCATCAGGCAGAAACAAGAAGAAGCCCAAGCAGAAGCTGAAGAAAAAAGTAAAGAGATTTTGGTTAACGCCATGTTCCATGGCGCGACTGAGTATGTACCAGAATACACCGTGTCACTTGTTCAGCTACCAAACGAAGAGACAAAGGGCAAGATCATCGGTAAGGGCGGAAAGAATATCAATTCTTTCGAACACGAAACTGGCGTAGACGTTGATCTTGACGTCTCACCCACTGAGGTACGCCTGTCTTGTTTTGATCCAGTGCGCAGAGAAATTGCCCGGATTTCGCTGGAGCGATTGATTAAAGACGGTCGCATTCAACCAAGTCGGATTGAAGAAACTGTGGCCAAAGTCAAACAAGAAATTGACAAAATTGTCTTCGAAGCAGGTAAAAAGCTTTGTCACGACTTGGGTGTATACAACCTACCTGTTGAGTTAATGCGTATGATTGGTAAGTTCAAGTATCGTTTTTCTTATGGTCAGAGCTTAATAACCCACACTCTTGAAGAAACAAAAATTGGAGCCAAACTAGCCAGCGAGCTAGGACTAGATGTCAACACTGTCAAGCTGGGTTGTTTACTCCACGACATCGGCAAAGTATCTGACGAAGCTGAAGGTAGTCACGTAGAGCTGGGACTGAAAATTGCCAAAAAATATGGCATGCCTCAACCAGTGCTTGACTGTATTTCACAACATCATGAAGATGAATCATTTTCTGGACCAGAACAGATGGTGGTTTACATCGCCGATGCGATTTCTGGATCGAGACCTGGCGCCCGATATGAGAATTATGATGAGTATGTCACCAGGTTGAAGAATTTGGAAGACATTGCTCAAAGCTATCCTGAAGTCAAGCAAGCTTATGCAATTCAAGCAGGTCGAGAGGTACGCGTCTTACTCAAACCAGAGCAATCTAAGGATGACGACGTGATGGTTATCAGCCGTAAAATTCGCGACGAAGTGAAAGAAAAACTCACTTACCCAGGCACAGTCACTGTCACAGTCATCAGAGAAAACAGGCACCAGGAGATAGCTCATTAAATAGTGTAAAATGGAGTAATCATATGTTGAATTTCATTAACATCGGTCAAATATTGCTTGCGATCTTGATTGTTACCCTGATTTTACTTCAAGCCCAAGGAACCGGACTTGGAGCTACTTGGGGCGGCGGCGGCGAAACCTACCACACCAAAAGGGGTGTGGAAAAATTGATTTTCTACCTCACCATTCTTTGCGTGCTGTTGTTCGTGGTGTTTTCGTTGGCGGCTTTGATGAACTAAGTTATGCGTAAAATTTACTGGTACTTGGTGGCCTATATCAAGAAGTATGGTGTGTTGTTTACTGTAACTTTGGTGGCAGCGATTGCTATCTTTTCTGTGGTTTTGCCTCAGATTTTACAAAATCTGGAGAGCAAAACCACCAAGTATGTCGGCTTAATTGGTCAATACACCCTCCAAACTCTACCTAACGAAATCTCCGAAAAAATCTCAGTTGGATTGACAAAGATCGAAACCGATAACTCAGTCTCGCCCATGCTCGCGGAACGCTGGACAGTCGAACAAGAAGGCACTGCTTATCGTTTTCTCATCCGCGAGAACCAATATTGGCAAAACGGCGATCTGCTGAAAACTGATGAGATTTCCTATCAATTTCCCAATCTTGAGACAATCATCACTAAGAATGATATTGTGTTTAAGCTACCTGCACCGTACAGCCCTTTCCCCAGTACTGTAGCTGCCCCATTATTTAAAGAAGGACAACTGACTCGCTGGGGCATTATCAAAAAACCTACCTTGATCGGTCTCGGTCCCTATCACATCAGCGATTACCAACTCAAAACCAATGATCGATTTTTGAAAGAGATCAGACTTGATTCGGCCGAAGAAAGATTAATTTACCGATTCTACATGACTGAAAAACTAGCGACTGAAGCCTTTAAAAAGGGTGAAGTTGATGTGTTGCCAGACTTGGCTCAAGTCTGGCCACTTATGCAGTGGGACAACGTCGCAATTACAGCCAAAATTAATCCAGACCAATACTCAGCAATTTTCTTCAATCACACCCGTTCCTTCTTTACCAAAAACGTCCGGTTAGCCTTGGCTTATGCCATTACCAAACCTGCGCCAGAGTATCGGGCATTCAGCCCAATCAGTAACAGCTCCTGGGTCAGTTTGGCGGGAATAAAAACCTATGAAAAAGACTTAGATCGCGCGGTTGAGCGACTACTTGAGGAGTTACCCAGAGAAAAACTCTCCTTGACTTTTGTGACAACTACTTTGTTCACCCCCCAAGCTGAAACCTTCAAAAACGAATGGGAAGAGTTGGGGCGACTTGCGGTAGCTAAATGTCAAACTGATAACTCGATCAAAGAAAAAGAGTTGTGTAACAACCTTGCGATCGAAATAAATCTGCGAATCAGTAATTTTCCTAGTACTAGTGAGTTTGATCTAATCTTAATTGGTCAAACTGCTCCCAAAGATCCAGATCAATATGAGCTGTGGCATTCTGGTCAGCCTGGAAATTTTTCAAATTACAAAAACACCCGCATTGACACCTTGCTGGAAAAAGGTAGGCAGACTCTTGACGCAAGTGAAAGATTAGCAATTTATCAAGAATTCCAACAATTTATCGTTGAAGATGTAGCGGCAATCTTTCTCGAAAGATTGCCCAGTTACCAAATTTCCCGAAAATAAATTTAAAGCTTACGTAATTTTTTCCGCCCAATTTCGAAAATACGGGTCAAGTAATAACGCTGGTCGATGACAATGTCCTGGGCGGGAAGGTAGCCGACTTCCCGCCCTCCAAACCCACGTTTAAATAAACCTACTCCGGCAAAACGATGGTGTGGCTGATCAAGGGGTGCCACACCCCAAAAATTATATCGCTTGCACCCTCTCGCCTTCGCTTCTTGGATTGCCCGCCACTGGCTGGCATAACTGCCTGGCAATTGCTGATTTAATTCTGTCGAAACTCCATAATGATAAACTGCTTCATAATTATAAAAAATCACAAAAGCAGTGGCCAAAAGTTGAGATTGATACTCCGCATGAATTAGTGCTACTTGATTATCAGCACTAAAAGCTGCAAATTGCTTAGTCAGAAATTCTTGAGAAAAAGGCACAAAACCATGACGCTTGGCCAGTAGCTGTTGAGCCTGATAAAAAGCCGGAATTTCACCAATATCGTGACTAATTCGAGTGGTTATGCCTAACTTAGCTGCTTTATTGATGCTTTGGCGATGGTTCTTCCGCATGTTTGCCAACAGTTCTTCTTCAGGCGAGCTTAAATCAAGTTGAAGGGTTAGGTCGGCTGTCAGGTGCATCGGCGCCTGACAGCCGCCAATCATCTTGACGGTATTCTGTTTGAGCGAAGGAACGCGATACTGTGCCAAATTTTCACTATCTTGCTCAAGCACTGCTTGTGGGCGAAACCGCACAAACCAGCATCGATTTTCCTGTGCAATGATTCGCAAAGCTTGAAAAACTTCCTTAACCAATTCCAGATTCTGCCAATCGATTAAAGGTCCGCCAGCCACGGCTAAGTAACCGCCGCGCCTGGCTTTTTCTACCACTGCTTGAGTTAAAGCAACATATTTGCCGGTCTCTTGTTCTTGCCAGGCCAAGCGCACTACAGTTTTGCCCAAACTCAGCTGAAACTCACCCCAATTCCAGCTTTGGAGGAAGTTGGCTTCACCAAACTCTGCCACTTCTGCTTCCCACTGCGTTTTAGATAGGTCATTGCTAATCTTCATCATTCATGCCTATCATACCAACAATTGAAATAGTCATGAACAGCGAAAATTTAATTAGATCAGAACGAGAAGTGTATTCGTATGCCTATCTTTTGAAGTATGTTAGGGAAAATGGTGGAGATGGACAACTGCTGAATGAATACTTGGCCGCACTTGTGCTTGGAATTGCAACGTTGGATGACTTCATGTTTGGAATAGAAAGTGGATATACCGTCAACGATTTGCCAGAAAAGACTGAATTAGTTCAGCTAGCTGATGTGCTTGTAAGGGACTGATGTTTATATGAGTTGGTAGATTGATCATATGTTTTGCTAATGCTTCAGCCTGAGAACACAAACCAGGAGTATAAACTGTTGGCCGGTTGAGCGAACCAGAGTCAACTGGTGAGCGATACCAACGATCAGAAATATAAACATTGCTTTTTTCCAAATAACTCAACAGTTTGTTCGGGTTATCGACCAAAATTGGGTAGCGTAGATTTGTACCCAACTCAATTTCCCGATCGGTAATCGGCGCGTACTGACTTAATTTCTGATGATAAATTTGGGCGATCTCGCGGCGATGCTTCAGCTCATTTTTCCAAGTAGTGAGACGCTTTAAAACTAGCTCAGAGTGGAATGGTGAGAGGCTGTGGGGCCGGTTGTGGTCAGCCACAACCGGCGAACTCCACCAACCACTCAGCTTAAACAACTTGATTAGCAACTTGCCAATTCCAAAACTAAAGGTTTGCCGCACCAACCAACTCAAAACTGGATAGCTGGCATCTTTAAACTCACTAAATAAGCTGCGGTCAGTCTCTAAATACTTCTCCAGATTATTTTTCTGTTGCTTGCTGAATATCACTACTCCACCATTGACCGCGTCCAAAACTTTATCTCTGCCAAACGAGAGCACGACTGCATCAGCATCCAATCCTAATGAAGCTCCTTGCTGGTCACTAGCTCCAGCAGCTTGAGCCAAATCAGCAACAAGCTTTAGTTTGTGCTGGTTTGCCCAAAGGATAATTTTATCCAGTTCGGCAGGTACAGCTCCAAGCGTAAATTGGAGAATTAAACCTTTGACTTGTTGGGGTAGAACACCTTGTTCCAGAATTTTTTGGCGCGCGACTTCTAATGTCTCAACGCTGGGAGTAAGAGATTTCTCCGATAAGTCATAATATGCCGGCCGCGCGCCAGCCCTGTTAATTGCTTCTTCGACAGCTACACAGCTAAAAGCTTGGGTCAACACCCACTCACCTACGTCGATGTCCAAACCCCGGAGAGCTAACTCAAGACCGTCACGTCCTTTGGCAGTTAAAACAATGTCTTTCCCTGGCCAAATTGTAGTTAGGGCATGCTTCAACTTCTCAACTTGATTTTGATCAGCACTCACCCAACTCCATAAAGCTTGAAAAGCGAAGTTCGCTGAATAATTTGATCCAAGTGAACCAAATATAGGTTTGGTTAGAGTTTCAACCATTTTGGCATTCTCCCCTCTACTAATAACAGATCCTCCTTAGTCAGTTGTTTGATTCTCAGTTTAATCTGATCCCGCTGATGAACGATTCGCTGACCAAGTTCATTAATAAACTCTGATTTGCCAATCTCTCCTAAGTACCAAACTTCACTGACCGATCTGCCAGCTGCACGAGCCAAATTTTGGTGAATTTCAGCCGATCTCTGACCCAAATCGACGATTCCAGCTGTCAATAATATTTTTCTAGTTGCAGGAAGTGAGCTAATCAAACCCAAAGCTGTCTCAAAGCCCGTAGGATTGCTAGTACCCCCATCATCAATTATTACCACACCACTTTCGAGCTGGTAGCGCCGAATAAAGTTGGTACTAGGTTTAAAATCTCTCAAGACTTGGGCGATTTGATCTGGTTCAATCCCCAACGTCGTTGCTAACAAAAATACTGCTGATAATTGGGTTACATAATGCCCACCCCAAATTTGGGTTAAGTATTTTTTCTGCCCAAGCATAATTTGAATAAAGCCATCTTTTTGCGTGGCAAACTGCCACTCTCCGTCATCGCCAATTCCATATCCCACTCGTTTCAGACTCTGGCCGGCCGGATGAAGGTTCCGGCCGGCAATAAAGATTTGATCCGCCCCTGGATCACTAGCATTGACATAAACTGATGCGTTTTTCGGCAACGCTTTAATTAATTCAGCCTTAGCCAGAATTATTTTTTCGAGTGAACCAAACAAACCGAGGTGCTGCTCTGATAATCCAGTGATAATCGCGATCGAAGGAGGAAAGAAATTGGCTAACTGCTCAATTTCTCCCCGCGTATATGCGCCATACTCCAAAACCACCAACTTTTCTCCCCGATATTTATCACAAATCGATTTGGCAACAGAGTACTTGGTGTTGTACGAAGCCGGAGTTGTAAAAACCGGCGCTTTACTCGCTAACACGCGAGCTAACAATAACTTAGTTGTAGTTTTACCATAAGATCCAGTAATGCCAATAATTTGAGGACGGTACTTTCTAATTAACTGTCGAGCCTGTTGCAAATAATATTGAGTCACAAAATGTTTGACCAACATTGCCGACAGGTTCACCAAAAACATAATTCCTGGGAGCAACAGATAAACTAACAATATAACCACTAGCAGAGTCGCACAACCGCGAATTGCTGCAAGATAAAAAATCAGCGCAATTAAACACACGCTTAATAAAGCTGTAACAATAATCCGCGGTGTTTTTTGGGGTCTTTTCAATCCTGTTTTAGAGAAATCATTTTTTTGGGGAATGAGTCGAAATAATTCAGCCATTCCCTCAGGGCTAATGACAAACAACCACAGTCGATCAAATCGATACTCTTTTTGCTGAAACCAAGCCAACCAACGAACAAACCTGATTCCAAAGCTTGCAACAATAAGAAACACAAGAGTTAAAGTCTTCACAAAGTGATTATAAACTAAGAAGACCCTAACCAGCTACTGACAAGAAATTTTTTTAAACAATCACTCTGCACGCCTACAGTTTATCGAACTAAATTTTGCACAATAATTCGCACAACTTCATCTGAATGCGTAAAGTGAGGTGAGTGGCGAGCTTGAGAAATAATCTCAAATCGAGCATTTTTGATCAGGCGAGCCAAGCGTTGACCCATCCACAGGGGAGTAACCCGATCATTTTCGCCCCAAATAATTAAAGTCGGCAACTGAATCCGACTAGCATCGTCTTGGATATCGGTCGTAATCAAATTTGCCATAGTCTGACGCAAAATTAAATCAGCCTGCAAGTAATCTTTTTCTCCAGCGACTTTATACAGTAATTTTCGCGCCAAATCGCTCTTGGTGAAGATCTTGCCTAATTTTGCCAACGATGCAAATCCCACTCTTTTGATGCGTTTGCCTAGTGAGTGATCACGAATCCCACTGCTATCAATTAAGACTAAGCAATTAAATTTTTCTGGATATTGAGCAGCCAACCGGATTGCCAGCTGTCCACCAAAAGAGTGACCAAGTAAGCTGACTGGCTGATCAGACAACTGCTTAATTACCCATTGTGCGTAATCGTTGAGTGTCCAAACTTGATCTAATGGTTGTGAAAGTCCGGGAAGGGGCAAAAACTCTGCTTCAATTTCCTCTTGTTGCAGCCGCTTGATCAGCGGCTGCCACTTTTGCCGATTTTCTTTATCAACCGCCCAACCATGAAGAAGAATCAGCTTGATTTTACTCACTAATTGATTTTAACACGTTGAATCCTAAATTCGACGTTGACAAAACTGAGTTGATCGAAGAGACTATCCCAGTTATGAAAAAAACCATATTTTCTCTTTTAATAGTATTAGTAGCTGGGTTTTTGAGTGGCTGTACCACTCAAAAACCAGAATCAGTTGACCCTGGAATCAAACTATCTGACGTAGAAATTAATCTTCAGGAAAACACTGAGCAGCCAGCACAACCAGAACCTGAAGTTAAAGGGGTTACTATGAAAACATTAGCAGATTTTGCACCCATTGATGCAAATAAAGTAATAATCCAAACTACCAAGGGCAACTTCACTGTTGAGCTGCTCCGCGAAAAAACCCCGCTTACAACTCTCAACTTTTTAACCTTAGCTAAAGAAGGATTTTATCAAGGGATTGTGTTCCATCGCATAATTCCGGACTTTATGGCTCAAGTGGGTGATCCACTGACAAAAGATGAAACCCAAAAACCGCTGTGGGGAACAGGTGGACCTGGATACACCATTGCTGATGAGTTTCATCCCGATCTCAAACACGATAAGGCCGGAATCTTATCTATGGCTAACTCCGGTCCTAATACTGGTGGTAGTCAAATCTTCATTACCTACGGTCCCCAGCCACATCTCGATGGCAAACACGCTGTGTTTGGTCAAGTAACTGAAGGAATGGAGATAGTAGAAAGCCTGGAAATTGGTGACTCAATCACCGGCGTCGAGCTTTTACCCTGACTTCAACCCTGACTTGTCAGTTTTGCCGAAGCAAAGTATGTTATTACCATTGTGAATAAATTGTTTGTTGTTTTCATAGTTGCTGTTGTTAGCCTTGGCATCATTTTTTTCAATGATTTTCGTGTCTTACTTGCCGGTTTTCAGCTGCAAGCACTCGGCAAAGATCTTGCTCAAACTTACTCAAAGCCACAAGAATCTTCTGTTGTCTACGATTTGTCCCCCTTGCTTAATCGTTGGCCAGAAATAAATCAAAAGGTGGGTGTGATCGAAAAAAACTATCAACACACTCGGATTATGTCCGTATTCGTTCAACCTGACGAAGTAAAACAGTGGCTACAATACTATTATTTGCTTGATTCCTTCATTAGCACCCTCGACAGACCCCAACAGTGGCTGGTAATGATGCAAAACAGCAACGAGCTTCGATCCAGTGGTGGATTTATGGGCTCATATGCCCTAGTTAGAATTGAGAATCAACAAATAACCGAGCTAATCATCGAAGATGTGTACGATGCCGATGGGCAGTGGTCAGGATACATTGAGCCGCCACCAGGTGTTAAAGAGTACCTGAGCGGCGGCAAAGGCTGGCGTTTGCCCGATGCCAACTGGGCGGCTGAGTTTCCCTCAGCCGCCCAGCAAGTTCAGTTCTTTATCGAGGAAACCAAGCGCACCAAGCTTGATGGAGTGATCGCCATTAACTCCCAATTTTTCGCCAGCATTCTTGATGTAATTGGCACAATTAATCTGCCTGACTATAGTTTTTCTCTTTCCGCAGACACAGTTGACGACTTACTTCAAGACAGACCAAACGAGTTTTTCCCTGGCAGTCGGCAAAAAGTTCACCTACTCACCCAAGCAAAAAACCAGGCGCTAGCTCGAATTTTTCAGCTTGATCAAGATCAAACCATTGAATTTGTTCGAACAATGCTGGGTCAGCTTCAAGCTAAAAATATTCTGATTTACTCCACGCAGCCTCAAATCCAAGAAAAACTCACACAACTGAGTTTTTCTGGTGAGTGGCTAACCAATGCAAATGAAATTCCTCTAATTGGTTTGATTGAGTCAAATGTGGGAATTAACAAAGTCAATCAGTGGGTAGAGCGCCAAGTAACTGTTACTCTTTCTCCCGATTCGCTAACGATTGAAATTATTCTTGATAATCAAGCCACTTTGGACCAAGAAAAAAATCAAGGTCTGTATGTCAACTATATGCGCGTAGTTGTGCCAAGTTATTTCAAACTCAACAGCGTCTTAGTTAACGGCTCACCCGTCGCTTATGACTCCACACCTCTTTCACTCGCCGGTCAAAAAAATTCAGTTCAGATTGGTTGGCTGGTGACCACACCTGCCAGGTCTCAAACTGCAACACAACTTGTGTTTACTCTTGACCAACGCAATTTTGAACAGTTGAAAATCATTAAACAATCGGGTTTAGACAACGTTCCCTATCAAGTGGTTTTTGGAGACCAACGGTTGCCCTTTCAACTTAATCAAGATCAGCTCATCCAACTTACTCCCCAGCTCGAACTAATTGGGTCCGAGTAAGTTCCTGCCAAACACCATCGATCTCAACCAAAAGTACGCTACAATAACTCAGTATGTCTGACTCAACACAATCACTAGAACATCTGATGACTAAAGCACAACAGTTTCTTGATCAAGTTGATTTGACAGCGAAACAAAGTGAGGTGGCAGAGCTAGAAAAATTAACTTTAGCGCCGGATTTTTGGCAGTCGTCCAAAGCTCAGGATACCATGCGCGAAATCGCGCTGATCAAAGAAGAAATTGAAGATTATCAATTGCTGGCGCGGCTGCTTGATGACAGCCGCGCCAGCAATGAACTAACTAACGAAAATCCTGATGACTCCAGCCTAATTCAAGAAACAGCTCAATTACTTAAACAATTCGGTAAAACCATTAAACGTTTCGAAATCAAGCAGTATCTGAGCGGACCATACGACAAGATGGGCTGTTATTTTTCTATTCATCCTGGACAAGGTGGAACAGAAGCCATGGACTGGGCTCACGTTTTGAAGAGAATGTTCACTAAGTATTTTGAACGCAAAGATTGGAAATATAACTTGATCTCAGAAATTCCTGGTGAAGAAGCCGGAATTAAACAGGTTGAGTACGAGCTGAACGTCCCTTACGCCTATGGCTTACTCAAACGAGAACGAGGTACGCATCGACTGGTCAGACTCAGTCCGTTCAACGCTGATAACCTGAGACAGACCTCGTTTGCTCTGGTTGAAGTTTTGCCAATCATTCCCGATGGTCACGATGCAATTGAGATGAAAGAATCAGATCTAGTTTGGAAATTCACGAAATCAGGAGGGGCGGGCGGCCAAAATGTAAACAAAGTTAACACCGCGGTCGAGCTTACCCACATCCCTACCGGAATTATCGTCCATTGCCGCGAGGAACGCAGCCAAGTTCAAAACAAAGAACGCGCCCTAAGTAAGCTCAAAAGTCTTTTGGCCCAAAAACAGGAAGAGGAACTGAGTGTTGAACTAGCTCAAGAAAAGGGTCAGCATCAACACGCTAGCTGGGGACAACAAATTCGAAATTATGTACTTCATCCTTACAAATTAATAAAGGATACGCGTACCCAAGTTGAAACTAGTCAAGTCGAAGCCGTACTTGACGGAGATCTCGATCAATTTATTGAAGCCGAACTCGTGCTACAATAAATAACATGCAAAATCTTCAACCCACAATCAGTGTTGATAACATCAATGATACTTCAACACTTACCGCCAAACCCAAAATTGACGATGAACAATTGACAACAGGAACTAGCGAGATAAAAAGTTCTCAATCGAACCGTAAAATAGAAAGGTGGGAGATGAAAAAGGTCAAGTTATCAATCGCGATTATTTCTGGAGTGGCAGCAGTTGTTTTAGGTGCTATTTCTGGGCTGAGCTTGAAAACCCTGGTGGAGAACCGTTCGTTAGCGCGAATATACGAATCGCCAGCAACCCAGCAGGTGGCTGGCGATTCAGTCAAGGCAGGCGATATTTTTGGCAGTAATCACGAAGTTTTTAAAGACGTGGCTGAAGGGTATCTAGAACAAGGCGGCATTAACGGCGAAGGCTCTCACAAACTCCTCCGTACTGGAGGCGACTCACAAACCGTTTATCTGACTTCGTCAGTCACCGATCTGGACAAATTATCTGGTATGCAGGTCAAAGTTTGGGGAGAAACCTACCAAGGACAAAAGGCTGGCTGGCTGATGGATGTTGGTAAGATCGAGGTAATCGATCCCAACGCCTCATCTCCAGAGCTAACCCAAGAATAACGATCTCTCTTGATTCGAACTCCTCTTGCCATATAGCCCTTGTTACGTTTACACTATTTGCGTGTCATTCCTAACATTTCAAGGCATCACCAAAGTTTTTTTACCCCTCAATGATGGAGTGTTCGACATAGATTTTGTGATTGATCAAAACGAATTTGTTTTTCTAACTGGACCTAGTGGCGCGGGCAAAACCACTTTACTCAAATTGCTTTGCGGTCAGTACACACCGAATCAAGGTACTATTGAGCTGGATGGTCAAGTCGTCAATCAATTGCGGGGCAAACAACTCGAGCTCTTCCGTCGTCAATTGGGCATCGTTTACCAAGATTACCAGCTCATCAGTGAGTTCAACGTCTGGGAGAATATTGCTGCCCCCTTATTCATTGCAGGAAAAAGCGACACAGAAATCGAGCGGCGTGTCACCGACCTACTAGATCTCGTTGGTCTTCATGACAAAGCTCTGTTATTTCCCAAACAGCTTTCGGGCGGGGAAGCGCAAAGGGTTTCTATCGCTCGCGCGCTCGCACTTAATCCCAAGTTAATTTTTGCTGATGAGCCAACCGGCAATCTCGATTATTCAACTGCCAAAAATATCGTAAACTTGCTCAAAAAAATCAATAGCCTTGGTACCTGTGTGTTAGTCGCAACTCACGATCAAAAAATTATCGATCTTTATCCTAATTGTAAAATCATTGTCATTGAGGCAGGAAAAATAACCAGAGGGGCAAGCACAAAAGTTGAAACGCTTCCTGTGGACGAACCTTCCCCAGAAAAACCAAGCGCGCATAAAATTGAGCTGAAACCTTCAGAAAAAACTAAATCAAAGCCGGTGAAGAAAGATAAAAAATCATGAACAGCCTAACATCCGCGATTACCACCATTAGACGCTCGCCCATTCAATCAATGACGGTGGTTGTGATAATCAGTCTAATTGCCTTTGTTGGATACATTGCCTCGCTAATTACGTTCGGTGCTCAAGCACTCCTCGACTACGCGGAAACTCAGCCTCAAGTTATTGCTTTTTTTAAACTTAAAACGCCTATGGAAACAATTGAGCAAATTGAAACCCAATTCAGAAACGAAGCTTTTGTTAATGAAGTCTCGGTCATCACTCAAGACCAAGCTTTAGAAATTTATCGCGAAGAAAATCAAGATGAACCACTTCTGCTCGAGCTAGTCACCGCTGACATCCTCCCAGCCAGCATTGAGATCAAAGCCATTAATCTCGATTACCTGAGCT
Organism: uncultured Pseudomonadales bacterium; assembly: GCA_964653045.1. Lineage (GTDB taxonomy): Bacteria > Patescibacteriota > Microgenomatia > UBA1400 > PJMF01 > DAOOPX01. The sequence goes on along the minus strand of CAZZBW010000010.1, from coordinate 20,972 downwards.
CGATTAAAGAACAGCTCGAGCAACAAGAAAGCATCGATGAGGTGGTATACCAACAAGAAACAATTGATCAACTTAAATCGATTACCAAAGTAATTCGTTCCTGGGGATTGATAATTTTATCAGTTCTAGCTGGCACAGCGTTTTTGGTCACGAATGTCATTATAGCCTTGAAGGCTAGCTCACAGAGAAAAAAAATCTCTATCTTGAGATTACTTGGCGCTTCAAAAAGGTTCGTCAAAACCCCATTTATGATTGAAGGAATTTTTTATGGTTTCTTTGGCAGTCTGTTGGGTTGGATTTTTGCCTTTGCCACCTCACTCTCGCTCTCACCCAAGATTGCAAATCAAATTGATGCCTTTTTCCCTACAGTTTCATTACCTTCAATCTTGATTTGGCAACTATTGATCGGCAGCGGCATCGGTTTAATCCTCGGAGGAATGGCTGGTTTTAATGCAATTACCAGATTAATCAAAAAATGAAAAGTAAAATACTTAAACTGCTACTAGGTTTTGTTTTGTTGTCGATTGTTTTTGCTGCACCTCAAAAAGCTTGGGCGTGCGACGAGTATAAGTGTGATGAAAAGAAAGAAGATGGAGAGGCATATTTACAATGTCTTTCAGATAAAAAAAGTTGTTTAGAAAGCAAACTTACCGAAGTCAAAACCCAAAAAGCTACTTTAACTAACACGATTTCAGTCATAGCAGGCAAAATCAATTTACAACAACTTAATATCTCTCAAACTCTAGCTGAGATTCTCCAACTAGAGAAAGAAATTGAGTTACTCAACGATCGGATTGGTACACTTAATTTGTCATTAGAGCAACTCACTGAAATGCTGCTCGAACGTGTTCGAGCCAAATATAAAAGACAATTGGTTTCTCCTGTTCTTGCACTTGGTACAAATCAGTTAAGCAACAACCACTACATTGCAGACAAATATGTTTCCCAAGCCGGACAACAAACAGCGATCATTATGCACAAGGCTGAGATCCAAAGGCAGCTTTTTGACTCACAAAAACAACGTAAAGAAGATGTGCAAGAATCTCTGGAAGAAAAACGTCTAGTTCTGGAACAGCAAAGACAAGAGCTAGCGAGTCAAAAAGCTGCCCAGCAAAGAATTCTGAGTGATACCAACAACTCAGAGGTAGAATATCAAAGACAACTTTCAGCAGTTCTGACAGAATATCAAGCCATCCAGGCGATTATCGCCGGTGGAGGTGCTGAAAATAAAGTCGGCTCGATTAAGTCAGGAGATAAAATTGCTTCAGTAATTATTGGTAGATCATGCAACTCTAGTAACACTCACTTGCATTTCATGGTTACCAAGAACGGGGCAGCTGTAAATCCTTTTTCATATCTTAAATCCATTGATTACGAGAACTGTTCTGGCAGCGGCTGCGGCAGCAGTGATGGCGATGCGTTTAATCCTTCTGGAGATTGGTCATGGCCGCTAAGCGGACCAATCCGCATGAATCAAGGGTATGGTCAAACCTGGGCTGTACGACACACCTGGGTAAGCAGAATTTACTCGTTCCACAACGGCATTGATTTTACTGGCAGTTCAACCTCCGTTAAAGCTACCGCCGATGGCGAGTTAATCAGAGGAAGTTTCACCGGCGGCAGCTGTCAATTGCGTTACGTCAAGGTTGACCATGGCGATGGCTTAGTCAGTTGGTATTTACATGTCAATTACTAAGCTTACTTATCATCTTTTCCTTGAGTACTTACTAATCCTGAAAAATTTTGTTAACTATAACCCGCTCCCTCAAAGTTGGCGTAATGGGACGAGAGGTAATGTGCTGTTATTACCGGGCGTTTATGAAAACGCCCACTTCTTTCTTCAGTTAGGAAGTGAACTTAATACCAATGGATTTCGCGTTCACCAAATAGACAGTTTGGTTAATCAATCCATGAGCGTTGATCAATATTGCACCACAATTAAACAATTTATTAACAACAACCAATTAAATAAAGTAATTCTGTTAGCCCATTCCAAAGGTGGGTTAATCGCAAAATCACTCTTGATTGATCCAAGCATCAACAAAAAAATTTTTAAGACAATTTGTATTGCCACCCCGTTTGGTGGTTCATGGTTGAGCAAGTTAATACCAGGCGGCAGAGATCTTGCTCCTAATTCATCATTGATCAAAAAATTAGATTCAAATAAACAATATAATCACCTCATACACAATCTTTATCCAATATTTGATAATCATGTGATTCCCAATCGGCACTTATTTCTTCAAGGAGCAAAAAATTATCAAGTTGATGTCATTGGTCACACCAGAATTCTAGAAAATAAAGAAACCATTAATTTAATTAAAAAGATCTTGGTAGACGTATCTACAGTTTGATAAAGAATTGCAAGGTAAAGTGTCTGGGTGAGGTTGGATCAAAAAAAACTAATCAGGCAACAGCTAAATTTGTTCAGCGCATTAGTAATATTGTCAATGCTCTTGGGGTTGATTGGGAGTGCGCTCCCAACCAAGCCCAAGGCTGCTCTGGCGAACGAATCACCCCCTTGTTTGCGTATTTCTGAAGTTTATCCTGCTCCAGCGACGGGAGAAAGTGAGTGGGTCGAGTTGTGGAACTGCGCTGAAACTGATGCTTCTTTACTTGGATTTACGCTCTTTGACCTACTGGCAACTCCTAGCGAAATTTTCAAGTTTAGTGATCAAGTCATTCCTGCTCAAACTCATGTGGCTTTCGATTTACCCAGCGCCAAACTCAATAATACCGGTGATGGCGTGACCCTTTACAATTCCGCTAATCAGGTAATCGACCAAATGAGCTATGACTCAACCCAAACGAGCAAGTCATGGGCATTGATTGGGGGCATTTTGGGGGAGTACTCGCTTACCACACCATCTCAGGGGTTACCAAATCCCACACCCACTTCCACACCCAGCCCTACCCACTCAACCACTCCAACTCCCACTCGTCTACCAACTCTTACTCCCACAGTTTCGCCAACTACCTTGCCCACACCCACTGTTATCCCAACTACAACTCTTACACCAAGTCCAACTAGCTCTCCAACTCCCACTACCTACTTAATTGACAAATCTAAGTTACAACTTACCGAAGTTGTTGCTTGCCCAACTGAAAATGAGTCGGAATGGTTGGAGCTCTATTGGCGAGGAAACGAACTAATTGAGTTCACCAACTGGCAAATCATTGATCGACAAGATAATCACGTTACTGTAAGTGGGTCTCTGAAACCAAATGAATACTCGATAATAAGCTGGTCGAAAAGCATCCTTAATAATTCCGGTGACAAACTAAAGCTGGTTGACCAAAACCAGGTTACGCTAACTGAGATAGAGTTGCCGGCTTGCCAAGCCGGCCAGAGTTTCGCCCTACTCGGTGATACATACCAGTTAGTCAACACTATCACTAAAGGAACTGCAAACCCGCAACCTCTTGTTTCACCCTCAGCCACGCCTTCAATAAATGCAGAAAATATCTTGGGTGATAGTTCAGATAACGAAACAAATTCTAGCCAAGATAACTTACTCGAAGGTAATGAACAGCCAAGCGATTCTCAATTCGACTCTCTCTCATCTGTAATAATTAATGACGAAACAATTGATTCGAACAACATTACACCAACTGATGATCTAGACGATCAGAATGAAGCGATTAGTTTACTTTCTCCAGTCTCTGGTTTAAGTCGGAGCACGCTGACTGTTATAATTGGCAGTCTGTGTACGATAATCAGTAGCTTGGTGGTCATAAATGAACAAAAACATCAAACTCAGTTTATTACTTAAAGCCTGGATCCCACCCCTCGCTTGGGCGAGCTTGATTTTTTTCCTTTCTTCGCAAAGCGTGTTGCCCAAGTTTGACACCTCACTGGTTGATTTCTTTTTCAAAAAGCTCGCCCACATCGGTGTTTATCTGGTTCTCTACTTACTTTTCTGGCGGGCAATTAAAATTGCCCGCCCGCAATCAAATCATCGCACTCAGTGGTTAGCCCCTTTTCTCTTGTGCCTGATTTACGCCCTCAGCGATGAAGTTCACCAATCATTTATTCCTGGTAGGTCTGCCACCTTGCGAGACATTGCTTACGATACCTTGGGCACAACAATCGCGATGTTGTGGCGTTATCGCTATATTTAACCCTTGACTACCCACTTACTTACATTACACTATCAATTGAACTATCAATTAAATCGTTACATTGGCAGTGGGAAGGATTAAATTATGACAAAGAATCAGTTGATCATCAGAGTTTCAAAAAGTGCTTTTTTAACTAAAAGAGCTGCTCGAGACGCGGTTGAGGCCGTTTTTGATGAAATCACCAAAGTTTTAGTCAAAGGTGATCGAGTCTTGATTTCCGGTTTTGGCACTTTTGGCACCAGTAAGGTCAAAGAAAAAGCTGTTGAACCATTTGGCAAGAGCCACTTACGTAAAATCGTGGCCGGCCACCGTGTCGTCAACTTTCATTCTGGTAAACCCTTGAAGCAAGCCGTGTGGTAAACATCCGCAAGTATTTAACATTTATTAATCTTAAATATCTTTCAAGCCTTCATCTTTGAAGGATTGTTTCGTATGTCAAAAAACCCGATCATCTCTGTCAAAAACTTAAGTAAGCATTATCAAGTATATCAAAAACCTCCAGGTTTAATGGGCTCTCTCAAATCGCTCTGGCACCGAGAGTACAAAACCGTCAAAGCAGTAGAAAATATTAGCTTTACAATTCAACCCGGAGAAGTGGTGGGATTTATCGGTCAAAATGGCGCGGGCAAAACCACCACCCTTAAAGTTCTGTCAGGACTACTTTATCCCACTGCGGGAGAAGTGAGTGTGCTGGGATTTAATCCATGGGATCGCAAAGCCGAGTTTCAAAAACAGTTTGCGCTAGTGATGGGACAAAAAAATCAACTATGGTGGGATTTGCCCGCTATGGAAACTTTTTTACTTAATCAAGCAATCTACGAAATTCCTGACAAGCAGTTCAAAATAACTCTTGATCACTTGACAGAGTTGCTCTCGGTTAAAGAATTTATCAACGTTCAAGTCCGCAAGCTTTCCCTGGGACAACGAATGAAGTGCGAGTTGATCGCCGCCCTACTTCATAATCCTAAAGTCTTATTTCTTGATGAGCCAACCATTGGTCTGGATGTGGTAATGCAGAAAACTTTACGTGAGTTTATTAAAGACTATAACAAAGAATTTGGCGCGACTATCATCCTTACCAGTCACTATATGGGTGATGTCAAAGAGTTGTGCCAGCGCGCGATCGTGATCGATCGCGGACAGATTGTTTTTGACGGCGGGCTTCAACAAATTATTGACAAATTTGCCCAAAACAAAATCTTGTCTTTTTCTTTTTCTAGGCAGGTAAAAAGAAGCGAATTAGCAAAATTTGGAAAAATCAAAGAACTTAACCAAGATGGCTCGGCTTTTACTGCCACCCTCCTGATACCAAGAGATCAAGCAGGTAAGGTAGCCGGGGCTATCTTAAATCAGTTGCCAGTTCAAGATCTCAACATTGAGGAACCGCCAATCGAGGCTATTATTCGAGATCTGTTTAATCAACAGAACAAATCGCATGAATAAATATTTGCGTACCATGCAACTATCATGGCAAGAGGGTTTGGTCTATCGAACAAATCTAATTATGTGGCGGGTTCGACAAATTCTGGGTAGCCTAATGTCACTTTCGCTCTGGACAGTTTTGTTTGCTGAAAATTCAGATCTATTTGGCTATTCTCAAAGCGAGATGATCACCTATGTTTTTATTATTGCGGTATTGCAAAGTTTGATTCTCGGCACAGCCTTACATGGCTTGGCAGGCTATATCTACCGCGGTCAACTTACTAGAGAACTGCTTAAACCTATTCGACTTTTTTCTTTTTTTGCCTCACAAGAAATTGCTGATAAACTGAAAAACGTAAGTTTTGTTGCGGTTGAGTCGGTGATTCTGTACTTGGTATTTCAACCATATTTAATTTTCCCCAATTATTCATTACTTCTTATCCTTGGATTCTGGGTAATCGCTGGAATCATAATTAATTTTTTAATCACGCTGCTTTTCGGCGCCATTGGATTCTGGAGCCCCGATGCTTGGGGGCCAAAATTTTTGTTTTTCATGATTGTTGACTTCACCGCCGGAAAGCTGTTTCCACTCGATATTTTGCCCAAGGTATTCCAAAAGTTAATTTATCTGACTCCTTTTCCATACCTATCTTACGCCCAAACGCAACTATTTTTAGGCAAAATGACTAGCTCCGAGATATTAACAGGTTCTTTAGGCTTAATTTTTTGGATATTTATTCTATATTTTTTAACAACCGCGATTTGGCGTAGGGGCACAAAGAATTATGAAGCTATCGGTAATTAAACAATATTGGCGCTTTTGGACAATGTTGGCGCGTAACGAACTGCAAACTAGTTTTGTCAATCGTTATACTAACCTTCTTTTTTTAGTTGGCAAACTGATAAGATTTGGGATGGGGGTGTTGTTTTTGATCTTAATCAAAAACAACACCCGAATGCTGGGTGGTTATACCAGCGATCAAGCGATTGTGTTTTTTCTGACCTACCAATTCATTGACACTTTGGTGCAAGCAATTTATCGCGGTGCTTATATCTTTGGTCATCAAGTTCGCACCGGCGAGTTTGATTTGACACTGTCACAACCAATAAACTCACTATTCCGTGCCTTACTGGGCAAACCTGATTTCAATGATGTAGCATTTATCATCCCCACTACCATCATTAGTATTTGGCTGGTGGCGAGCCTCAACTTAGAAATTACTCTAGTTAACTTCTTGGTCTACTTGATACTGTTAATTAATTCCTTCATCATCGCCACCAGCCTACATATTCTCGCTTTATCTGTTGGCATCCTGACAACAGAAGTTGATAATCTGATGTGGATTTATCGCGATATTAGTCGCATGGGCCAGTTTCCGGTCAACATATATGGTCAATTGCTTAAACTGACCTTGTTTTTCTTAGTTCCAATTGGGTTTATGTATACTGTCCCAACACAAGTGTTACTTGGAGCCAAACCTGAATTTTTCTTAGCGATGGCTTTTGTGATCAGCGCCAGCTTCCTCGCCTTCAGCCTCGTCATCTGGCGCTGGAGCCTCAAACGCTATTCAAGCGTGGGAAGTTAACACCAAAAACTTAGTGAACAGTCCAAAAAATGAAAAAATTGCAAGCGAATATTTACCGCTTTGGAGATTGACGCTGCCGTCTGGCTTTGCCACCAGTACCGATTTTGCGAGTCTCTTTCATACGTGAGTCACGAGTTAATAAACTCTCAGCCTTAAGCAAGGGCTTAAGCTCAACATTCCAATTAACTAGCGCTCGCGATAAGCCGTGAATCACAGCACCAAGCTGTCCACTTGAGCCTGATCCAGATACTTTAGCAAAAATTGCAAACTTGTTAACCCAACCAGTTAATTCCAAGGGGAGTAAGTATTTAGCCTGGGCGTTAATAATTCCCCGAAAATATTGGCCGACTGGCAAACCGTTAACTGCATAATCACCCTTAATTTTTGGATAAATCCGAACTCTGGCCACCGCTGACTTGCGTCGACCAATTCCCTCAACGTACTCACCAACTGGAGGCAGTAACTGAGGAACTTCTTGAGCAACCATCGCAGTTTTTTTAGCTTTAATCACAGGTTTTTTAATCACCTTTTTCACTACTGCCTTTTTCTTATTCATCTTGATTGCCATAATTAACCTTTCGTAATTTCTTGAAGTTGCGCTCCGTGGGCGTGCTGCTCATCCACATAGACTTTTAATCGCTTAAGTCTATCAGCGCGAAGTTTATTTTTAGGCAACATGTTGTTAACTGCATGAATGATTATTTGAGTCGGGTCCTGACTGCGCAACTCTGACAAACTGCGCTTTCTTAATCCCCCTGGAATTCCTGAATGTGTAAAGTAAGTTTTTGCTAACTCTTTTCGTCCTGTAACAGCAACTTTAGCAGCATTAATCACCACCACATAATCTCCAATATCCAGGTGTGGGGTATACTCTTTTTTGCCTTTTCCAATTAATTTAACCGCAATTTCCGTAGCCACTTGACCCAGAATCCGATTTGTTGCGTCAACTAGGTGCCACTGTCTCTCAACTGCTGCTGACTTGTGCATGTAGGTAGTTTGTCTCATCTTAAGTTTTCCAATTAGTTATGCTTTGGTATTACCTGTTTTCTTCTTTGCTTTTAGTTTTACGGTTTTTGCTTGTTTTTTTTCAGGTGTTTTAGCATTGGTTGTTGATTTTTGTACTGTCTTTTCTGATTTTTTTTGCTCTTTTACTACTTTGGCTGCTGGATTAGCAATTTTCTTTTTCGGTGATTTTTCAGCTCTTTCACTTTCGGGCGCTTTTAGCGTATGGAGGCTTTCTGGCATACTAATTAACGAGAGTTTTGCCAATTGGGCATTGTCACCCCTACGCTTACCCAAATCAATCAAAACTGTGTAACCTGATTGACGATCAGCAGACAACGGCACTATCTTCTCGACAAGAGTGTTAACCACATCACGTTTGCCAAAATAGGCATGAAGTTGTCTTTTAGCCGCGAGTGAGTCTTCTTTCGCTTTAGTAATCAGTTTGTCAACAAGTTTTTTAATTTCCTTGGCCTTGGCAGTTGTGGTAACGATTGAGCCATGCTCAATCAAGGCTCTTAGCAAGTTTTTCAGTAAAGCCACACGGTGCTTACTGTCTCGATTAAAGTGGTGTCTTTGAACTCGATGTCTCATATTCTTTTTTGATTATTCTCCTAGCTTGACACCTTTTTGCGCCAAAGCTTGCTCGACGATATCAATGCTCTTCTCACCTAAATTTTTTACTTTCACTACCAAACCCTTGGGAGCACCTTTAAGGTCGGCAACTGTTTTGAAGCCACCCTTGCGCAGAGCATTGGCAATTCTGGTGGGTAAATCTAACTCTTCAACGGTCAGCCTCAGCACTTCTTGCTCTTCAGGTGAAAGTTGCTCTAGTTGTTCCGGTTCTTTGACCACCGTCGGTTCAACAATCTGCATGAACTGCGAAGCTAAAATCTTCGCAGAGTTTTGCACTGCTTGCAGCGGAGTCAAAGAACCATCAGTTAAAACGTCGAGAACTAACTTATCAAAATCGGTTCTTCTACCCACACGAGTGGATTCCACTTGATAAGATACGGTGATAACGGGAGAGAAAAGTGAGTCAAGCAAAATCTCACCAATGGTATTTGTTTTTCCATCAACAGCTTGCACATACCCACTCCCTAACTCGGCTGTGAGCTCTAACTCCAATTTTCCGTCTTTGGCAACCGTGGCAATGTGTTGAGTAGCGTTGATTACTTCCAACCCTGACTCGCACTCCAAATCTCCTGCCTGAACATTTTTTGCTCCCTTAACGTTTAAGCGTGCCACCCAAGGTCCAGAGCCAGTTGCTTGCAAACGAATTAATTTTAAGTTAAGAATCGTGTCAAGCATGTCTTCACTAACACCCTTGATAGTCGAAAACTGATGGTCTACTCCTGAAATTCTAACTTTGGTGAAGGCTACTCCAGAAAGTGAGGTAAGCAGTACCCGACGCAGGGAATTACCCAAGGTGTGTCCATACCCTTTCTCCAGAGGCTCGATCGTGATTAAGGAATGATTTTCCTCAACTGTTTGATCTTTAACGACGAAGTTAAGGGTTAAATCGTTTTGATTTTGCATAATTCTCCTATAATAAATTGCGACTTATCTACTGTAGTACTCTACAACTAATTGTTCATCAATAGTTTCGCGAATATCTTCTCTATTTGGCAAACGCGTCATTCTGCCCTTGCCAGCTTTCTGCTCCAACCACTCGGCAGTAGCAATTGATTTCTCTATTTGCTCAGCAATGGCAGGAATCTTCATCGCACCCTTGTCCAAAGTAACCACCTCACCAGGATTGACTCGGTAAGAAGGGATGTAAAGTTTTTTACCATTGATTAATACATGCTTGTGAGAAACTAACTGTCTGGCTGCGGCTCTAGTTGGAGCCCAGCCCAATCGATAAATCACGTTATCCAGGCGTCTTTCAAGGTACGACAGCATTGTGGCGCCCGTAGCGGTTGTTTGATGGGCAGCTTCATCATAGACTCGCCGTAGCTGTTTTTCTAAGACACCGTAAATATACTTAAGTTTTTGTTTTTGTTGAAGTTGGGTGCCGTAATCTGAAAGCTTGCGTCTACCTCTGGCACCGTGTTGACCGGGACGAATCGCCAGTCTACGGGCAGTTTTCAAAGCGTTAGCTTTTACTCCCAAGTCTTCACCAATTTTTCGGTTTAGTTTGTTTTTCGGTCCAGTATATCTTGCCATATTTATTCCCTACTTGTTGTGTTTGGCTTTCCGCGGTCTTGTACCATTGTGAGGATCCGGGGTTGTATCAATCAGGGCCAAAAGCTTAATATGCTGAGCTCGAAGAACTCTGAGCACCACGTCTCTTGCTGGTCCTGGTCCTTTAATATAAACACTCAGCTCACTCAAACCAAACTGACGCGCCTTGTTAAGTGCATTTTCAATCGTCACTGTGGCAGCATAAGGCGTGGCTTTTCGTGATCCCGAAAAGCCAGCTTCTCCAGTCGAAGACCAACATAAAACCCCTCCAGCATCATCGGTAATGCTAGCCAAAGTATTATTGAAAGTAGCTGTAATATACAACCTACCTTTTTGGACAACTCTCGAAATCTTGTTAGTTTTTTTTGATTTCGCTTTTGGTGATGTGGGTGTATTAACCATAATTACTTATTTCACTTAACTTATTTATCGCTTGTTTCAGTTTTTGCTGCCTGTTCTTTGGAAATTGAACCAACTGTTCTTCTCTTGGAACCACCACGAGCGGTTCTGGCATTGGTCCTAGTGCGCTGACCTCGTGAAGGCAGTTTGGCTTGATGACGTAAACCACGATATGAACGAATGCGGATTAAGCGGTCAATATTATCAACGACCTGGCGACGCAAATCACCCTCCAACCTAAATCTTTCTAGAGCTCTTTGAATTCGACTTAATTCATGAGTAGTCAACTCAGCAGCGCGCTTGTCTGGATCAACATTGGCTTCACTAAGGATGTTAGCCGAGCGCTTTCTGCCTACTCCATAAATAGAAGTAAGAGAGAATAAAGTTTTTTTTCGATCTGGTATGTCAATTCCTAGTATACGCGGCATAGATTAACCCTGTTTTTGTTTATGCTTAGGATTGGTACAAATTACTCTCACAACGCCTTTGCGCCTGATAATTTTGCAGTGTAAACACATTTTTTTGACTGATGATTTAACTTTCATATTCTTGGTTCAAGATCAAACTAGGCTACGGACTATAACAAATAATCCTAAAAAAGGGAAGAGGTGATTTTACTGCGTGTCCTTTTTTGTTGATCTATAGGTAATTTTACACTTATTTATATCATATTTTGATACATATCCCTTGACCAAATCACCAGGCATCACCCGAATTCTAAACAAGCGCATTTTGCCTACTAGCGTCCCGAGTAGTACTTTGTCAACCATTTGGGGAACCGGAGATTCCAGTATTTTAACTTTAAACATGGTATTGGGCAGACAGGCCTCGACAACACCCGAAAATTCAAAGCGGTCGTCAGCCACAGATCTTTGTTCAGTGTTGTCTACCTGTCGCTTAGCCTTAGCTGAGCGTTTGTGGTCTTGTACTTTTCCCATATGTTTAAGTTTGTTACTGCCCAAAACAGCGCTTATTAATTTTTTTTATCTTCTTAAATTACAATCTAAATAAGGGAGTGATTATATCAAAAAATGCTCAATTTGTCAGTATCTGATGTCCATTCTGGGTAACTAAGACTGTTTCTTCAAACATAGCAGAAAGCGAGCCATCTGCAGTTCGGTATGTCCAGCCATCACGGTCAAGCTTCAAATCTGGCCGACCCATGGTACTCATTACTTCTACAGCGATGGTTTGGTTGAGCGAGAGCAGTATATTTTTGTCCTCAGGGTCGGCCACACATGGTATTACCGGCTCTTCATGCAGGTTTTTACCAACTCCATGACCCGTGAGCTGATATACCGCTCCTAGGCCAGATTGATGTAGGCTTGTCTCAATCGCTTTACTGAGTGCATAAACGCTTAGCCCTGGTCTGACTAATGCGATGGCCATATCAAGCGCCTGAAGACTATCAGCCAAAAAACGGTGTTTTTTGGCTGATAGATTCCCTACGCCGAACGAAATGCTGGTATCCAAATGATAACCTTGATTGATTAGCCCAACATCTATCGAGATAATGTCCCCATCTTTAACTTTTTCAGCACTAGGAATACCATGACACAAAGCATCATTCTTCATGATGCAGGTGGCCCAACTATATCCTGGCACTGTAGAAAAACTGGGCAACATGCCCTTTTGTTGAATTAATTTTTGAGCCAAAGCCTCGATTTCTAGGAAACTTGTCCCGACTTTGACAAACTTTTGCAACTCAGTTTTGATTTCGGCGAGTGCTCGACCACCCACCCGCATCGCTTCAATTTTGTCTCTCACACCAATTCCTTAACAATCGCCGCAAACACATCGTCGACTTCTTGCTCACCATCTATCTCAATTAATTTGGATTGGGAGCGGTAATACTGGACTACCGGCTCGGTCAGCTCATGAAAGAGGGCGATTCGGTTACGAATCGCCTGAAGTGTTTCATCTTCGCGAGTGTCATTTCTACCAGAAATTCTCCACAATGCTTCTCTATCTGAGACCTGAAGGTAAATTACCTTATCAACTTCGCCATTGAACGCTTTGGCTTGGGGCACTGTCCGGGGAAATCCATCTAAGATGTAGCCATTACTATACTCGGGCTTTTCTAAATAAGTTAAAACTATCTCTAAGGTTGTGGTGTCTGGTACTAGCGTACCTGAATTTAAAGTTTCTTTTAGCCATCGCCCTAACTTAGTTTTTTCTTTTGCCATCTCGCGAAAAATATGTCCTGAAGATAAGTAGGGTACTTGAAACTTTTCTGCCAACAAGTTGCCCTGAGTTGATTTACCAGCGCCTTGAATGCCAATTAAGATTAATTTCATAATTCCTTCCTTAACGATACTGGTCGTAATTCTGTTCAACAAGCATGCTGTCAACTTTCTTGGCTGTTTCCAAAATCACTGAAACCACAATCAGGGCACTGGTGCCGCCCAGGGCTAAGGAGCCTATTCCACTGATTTTTTGAAACAGAGATGGCAATATTGCCACAAAACCCAGGAAAAACGCACTGGCAACTGTAATCCTGTTGACGACGTATTCGAGATATTTTCGTGTCGGGGCTCCAGGCCTGATACCAATAATAAAAGCTCCACTTTTTTTCAATTCACTTGAAATATCTTCAACATTAAAGAAAATCATGGCGGCAACGAAAGCAAAAACAAACACCACCAAAAAATAGATTAGGATGTATACCCACGAAGTGGGAGCGAACCATAAAGTCAATTTCTGACCAAAGTTAATTAAATCGGCATTAGCAGAAGCGGTGAGTAGTCTGGCTATAAATGCAGGAGCCAACATAATTGACAAAGAAAAAATTATAGGCATTACTCCAGACACATTCACTCGGATTGGTAAGTGTGTTTGATAACGACCATAATCCTGAGTCCCCCTTTGGCGCTTGGCATACTGAATAGTAACCTTGCGGACTGCCTCATTCATAAACACGATCATGCCAATGATTAAAATTAATACTGCTCCAAAAATTCCTACATTAAGCCACTGGTCGCTCGTTGTGGAAGAAAATAACTGAACAGCAGCAGTTGGTAACTGACTAAGGATGCCTCCAAGCAAAATCATCGAGATACCGTTTCCCAAACCATATAAACTGACCAACTCTCCCAACCACATCAAAACCATCGCTCCGGCAGTCAACGTTGCGATCAACGTCACCAAAGCAATTGGCTCAAGAGAACTCACCAGCTGTTGTGATTGCATAATCAGTAATACGGAAATACTTTGCATCACCGCCAGCGGCAACGAAAGTAGTCGAGTATATTGATTAATTCGTTCTTTTCCAGATTCGCCATCTTTTTGAATCTCTTTAATTTTTGGAAATACGATTCCGGCCAACTGCATAATGATCGAAGCAGTAATGTAAGGATTAATACCAACGGCCACAATCGAGAAATTTGCCAAGGTACCTCCAGAAAAAACATTAAGTAAGCTTAAAAACTGGCTATCGTAAAAAATCGCTTTAAGACGTACTAGATCTACTCCAGGCACAGGAACGTGAGCTAAAAATCGAAAAACCAAAAAAATCAAAGCCGTAAACAGAATCTTATCCCGCAACGGTTTTGTCTGCCAAATTTTTTTCAGTTCATCTTTTAGTTTACTCATTAGGAATAGCCACTATACCACTTTTCCACCAAGCTTCTCAATCATTTCTTTGGCTTTTTTGGTAGCACCAATGCCAGTAAGTTCAACTGCTTGGTCTAATGTGCCGGTTGCGACGATTTTGACTGAGTGGGTTCTTGCCGAGATGAGGCGATGTAATTTGAGAGTGTCGATCGATACCTTGCTCAATCCAAGTTTTTGCAGTTGCGTGAGCGTAATAATGGCCGCTGGTCTGATAGGAGAAAGTAAACCTTTTCCCCGGAGCATAGGTAAGCGTTTTACTAAAGGCAGGTTACCACCTTCAAACCATAAAGGTACTTTACTACCTCTTCTTGATAATTGACCCTTTTGTCCTCTTCCAGAAGTATGTCCGCCTTTAGTTGAGCCATAGCCACGACCAACACGTTTCTTCTGTTTGGTTGTACTTGGTTTAAGTTGATTAAGCATTGACATATTATTAATCTCTCGCGTTATTTTGTTTTTGCTTTTATCGATTTTTTTGGCTTGACTGGTTTGCTTGATTTGATAAGACTGCTTTTACCAGTTGGTTTTTTGGCTTTTTCCACAGGCTTTGTGGTGGAAGTCGGTTTATCAATTGAAGTTGATTTGTCAATCTTTTTGGCAATTTTTTTGGTTTCCGAATCGGGTTTAGTCAAAAGCGGTAATTTTTGAGTGTCAGCAACTAGTTGGACTGATTCAGGTTTGGCTGGCAACTGTTTTGGGGTTTGCGACTCTTCTCGACTTGGGTGCGAATTTAACTTCATACCCTTGAGTTTAACTAACCGCTCAATTTCTTTGAGAGCCGCAAAGGTGGCATAAACACTTGATGCTTGATTTTGACTACCAAGAATTTTGCTGGAAATATCCCTTATTCCAGCCGCGTCTACCACTGCCCGAACTGGACCTCCAGCAATGACTCCAGAACCCTCTGGCGCGGGTTTGAGCAAGACTCGACCCGCGCCCTTCTTCACTTCAACTTTAAATGGAATGGTCGAACCATGCATTGGCACCGTGATCAATTTTTTCTTGGCTTTTTTCGCTCCTTTGCGAATGGCAGCAGCCACAGTAGGTGCTTTGCCTAAAGCCACTCCCACTCTGCCTTTTCGATCACCCACTACGATCAAAACAGAAAAGCCAATCTTGTTACCACCCTTGGTTTTTTTAGAAACACGAGAAATCTGAATAATTTTTTCTTCAAATTCTGATTGTCTTGAGTGATGATCTGTCATATATTCATGCCACTTTCGCGCAAACTGTCTGCTACTGCTTTTACCCGGCCGTGGTAGCGATATGCACCCCGATCAAATACGGCTGACTCAATTTTCTTTGATTTTAACTGGGCTGCGAGCTCGCTGGCCACCCACTGTGCACGTTCAATTTTTGTTTTTCCCTTAGTTTTAGCTGCTTTTGCCACATCATTACTCGCAGCCAAAGTCATACCTGCCGCATCATCGATTGCCTGAACACTCAGGTGCTGATTCGATCGGTACACCGTAATTCGCGGCTTGGCAGCAGTCCCAAAAAGTTTTTTTCTGGTGCGCAGCTGTCTTTTGGTAAATAGTGATTGGTTGTGGTTGACTTTGTGCATACTATTATGCGGTTGTTTTGCCCGGTTTTAACTTAACTACTTCGTCTTCGTAACGTATACCCTTGCCTTTATATACTTCTGGGGGTCTAATTGCGCGAATCTCTGCAGCCACTTGACCCACGGCTTGTTTATCAATTCCATCAATGTGAATGACGTTGTTTCCCTCAACCTTGAGAGAAACACCCGCTGGCGGTGCGTAATCAACTGAGTGAGAAAAACCAACTGCCAAACTAATTCCAGTTCCCTTTGCCTGCACCCGATAGCCTGTGCCCTGAAGCTTCAAGGTCTTCTTAAAGCCAGTAGTCACACCGGTGACGGCATTATTGATCAAGCTTCTGACCAAACCATGATAAGCTCTGGTCTGGCGCAGTGAATCTTTGACTTCAACGCTCACTGCATCATCTGCGGCTGAGACTGTTACCCCTGGTGGCAACACAACACTCAACTCTCCTTTGGGACCATGAATTTTTACCAAGTGATTAAGTAACTCAATCTTAACTCCCGGCAATACGCTGATTTTTTTGCGACCAATTCTTGACATATATTTTTACCAAACTTGACAAATTAACTCTCCACCTTGATTGCTTTTTTTTGCGTCTTTATCGGTCAACAAACCTTTGTTTGTGGAAAGAATGGTAATTCCATATCCTCCCAAGGTTTTAGGGATATCTTTCACCACCGAGTAAAGTCTTCTTCCCGGCTTAGACAATCTCTTTATTCCACTTAGGGCTGGACTCCCACCTATGTACTTTAATGCAACCACAATTTCTTTGGTCGGTAATTCGCCAGTTGTCTCTACCTTGTCCAAATAACCTTCTTTAGATAAAATTTCTAAAATTGAAAAATTAATTCGAGAAAATGGCAAGGATAGGGAAGATTTACCCGCCAAGTATCCATTACGTACGCGTGCTAGTAAGTCACTGATTGGATCACAATTCATATTTTTCCTATTTACTGGCTTTGACTACACCAGGCAATTCTCCTTTTGCCGCTAATTCACGAAAGGTTAATCTACTTAATCCAAAATAACGCATATAGCCCCTGGGTCTTCCAGTGATTTTACAGCGGTTAACTTCTCTGGTGGCAACCCGGTTGGGTTTGCCTGTTGGATTGAGCTCGAGAGCTCTCCTCTTTGCCAGAATTCGTTTTGATTTTGCTATCTTAGATTTCTTAGCCATTTATTTATTCTCCTTTGCAAACGGCAAACCTAACATTTCCAGTAATACAAATGCATGCTTGTCGTCTGTACTGCTAGTGACGATATTAATCTGCAGCGAACGAACGCGGTCAATTTTATCATAGTTTATCTCTGGAAATATGATTTGTTCATCAATTCCCATACTGTAGTTGCCTCGACCGTCGAAAGCGGTGCGCGACAAACCACGAAAATCTTTGACTCTAGGTAATGCCACAACTATCAATTTTTGCAAAAAGTTCCACATGCGCTCTCCTCGAAGTGTCACCGCTACTCCTACCGGATCGCCTTGCCGTAGCTTAAATCCAGAAATTGATTGTTTGGCTAAAGTGATTTGAGATTTTTGACCAGCAATTTGGGTAAATTGTTCGGCCACATTTTCGACCACCGCTTTTCTCGCCTTTGGATCTATTGGCTGAGTCACACCAGTGTTAATAATTATCTTAGTCAACTTTGGCACCGCAAAAGCATTAACCAAACCCAGCTCTTTCTGCAATTTCGGTTTCACCTCTTCTTGATAGTATTGTTTAGTTAAGTACTGCATATTTTGTCTTTACTTATTTTTTAGTCGGCTTGGCTTTAGCGGCGTCGATCATTTCGCCAGTTTTGCGAAAGATTCGCATCTTTTCGCCGTTTTTCAAAATTGTAAAACCCACTCGATCTGGCTCGTTAGAGCGGTTGAGAATTACCAACTTGCTTACATTCAAAGCTTTTTCTTTTATCACCCGCTCGCCAGCTCGACCCATCATGGGCTTACGATGTTTGACGATTTGGTTTACACCTTCTACCAAAACTAAATTGTTTCTCGGATCGATACTTTTGACCGCACCCTTCTTTCCCTTATCCTTGCCAACGGCCACCATCACCTGATCTCCTATACGCAGTTTCATAATACCTCCGTAGCTAAGCTCGCTACTTTACTAAAACCATTGTCCTTCACTTCTCTTGCCACCGGCCCAAAAACTCGTGTTCCAAGTGGTACTGGACTTTTACGCGACTCAATTAACACTGCGGCATTGTCGTCAAAGCGAATGTACTCACCGTTGTTTCTGCGTTTTTCTTTTTTTGTCCGGACAATGACTGCACGAACCTTGTCACCTTTTTTGATTGTACCTTGGGTATCTGACTTGATTACCGAGGCCATCACTACATCGCCGACATAGCCAAATTTACGAAATGATCCACCATATACCTGGATCACCCTCAGTTGCTTGGCTCCAGAATTATCAGCAGCAGTCAAAACACTTCTTAACTGAATCATACTTGTACCTTCTCCATTATTTTAAAGTGTTTTGTTTTGCTGATTGGCCGACAAGGAGCAATCTTGACACTATCTCCGATTTTTAAATCCCCAATCAAGTTTTGACATGCATAATTCTTTGAACGTTTGACTGATTTTTTGTACAAAGGATGTCTCCATCTTCTTTCCACAGACACGCGCGCGGTTTTTTCAGCCGAAAGTGATGTAATTGTTCCAATTAGTGCCTTCATACGCTCAACTCCTTTTGACGAATGTGTGTCAATGTCCGTGCTAATTGATCAGCTAATCTGGGCACACTTCCACCCTTGCTCTTACCTGCCTGAGAAAGTAATCGAGCGTGGCTCAATTCTTGCCTTTGCTCTGTTGCCAACTTTTTCAGCTGATCAACATTCATCTCCGTCAGTGATTGATTCGATTTGCTTTTCATATTTATTGTCGTTTAATTATCTTGGTTCTCACGGCCAATTTATGACCTGCTTTGCGCAATGCTTCGTGTGCTAAAGTTTCTGGCACACCAGATATTTCAAATAAAACAGATCCTGGGCGGATTACCGCCACATATTCTTCAATCGCTCCCTTACCAGAACCCATTTTTACGCCAACTGGTTTTTTAGTAATTGGTTTGTGCGGGAAAACCCTCATCCAGTATTTACCAGCGCGCTTGGTCATAAAAGTAATTTTTTTGCGAGCTGCTTCAAGTTGTCGGGATGACACCCAATTAGCAGTTGTTGCCTGTAATCCATACTCTCCAAAAGCGACATTGTTACCTCGATCGGCAATTCCAGCGCGTTTGCCTCTAAATTCTTTACGGTATTTTGTTTTCTTAGGTTGTTGCATGTAGTGTAATTATTCTGCTTGTTGCTCTCCTCGATAAATCCAAACTTTGATGCCAACATAACCCGATCTAGTTTTAGCTGGTAACTGGAAATAATCGATCATAGCTCTTAATGTCTGAGTCGGCACGCTGCCTTGTGCATATTTTTCAGTTCGACCAATTTCTGCTCCACCAATTCTGCCCGCTAAGCTAATCTTTACCCCTTTTGCTCCAGCCTGCATCACTTTTTCTAAAGCTTGTGATATTGCACGGCGGTGAGGGAAACGCTTGACTAACTGTTGGGCAATCGTTTCTGCAACTAACTTGGCGCTTAAGTCGGGTTTTTTTACTTCTTCGATCCTTAGATCTACTTTGACTTTATCTTTACGCTCTTTGGAAAGATTCAATAAACGCTCCACTCCCTTTTTCACTAACTCTAAATTGCTCCCACCTCGACCGATCACGACTCCGGGTCGGGCAACATAAATTATCACTTTAATCGCTGTAAGTGAGCGCTCAATATCGATCTGAACCACTTGGGCATTAGCCAAAGTGCTCTCTAAATAATTGCGCAACTTGTAATCTTCCAAAACTACGTCTGAGTATCCATCTTTGTCCTGAAACCATCGAGATTTCCAGGTAAAGGTATTACCCATTCTGAAGCTAGTCGGATTTACTTTTTGTCCCATCGATTTGTTCCTCGTATCGGCTTGATAAAGAGTGGTATTGTACTATGTTTCTTTGGTTTTCTCCAGAGTAATTTACTTATGGGTGGTGTGTCTTAATACTTTGGTGGGCTTGACTTGGTTTGAGCGACTTGCTGATGCCTTAGCTGGAGATGTCTTTTTTTGGTCAATCAGAGCCAATTTTGGAGTAATTTCGCCCGTTTGGGTTTTTTCAACATTTTTGTCTAGTTTAGCGGCTTTTTTGAGAACCGAAGGCGATTTTTCACTAACAACCTTGTTTTTGGCTGAGTCGGTCAAAGGTTGTCGTGTCGAAATTAAACTGACACACACATGACAAGTGCGTTTGAGAATACTATGCGCCCGACCTCTACTCACCGCGCGAAACCGTTTGTAACTTGGTCCGACACTGACAGTAATCGACTCAATCTTCAACTCAGCTACTTGAAGACCGTAATTGTTCCGAGCATTAGCCAAAGCTTGACTCAAAACCTTCAATACCACCATCGAAGCTTTTCTCTCAAGTAATCCCAATTGCTCAATCGTTTTTTCCACGGGCAAACCCTTGATAGCGTTAGCTACTAAACGAACTTTGCGCGGTGCTTGACGAGTGTACTTTTGTGTGGCTTTAATCAACATACTCTTTAATCCATTAATTATGTTTTTGATAGTACGCGCTTGACAATACGACCATGACCCCTAAATCTTCTAGTTGGAGCGAACTCACCCAACTTGTGTCCAACCATCGACTCGTTCACGAAAACTTCCACAAAGTTTTTACCTTGATGGACCATGAACGTATAACCGACAAAGTCTGGAGGAATCACACACGAGCGGCTCCACGTTTTGATCGGGGCTTTTGCTCCTTCAATCTTCTGCTTTTCCACTTTTTTGATCAGCTTGGGATCAATAAAAGGAGCTTTTTTACTTGATCTGGCCATATTATACCTTTACCCGCCTGTCGCGGACGATTAACTTATGACTATACTTCTTTTTGTTTGTCCTTTCAATGCGATTTTCAATTCATAATAGAAGTATGTTTCAATGAAGTATGCAGCTTGCCTCTTTGTAGAAACAAGCGAATCGGAAAACAATTATCAGAAAATATACTCTTCTATTGTACAT
>CAZZBW010000009.1:0-39791 GCA_964653045.1 uncultured Pseudomonadales bacterium | reverse complement strand
AAATAAGAGACGTTATTCCAGAAGATTTGGGTTTATTAGCGAAAGCGTACGTTGCAGGATTCACAGCTGGAGAATGGCAAGGAGAAGAGCACACTCGAGAGGAAGCAAAATTAAGAATTGCAAAATATTTATTAGATCCTCTTTATACCGTTCGGATAATCGAGACCAATCGCGAATTTGTGGGATTTGCAATTACAAGAAAAGTTCCGGTTGGTGAAATAGTTGAAAATTTGGTGGACGAGCTTAGGGATGTTAGTCAAGTCAACCTAAGCGATGAAGAAATTTCTCACTTACGTCAACAAATCTTAGATATTTTAGCCGTTTCTGACCTCAGCGAGCTTGAGCCAGGTTTACTGGCTGGTGTTTTTCAAGACATAGTTATTGATGAAAAACACCGTGGCTCTCGGGCTTATCTCGAATTAATGCTCAACATGACAAGTGCCCTTATCAAAGATGCACAAGTGAAAATGATTGTTGTGTATACCAAAGATACTATTGAGCCTGTTGTGAAAACACTGCAAAAATTTGGTGGAACAAAGATCTTAGATAATGGACAAGTAGTTGTGTTTTCTGGTTTGGCTGATACTGCCAGAGCAAATTTTGCAAAATTTGCTAGTCAATCTCCAAATTAATCATGATTAATAATTTGCCCACAAGTAACTACAACCAATACTGCACTGGTTATCAAAACCCAGATAATCAAGGTGTTGGATATATTTTGGGAGTTTGCCTAAATGTAGGCAAGGTACCAATTACTTTCCGTCATCCCGGATCAGAAATGCTCGATAAGATTAATGCTTTTGATATGGCAGAGGCAACTGGAACTTATCTGGGTCAGATCAATATGATTAAAGTATCATCCTTTTGCGGATTGCAGGGGCAACTATGGGGATATGACGTGGCATGTCACAATCAAATAAAAAACAAAACAAATAAAAAAAAGTTGTTAATCGCCAATTTAAAAGCGAAAAATAGGAAAGTTGTACCGGTTTATTCGGCAAAGCCAATTCTCGATGCAACTGAACGACTATTCGGCACAAGAGATGAAAAAAGATTTCCGTTATTACCTGGTTCACACGTTCCTTGTGCAACTAAGCACATAACTAAGGCAGGACCTTGTCATTTGTATTGCGCCATAGCCATTGGAGTTCCTGAGAATAGAAAGATCAATGCATGCCTACTAATGGAAGACATCGGTGAATTAAGCACGGGGACAGAAAATGGTGAGTTTTTAAACGATTATAAACAGAACGTGTTAATGAGTGTGGCGAGAAGTGTGTTGGTTATTGGAGAAAATCAATTGGTTAATTATAAAGAGATCTTTGTCGAACTAGTTGATGTTGTTGTCGAGGGTGGGAGTATGGGCTGCGCCCTAATTGCCTCACCTTATTTGTGTTTGGCTGGAGATGCAGTCCCAAAAAATGTTAAATCTATTGAAGAAATGAAAAAAATTAGTTTAACTAAATGGGAGCGCGCCACTAAAAACTATTACCTGTCAGAAAGATAGAAAAGTGATACTATTACTGGTGTGAGTCTTTCTATCTTTGTAGTTTACTTAGTTTCGATAGTTTCAACCTTGGTTTTGGGATTATTTGTTTTTTTTCAGAATCCAGCCAATCGGATTAATAGGGTTTTTTCCGCCCTAATTGCCTCAATAATTGGCTGGCAAATTAGCTTGTTTGCTTTTTATTTTGTTAATGACCCAGAGTATGTTTTGATAATTGGTCGAATAAACTTTGCTTTTGCAGAGTTGTTGTCGCTGTTTTTATTTATTTTTTGTTACGAATTTCCCACATCAATAGTCAAAATCAAGCCTTATCTACTCAAGCTCACCTATTTATTTACTGCCGCTATTGTGGGATTAACTATTTTTACTCCGTCAATTATTTATGAAGAAATTATTGTTTCAGTTTCTACTAGAGAAACAGTGTTCGGAGGGCTTTACCCGTTATTTATTATCCAATTTTTATTTCTTACTCTTGGTGGAGTTTTGTTGCTTGTATTTAAACTGACTAAGCTAAAAGGAACAAATTTACTGCAAATGCTGTATTTACTGGCAGGTGTTTTTTTTGGTGTAATCTTTGGTTCAATAACAAATATTTTATTACCCCTGTTGTTTGGTGAGTACCGATTTCAACAGGTGGGTTTGTTTGGGCCATTAATATTTGTTGCTTTCGCCACATACGCTATTATCAAACATCGTTTGTTAGACATTAGGCTTTGGGTAGCTCGAACAATCTCGTACTCGTTGCTTTTGCTGCTAGTTGGATCTTTATACGCAACTGGGCTTTATGTTTTGGGCAACCAGATTTTTCCCAACTCATCAACGACTCATAATTTTATTTTTTCTACTCTACTGGCCTTAGTCATGGCTTACACATTCCAATCATTGCGCCGAAACCTAGAGGGAGCGACTGATAGGTTTTTTTACAAAGGAAGATACGATGCACAGGAGCTGCTAAAAAAATTGAACAAATTGTTGGTATCGACATATTTAATTGAAGATCTGTTGCTGACTGTTTTACAGGAAATTAGACGTCAAGTGCGGATCTCGCAAATCGACATTATTCTTGTTAAGAACAACAAAATCGAACTACATGTGTCTAAAGGTAACGGTCACGGACCCTTTCAGTTAGTTTACAAAGAATTGCAAATGTTGAAAAAATATGCAAATCTTCGTGAAATTATTTATGAAGATTTTGAAGAAGGTTTTGTCAAGGATTTTCTAAGAAGTAATGGTATAAAAATCGTTTTCCCACTTAAAACAAAAGATAATTTCATAGGGTTTGTTTTTCTTGGAGAAAAGTTATCAGGAGAGATGTTTTCGGATCAAGATGTCCGTTTATTTGAGTTGTTTACTCCCGAGCTGTCTTTGGCGATTCAAAACGCTGAGGCCTATGATGAAATTACCCAATTTAATAAAACTCTAAGACAGAGAATCGAGCAAGCAACGAGGAAACTGAAAAATGCAAACCAACAACTGAAGCAACTTGATCAACTAAAAGACGAATTTTTATCCATTGCGTCGCATGAGTTACGGACGCCAATGACGGCAATTCGATCTTACTTGTGGATGGCGCTGTCCGGCAAGGGTGGACCGGTCAGCGCCAAGCAAAAATATTATTTAGAACGAACCTATGCTTCTACCGAAAGAATGATTAAATTGGTGAACGATATGCTCAACGTGTCCCGAATCGAATCGGGAAGGATTTCTCTAGATATTGATCAAATTAACATGAGAGGAGTTTGCTTAGAAATTTTGCATGATTTTGTGCCTCGCGCTTCAGAACTGGGAATCGAGATTAAGTACAAGGCTATCGAAAATAAAGAAAAGCGTTCTAGGCTGCTTGTCGTTGGCGATGCAGACAAGCTCAAAGAAGTGTTAATAAATTTTATTAGTAATAGTCTTAAGTTTACTGAAAAAGGTGGGACCATTAATATTTCTGCGACCGAAGAAAGCAATAAAGTAATTGTAAAAGTAACTGATACAGGAGTGGGTATTGAAAAAGAAAATCAGCAATATTTATTTCAAAAGTTTGGCTTCATGAAGGGATCGTATCGAACCAACCAAGATGCTTCTCAGGGAACCGGATTGGGTTTATATATTTGTAAATCAATTATTGATTTACATGGAGGAGAAGTCTGGGTTGAATCAGACGGAAAGGGGACGGGGGCAACTTTTGCCTTCTCTCTCCCAGAATACTCTCGCCGTTTTCATGATCAAATGAAGAGAATGCATAAAAGAAAAAAAGGTAAAATTGGATTAATCCAGAGCACGGTTTGAGATGAATATAGCTGCCCAGAACCACCTAACATTGGATAAAAAGGGTTTCACCCTAGTTGAATTGTTATTGGTGATGGGAATTATAGGTTTGCTACTGGCAGTATCATCACTGCTGCTTCTCAACTTGATTCCTAAGGCGTCGCTCACGACGCAGGCGGAAAAGCTGGTGGCGGAGCTGCGCAATCAGCAGCTCCGCGCTATGACTGGTCAGATTGGCAGTGCGGGGACGGTGCAGAGTCAGGGCGCGTACTTTACTGCCGACAGATATGTGCTGTTCAGCGGAACAAGTTATAACGTGGCTGATCCAGAAAATTTTGAAATTATTCTAGATCAGCCGTTGCAAATTGAGAGTGCCTTGCCTGCGTCGCAAGTAGTTTTTCTTGCTGGTAGTGGAGAGATCGACACTTATGATTCAGATAGAGACCGGATTACGATTCGTAACCCGTCGAGTAACGAATCGGTAGCAATTGAATTCAATCAATATGGGATTATCGATGTTAACTAAGCTTTGGTCGCGTTGCAGACCGAATAGGGGTTATTCTCTAGTTGAATTGTTGGTAGCCTTGGGTATTTTTAGTTTCATCATCCCGGTAATTTTTGCCGGATTTGTGGCGACGCGCGATGGTCAACCTCAGCAACGAAATCGTGTCCAGGCTGCGGCTTTACTCAAGGAAACAATTGAGGCAGTTAGAGTAGTGAGGGAGCGCGGTTGGGTAGAATTTGCGGTCGATGGCGTGTACCATCCCGCCATCGACCTTGATACTGGTACTTGGGTACTTGTTTCAGGTGCAGAAAATGTAGGTTTACTTACGCGCCAGGTCACAATTAGTAGCGTTCAGAGAGACCCAACCAGCGGAGAAATTGTCGACGCGGGTGGAGAGCTTGATCCTTCAACAAAAAAAGTTGCAATTGATATTTCCTGGAATCAACCACTTGTTTCCAACTTCTCATCTTCAATTTATTTAACTAGATATTTAGACAATTTATCTACAATTCACGCCACAGTGGCTGATTTTTCTTTGCCCGGCAATGTTTTAGATCACGTAGTAATTGTCAACCAAGATGACGGCGAGTTGCGACTTGACGTGTCTGGACCGGGTCATGGCAATTGGTGCCAGCCGAGTGTGGTGGCCGAGCTTGACTTACCTAGAAATGGGGCGGCACGAGCAGTGACAGCTCTCGAAGGAGAGATTTTCGCTGGCACGGGCTTGAATGCCTCGGGTAAGTCACTAACCTATGTTACTGCGACTAACCAAAACCCGCCCCAGCTGAGTTTATTTGGTTCAATTGATGGTTACAAAACAAACGATGTTTTTGGTGTTCCAGGTTATGGATTTTTGGCGACTGATACAGGGAGTGAAGAAGTAGCAATTGTTAATACCAGTAACATGCAGCGGGTGGGTTTTTATAACCCTGCTCCGACCAACACTTCCGGATGGGGTTTGTATATCAAAGATCAGGTGGGATATGTGGCCATCACTAATAGTAGGCTGTACTTGTTTAATGCTAATCCCAGCACTTTTTCCACCACTCAGTCGCAGCAAGAGTTGAGTAGCGTTAGTTTGGCTGGTAATGCCAAAAGCGTTTACGTTGAGTCTGGTTATGCTTATGTAGCAAATGATATTACCACTTCACAACTGCAAATCGTTGAGGTGAGTAATCCCAACAGCCCAGTGGTGAAGAGCAGTCTTACTCTCAATGGACAGCAAGGGCGCGACGTGTACGTCGCGCCAGATGGCAACCGCGCTTATGTTGTAACTGCCGCATCGGCGACCCAACCTGAGTTTTTTATCATCAATATTGAAGACAAAACTGCCCCAACGGTGATTTCAAGTTATGACACTAATGGTATGGATCCCAAGGCGGTAGAAGTGGTTTTAGATGGTAACCGAGCTTTGGTTGCCGGAACTGGTGGTGAAGAGTATCAAGTAATTCTGATTGCCAACGAAACTTCTCCCGCTCGCTGCGGTGGGCTAGATGACGTCGATGGTTTTTACGATATCGCTGGAGTAGTTGAGGCTGACGGCGATGCCTATGCTTACGCCAACAGCGGTAATTCGAGTAAGGAGCTCAAAGTGATTGAGGGCGGTCCGGGGGGGACATTTAGCTTGACCGGGAGTTACGAGTCGAGCACAATTGATGCAGGCACAGTGACTGCGTTTAATCGCTTTGTGGTTTCCGAGTCAGAGCCAGCGGGCAGTGCGCTACGCTACCAAGTAGCGGTGGCTTTACCTCAAGCTGGTAGTTGCGATGGTGTGAGTTTCACTTTTGTGGGACCCGATAGCACCAGCGAGAGCTACTTTGATGGTGGAGGCGCCGTGCCGTTTCATTCTGAGTTGGCTGGGTATAGTAATCCTGGTCAATGCTTTCGCTACAAAGTCTTTTTCACTACTGCGGATATGAATGTCACTCCCGAACTACTAGATTTTACGGTCAATTACTCACCATAAAAAATATGCAAACAAAAAATTTAAAACAAATTCCAGTTTGGACAGCGGGCAAATATCAGTCAGGTGTAACCTTGGTCGAATTGATTATTTACATGGGTATCTTCATGGGCTTTATGACACTTCTGTCAGGCTTGTTTGTCTCAATTTTGAACGTCCAACAAGAGTCAATGGAAACAGCCAGGATGGAACAAGACGTGCAGTACTTGTTTGCCCGACTGCAGTACGATGTGTCTCGAGCCAGCGAACTAGTGCTACCGGCAAATAATGGCGATACTGGCAATACTTTAACTTTAATCACTCCGGATGGAACAGTTAGTTATAGCTTAAGCTCAGAGCAACTGATGATTGCTGTCAACGGAGGTGCAGCGTTATCACTTCTTAGTTCGGGCAACTCCATAACACAGTTCGAGTTACAGCGCTTGGGTAATCTTGACGGGGTTCCAAGCGTAAAAATCGAGATGGACATCGAGAGTCAGTATCAAGGTGCAGCTCAACCAGCCAAACGCGAGTTGAGTTACACGTTTGGTTTGAGGCAAAATTAAGATGATGCAAAATCAAGCAAAAAATTCCGGCATGGCTTTAGTCACGGTTATAGTCTTTTCTGGATTGGCGATGGTAGTGATCACAGCTGGTGTGAGCTTGAGCATCTTGACTTCGCAGGCGAATTTGGGCTTTTTGCAGGGGCAAAAAGCCCTATATGTGGCTGAAGCCGGAGCGGAGGAAGCTCTAATCAGATTATTACGTAACCCAGCTTTCACAGAAGAAACCTTGCCTATTGATGGCGGAACTGCCATAATAAATGTTAGTGATAGTGCTGGTATCAAGGTAATCACAGTTGAAGGTCAAGTCGCCTGGGCCAAGCGGCGGATTGTTGTTGAAGTAGATGACTCAAGTGGAATGATGGTGGTAAATTCTTGGCAGGAGCAATTTTAATGGCAAACCTTAAACTTAACCCCCAAATGCTATTTTACGTAACGCGCAAGTCGTTGTTTTTTTATGCAAAAGAGTTGAGTGATGTTGTTGAGCTGCCGTTTTCTAGTGAGGTCTCTCAAGATTTGGAGATTATTAGCCAAATCAGTTTGGAGAGGATTTTGGTTAATTGGCTGGAGCAGCTCAAGATCATTCCTGGACAGGCAATTTTGTTGCTTGATGAATCAGTTTATTTTCGCAACACAATTGAGCGCTGGCCAGCATCTGATCAGGACCCGCTGGTTCAAGACTTTCTGGCTTTGGTGCCGTTTCATGAATTGTCAATCAAAAATTTTCCCCTGAAAAAAGGAGCTTGCACCACAGTGATTAACAAACACTTTTTGTCACCTCTGATTGATGTATTAGAAAAAGTTGGATTTGTGATAGTTAGCGCTACGCCCTCGTTTGTGTTAAATCTTGATTATGCCAAGACTGGATTTACCCAAAAACTGGCGACACAAATTGTGGCACAAATTAACGTTTTAGCCCAATTTAGCTTTTTATCGATCGAGGAAGTCACAGCCAAGCTGGTCGAACCCAAGCCATTTCTTTCGGTAAAGATTGATGCCAAGCTAATTGGTATGGTGGTGTTTCTGGTGGTGCTGAGTGTAGTTTTATTAATCTTAATGAAAGTTCAAGGAATTATCTAAACTCGGGCTTGACAGCAGCTTGATTAATTGCATATTATGGAATAAGGTCTGCACGTAGCAGTGTATAAGTTAGTCCAAGAAAGAGGTTAGCATGAATATTTCTGCCCTAAAATTAAAGCTGAAAGCGCTTCGAGCCAATCGAAGTGGTTTCACTTTGATTGAGCTGTTAGTGGTGATTGGTATTTTAGCGATTTTGTTGGCAATCGTGTTGGTGGCCATTAACCCTGGTCGTCAATTTGAGCAGGCAAACGACACCAAGAGAAGCAGCGATATTAATGCGATTCTTAACGCGATTCATCAGTATGCAGCGGATAACCAAGGTAATCTGCCGTTTACCATTGCCGCTGATACCGCAGTTGACATCAGTTCAACTGGTTTGGGAGCTGGTGCAGCAACATTCTGTACCAACTTAATCCCGATCTACATGGCTGCTCTGCCGACCGATCCAACACTAAACACCGACCCAATTCAACCGGCCGACTGTGCTGGAACTTGGGACACTGGTTATGTGGCTTCGCGTAGCGCAACCAATAACCGTGTGACGGTGTCTCACACAGCAAGTGGAATCGAAGTGATTCGCTAACTTGAGAGTGAGGTCAGAAGATAAGAAAAGTGCGCCGGTGGGCTGAATTTCAGCCCGCCGGCTTATTGTTTTAAAATAATTTGTTAAAATTGCGGCTTTTCCGCTTTGATTTTGCAATTTAATCTGTTTATTTGCAATCAAGTTTACGATATAGTGAGTAAACGTATGTCTCGATTGAAATTATTATTCTTAATGTTTACGGTGGCGGTGGGCTGGGCTGGCTTGCTGGCCAGCCCAGCCACTACTTTTGCTCAAGTCTCACCAACTCCTGCCATTACCGAAATTACTTTGAGTCCAGATCTAGACGTGTCGCTTTTTTCTCCTTATGCAGCCTCTGTAAGCGCAATTAATCACTCTTCTTTGGATCCAATGAGTATTGAGATTAGCGGAATTAATGGTGATACGGGTGCTCAATTCTGGGATTTTCTTGCTGATGGCACTGGTGACTCAGAAACTCTTGTTTTTCCGATGACTTATGTTGGAGACGGACAGTGGGGAAAAGCTATTTATCCAGATTATATATATCCCGAGATATATTTCATACCTTCTGCTGTGACCTGGAATAACCTGCCGTTGAGCTCTGTGGTCCAACGTAATAACTATCATCTGCTGCATTTTTCCAATCCCTTTACCATGACTGAGGGCATGAGTTTTTGGATTGAACTAAACGTTGATCCTCGAGCGGCTAACTCAGCTGATCTTCAGGTATTCTTAGTTGATAAAGACCTCGACACTTTCAATTCTGATTGGCGTGTGAATGCCCATGTGGAGCAAGTAAGTGCGTTTACAGCCAGCACGCTTCCTCATCATACTCATACTGCCAATAGTTCGCATTACTTAGTTCCCTTAACTGCGGGCGCCAATGGTTTTGTTGGAAGTAAAAATTTAAATATTAGCGGAGACTTTTGGGTGATTATCTATAACAACTCACCTAATAATAATCGTGGTTGGGATCTGCGCTATCACACCAACTCATGTACGGTTACTAGTCGTTGGCTGAGAGGTGCTCAATCTGGTTGGACAACCACCCCGCAGGTTGGTTGTCCCGATGTTCATATTCATGCTGCTCGACGATCGGAAGTTGGTGGGATAAGAGATGGAGTAAAGTTGGTGGCAAAAGCTGGAGAGTTGGCAAGTTTGGAGCAAATTTATTATTTTAACGAGCTACCCAATCTACCGCCCAATGCTACTAGTTTCACTTCTCCGATGGCTGGGGGAACTTATGCTGGAGACATTACTGTAAGTTGGTCGCCTGTCACTGATCCGAATCCAGCTGACGTAGTGAGTTATAACGTGACCTTGTACTCTGCTGATTTGCAGCAAAGTTGGCCACTGGCGACTGCCAGTGGCACAACAACTCTAATTTGGCCAACAGATGCAACTGATAATGGTTCATATACCTTGGTTGGAGAAGTGTGTGATAATGCTGAGCCTCAATTGTGTACTGATTTTAGCTTGGGTGATACTTTCACCGTGAGTAACTCGGCTCCAATCTACTCTTTGTCAAGTGTTTCGATTGTCTCAGACAATGCTGATTCGACCGCAGCTTTAACCGGAGACACTGTTACCCTAAGTTTCACCTCAACGGGAGAACTTACCAATCCGGCAGTAGCATTTTACGCCAATGGTGAATCTGTGGACGATGTTATTTTGAGCAACAACCTTAACAATTATCAAGCAACATTTGTGGTGGAGGGTACCGACCCCAACGGTTTAGTTAGTTTCACCATCGATGCTGACAATTTAGATCAGCGCTATCAGGATACTACTAATAGTTCAAGGGTGATAATTGACAACCCCATTCCCACGTTGACTCCCACCCCGACCCCAACATTCACGCCAACATTAACCCCCACCAGTACTCCAACAAATACTCCAACTCCAACTTCGACTCCAACTATTACACCCGTATCTACACCCACTTATTTACCAACGCCATCTGTTCAACCGACACCTTATGCAACGAGTACTCCAGCGAATACTGAGTCGGAAGATCCTGATCAAGATTCAAATGAGCCAAGTCCTCAAACGTGTTCAGCAATTTCACCAGTGGACATACCCGATCTGTTCCAGATTATTCCTGGTTCTCAGACAGCAACTTTATTTTTTACTCCTTCTAGTTCCACCACCGAATACTACATTAGTTTCTCAACTAAAGCCAATGCTGAAGAGCATGGGGAGTTGGTTAAATTAAATAGGGAAGGGGTTCAATCTCACACAGTTTTTTATCTCCGACCAAACACAACATATTTCTTTAAAGTACGCGCGCACAACGAGTGCGCGCCAGGAGAGTGGGGGAATATTCTTGAGGCTAAAACAGCTTCGTTTGGCTGGGCAGCAGGGGCACCTAGTTATCGGTATTGGCGAAAGCCCACTCAAGAGTTGGTATTTTTCCCAGGCTTTACCCAGCCAGAAAATCAATCCGACAACGTAACGCAATTGGATCAACCTGCTGCTACTCAGAAAGCAAATAATCCCGTACTTTCTCCAATCCCCGTTTCACCGCCGACTGAATTGTTACCCAAAAAACGCTGTTTTCTTTGGTGGTGCTGGTAAGAGTAGCTTGCTAGTTCCATTTCTTTGCACTATAACTAGTTAAGCAGTGAAATTAAAACTTAAACTGATCTTAGTGGGCTCGGGTGTGTTTGTTCTGGCCCTGTTAAGCGTTGCTGTTGTGATAATTCTTAATCAACAGAGTCAAGATATCCGTCGTTCTGCGGCAGAAGATTGCGATCCGCTCTGTGATGGTCAAATTAATTATCTTAAATTACGCTATTTAGGCGAAGGTTCTGCTGAAGTCAGAATTATTCAAGATAAAGATCAACAAGTAGCCTTTGCTGGGTCGGTGACGCAAAACGAAGAATTTAGTTTTGTCGGTATAGTGCAACCACAAAACACTTTTGGCACCCAATTAACACTATTTGTGAATAACCAGCTCAACACGCAGATACATACTAGTTGCTCGGATCCAAATATTGCTCCAGGATATATCGCTGGGAATTTCTTGATTGTTGAGGCAACTAGTAAAAATACTGGTTTATTGTGCCCAATTACTTCTATTCCCACCCTTCCTCCAGAACCAACTTTATCAGCTACACCGACGCCCACCGCGCTTCCCGAAGATCCTTCGCCAACACCGACAGAAAGCCCAGCCGTTGTTTCGCCAACACCTACACCCACTCAAGAAGTTGACGCACCTACTCCAACACCTACGCCGACGTTAGAACCTGGTGCTCCCACTCCGACTATTACTTCAACACCCACCGCCACCCCCACTCAAATACCCGCCAGTGCTTGTGTAGGCGACCAAGTTATTCTTGACCTCAATCAAAATGGCATTCAAGAAGCTTCTGAATCCGGAATTCCTGATGTACTGGTGCGTTGTTACACCAGTTCGCATCAATTGGTTGGCGAAGCAACTACCGATTCAAGTGGTTTTTATCAAATTTGTAGTTTAGAGCCTGGAGATTATTATTTAGTTTTTGCCCTTCCCCTTGGATATAATACCAGCCCTAAAAACATTGGAGACGATGGTGGACTAGATTCTGACATTGATCAAGATACATTTACCACAGATTTAATCTCGCTGGCTGCTGGAGCAAACGATATCTCGGTTGACGCGCTCATTTACGAAGAAGAGGAAGAGCCATCGGCTACTCCTACCCCAACCCCTACTCCAACTCCAACTCCAACAGCAACGCCTTCACCTACGGCAACCGCCACACCGACAGCTACGAACACCCCGACACCTACTCCAACAACTGATCCTGCCTGTAATTGCGGCGTGTGGTCGGCTCCCGCTGGTATTTGTGGTGGAGGTGGTTGCACTAATGTGCAAAAACAAATCACTAGGACGTGTAATCCAACCTCAGAAAGTCTAAGCTGTCCGCTAACCGCTTGCCTCAATGTGGTTGAGTGTGCACCGACCTCAACACCAACTCCTACACCGACTCCACGACCAACTGCGACTCCAACTCCCAGACCAACAGCGACTCCAACTCCAAGACCAGCAGCAACACCGACTCCAATAGTGGGATGCAACGCGTTCTGTTCCAGTAACGCGCGCTGCTCCAGCTCAGATCATATTTGTTTCACTGTCAGTAATGAGAATCGCTGTCGGTTGGCTACTAATCCTACCAACTCAAGCTGTCAACCGGCTGCAGTTGTCCAATCCAATCGAGCGGTGGCAACCCAACTTCCCGCGACACTTCCTCAGACTGGACCAGTTGAGTGGTTGATGTGGTTAAAGGGTGGTTTGGCAATTATCGGAATAGGTTTGGGCTTGCTGCTGCTTTTATAACGATTCCAACTCAATAACTTGCACTTGATTATTTTGTTTAATTACATCAAGCCATTGATTTTGTCCGTAAACAATTACGCCATCGATATTTTGTTCGAGATTCGGATTAATTTTGGTTGGGGATAACCAAACTAAGCGGTATCGATCACGAATAGATTGATTCTGTAAGAGTTGTTGGGCAAATAAGGAATTGTGACGTAATAATTCCAATGGTGAGTCTACCTGGTATAACAATCGAAAATTAATGACCTGAGGCATGAGTATTTCAGGAGACTTTTTTAGCACTAAATTTGGATTGAGTGAAGCATGATTAGTTAAGCCTTTGCGCTGACCACCATCGTGGGCAATGCTACTTTCATTCAGTCCCAGTAGGTCATAAACTTCGCCTTGGTAGGTCAGCGCAACTCCTCCTGCAGTAATTACCCCAATAGTTGGCGCATGATCTTTATCCGAAAATATTTGGTTAAGCAACGCACCTGTTTCCCGACCAGACTCAGGGATCCAAAGCTCATAATGAAAGTTGCCAAATCTTTGCAATGGTCGGACTTGTGTTGGTAGCTGACCGATAATTATGATAGCGCAAGTTAAAATGAAAAACTTGATCCAAGTTTCAGTTGACCAGGATTTAATTTTATCTCCTAGATATTGGTTATAAAGCTTGGTAACTACGAAAATTACCAATAGTGGCCAAACAGGTTGGAAAAATCGCCCGCCGGCGAAGTGATCGCCACCTTTAAAAATTACACCAGCTATGTAGAGTAAACTTAGCAACCCCGAAATGTTGGCAATATCGATTGCCAGCCAATTTTTTTTGTTTTCAGTTTTTGACAAATGAAGTTGTTGCAGTAGTGAGTGAGTAATCGCCACTAGAATTGGCAAGACAAAAAGATTATTGGTGATGTAAATGAAAAAATATTGGACTCCCTCTCCCAACCGATAAATAATATCTGGAGAAACTTTGGCATAGAAAGTATTTGGCAGTGGCCAACCAAAATATTCAAGTCGGAAGTATGTCAGGGCGATAGTGAAAAGGAGTGGAGTTAACAATATACCAATGCAGTAAATGAATTTTTCTGTTTTTTTAATGTTAGAACGGATAATTGCTAAGCAGTGGAAAAAGATTAGTACTGGTCCTAGAGCCATGCCCTCAGTCCGTGTGAAAATTAACATACAAACAGCAATTGCACTCCCCAGCAGACTTGATTTTTTTGAGGGATTTAGCATTGACTTTTGTAGCAACCATACATTTAACAAAATCATCAAAGTCCAGAGTCCAGTATCCATTTGAGAGATACTTGTCCAGAGTACGAAGTAGGGATTTATCAATAATAAAATAACGGTTAATAATGCGACATGCCAAAAACTATTTGGTTTTTCAACAATTTTTAGATCAGCGACTGCCTTGGTAATGATATTTAAAGTCAGCAGGGTGATTAGACAAAGCAATATCAAGTTAAGAAACAAAACTGGAGCATCAAAATTGCCAGTAATTTTATAAATTCCGGCTATGGCGAGTGTGTACAAGAAAGAAGAAAAACCTTCTACACGCTCGCCACCGCGGTTATACACAAACCCATATCCATCCGCCAGGTTACGGGCATAGACTTTGAAGATGTTGGCATCATCAATGCCGATCGTACTCTCGCCAAAGGTTGCAAAACAGGTAAACCAAACTGTAATCAAGAGTGTAAAAGATAATAAACATATTAAATATTGGTCAAATTTCATAAGTGTTATATTTATGGCGATTGCTATAGAATTAATTTTGTGGAAGTAAAAAATTTATCAAGACGAGATTTTCTAAAACTTTTTCCTCCTCTTGGATTATATCTTGACAGAGATCAGGATGGAAGAATTGATCTAAGTCAATTATCTCCACCAACTAAGCTGGGAATAAAAGTTTCTTTAGGTTTTCTGGGAATTAGAGGGACATTAGCTGCTCATAGTGAATTGGAAGAAAAAACAGGAATTAGTGTTCTAAAGCAAGCTGTGGGTTCTGTTTCTAGGATTAATCGAAATAGGACGATTGAAGCAAATAATATTGATACCACTGATTTTCCGGTCTACCGCCCATCTTTTGACGTACCAAACTTGGTTATAGGGATGGGGGTAGCACATTGTGGAAAGCAAAAAGACGTTTGCGACTATGGATTAATGTATCAATCAAGAGAGGAAGCTAATAAATCAAGAGCTAGATTTTTATCTGAATTGTCTAAAACTACAGGAGAAGAATTACCTGATCCTAATGGATTAGTGTATATAGTTTCTGATGAGTCTGAAGATGCTAAGCAGGTCGACTCTGGTGATTTAAAAAGAGATACAAAAAACATTATTTATGGAGAGGCAGTTATTTTTCAAGCAGTTGGTGAGTATTTGGCCTTTCAACCAGTAGATTGTCCAGGAATTATTTTGATTGATGAACAAACTAAAACTATTGCCCTAATTCACGCTAACAAACTCATTGAAAATTCAAGGATAATTGAAAACACTCTGTTAAAATTGAAACAATTGGGAATCGATATTAATCGTTTGCGTGTTTGGGTTTCACCATCGGTTCATAATCTTGAAGGTGACACTTCGACAGCAATACGCAACATGATTTCAAGAAGTTTTTTTCCAGATAAAATTAGTGCAAAACGACCAACTAAATCATTAACTCAAATATTGGTCAGTCAATTAACTAATGGAGGTGTTGATCGTAAAAAAATTGATGTTTCACCAATAGATACTACGCACGCTGCCGATACTTTTTCATTGTATGGAGCAAACAGGGGCGTCGCGGCAGGTGGAAAAAGGGTCGGCGTTTTAGAATATCCCGGCAACTATTTAGCGCGTGGCCTTGGCAATCACTTTTTGGTTGTTGGTTTTGCCCGATAGTGTTTCATTGACAAACAATTTTCTAATGCTATACTGAATAAGTATTCATAATATGAAAGGTTTAATATGCCAAAGTTTGATCAAACAGGTCCACAAGGAACTGGACCGATGACCGGTAGGGGATTGGGTCCATGCGGAATGGGCATGGGTTGGAGACAAGGAGGAGGTCGTGGTTTTGGCCAAGGTCAAGGTCAAGGACGCGGGCTGTGTCGATACTTCTGGGGTAATCAACCACAGGATCCAGCAGCCCGAAAACTGGCTCTAGAAGAGTATAGAGACGCCCTCAAAGAAGAGTTGGAAGACTTGGAAACTGAGCTTGCCAGCTTGGACAAATAACCTTAGAATCTGGCTAAAGAGGATAAGAGATGACGCGTCCAATTACGCCAAGAATGTTGCGCTTTAGCCCGAGCGTAGAGTACTTCAAACCGCGTGGGGTACCCCTGCGGCAACTTACGGAGGTAGTGCTGATGCCAGATGAGCTTGAAGCCCTCAAATTATATGAAGTGGATGGACTGATGCAGACTGAGGCCGCAGAGCAGATGCAAATTTCTCAAGCTACCTTCGCTAGAATTTTAGCTAAAGCTAATCGAAAAGTGGCCGACGCTTTGATCACCGGTAAGGCGATCCGGTTGGAAAAGCAGGTTAAATAATTTTTATTAAAAATATGGCGAAAAATATTTTTCTATTTTTTGTTGTTTTTGGCAGTATTTTTTTGAGTGGGGTGGGCAGTTGGGCTCATGCCCAACTGCCCACTGAAGAACTTCTTGAAGAAACTAATTTAACTGAAAATTTTTCAGATGAAGTGTTAGCTGAGGCCCAAGCCGAGGCGCTTAACCCAGAATTATTGAGTGAAGAGATGCTTGAGGCGAAAGTGACTCAGATCTTTGATGAAACCAAATCTTTGTTGCCAGGATCTGAGCAGTATGTTTTGTCGCAAAAACTGGAGCTTTTGGTCACCAAGGGCTCTCTCGCTGGAGAAACTCTTACTATCGAAACTGGTGATTTGGGGGTACCAAATGCGCCAACTTATCAAGTTGGCGATCAGGTGATGGTCAGTTTTACCCAAGATACTTCTGGGGGAAAATTGTTTTATATTTCCGATTATGTGCGACGGGACGCCTTAATTGGTTTGTTGGTAATATTTTTGGTTTTGACGCTCATTATTGCTCGTCAACGGGGAGTGCTCTCGGTATTAGGCATGATTATTTCTTTCGCTGTCATATTTATGTTTGTTTTGCCCCGGATCTTGGCTGGAGACAATCCAGTTTTAATTGCAATCTTGGGCTCTATGATTGTGCTGCCGGCCACATTTTTCCTTTCGCACGGAGTGAATAAAAAAACCTTGGTGGCGATCAGCGGCACGCTGATCGCCCTCGTCATTACTGGGTTACTTGCCATCACCTTCGTCCAAGCAGCCAAACTGACTGGCTTTTCGACAGAAGAAGCAGGTTTCCTCAGTTTCGAGAGTGATCAAGCAATTAATATGCAAGGATTACTGTTAGCTGGAATTATTATCGGCGTGTTGGGTGTGCTTGACGATATTACTGTGTCCCAATCAGCAATTGTGTTTGAGCTCAAATCAGCGAATCCAAATCTAGGTCTGGGAGAGCTTTATCGGCGCGCGATGGGTGTAGGTCAAGATCATATCGCCTCGATGGTGAACACATTGGTTTTAGTTTACACCGGTGCCAGCCTGCCACTTTTATTACTATTTATCAACAATCCGCGACCGATAAGTGAAATTTTCAATTATGAACTGATTGCCGACGAGGTGGTGCGCACTCTCGTCGGCAGTATAGGATTAATCTTAGCCGTACCCATCACCACCATCATTGCTGTCTTTGTTGCCAACAGAGCTGACAAGTCTATCAAAAGATGAAAAAAGAGGATTTAGTCAACCAGATAGAAGCACGTGCGAATAATAGTCGTTCGTTTAAATTAATTTACCGACTAGGAAAAGTTTTTTTTGGTGCGCAAAAAGCAGTTGATTCTCTCCCATCGGAGGCTAGTTTGTCAGAGTATTGTCAAAAACTGATTGATGGCTTGGGTATTAAGATCGAAACTAAGCTACCTCAATGGGCAGACCAGCAAGGTCAAGCAGTGTTGGTTATTGCTCCTCATGAGTTTCATGCCGAGCCTCAAATATTACTTGCTCTCCTTAAAAAAAGAACTGATGATGTCCATTTTGTTGCTTACCCATCGGCCGAATTTATGCTTCCACCCGAGCATCGAGACAGAATCATTCCTATTGCTCCCACGTTTTTTGCCTCAGATGCGCCCAAACCACCGCTAATAAAACCAAAAAAAAGAGTGGAACAAAGAGTAAAAAGGATATTATTTGGAAGCACTCAGGCTTCCATGACTATGGAAGAGATCAATCAGATGAATGAGCGATCACTTCATATAGCAGCCAAGCTGCTTACACAAGGTAAAATTGTGGTGATTTTCCCTACTGCTAATCATGACATTTTTCAGGCAAAGTGGGGAAGAGGAATTGGTGAGATCGTTTTTCAACTAAAAAGTAATTATCCTGGGTCACAAGACGTGCTGCTTCAACCTTTGAACGTTTCTCAACACCGTCTGACTGATTTTCTGAGGAAAATGCGGGAAAAATTTGTAAAGGGGCAAGATGTAACCCCAATCACGGTGCGACTTGATTGGGGTCAAGCCAGCAAGATCGACAGCATGAGCGATTTACCGGCAGAAATTAATCCTCGTCGAATTGCTGATTTTCTGCAACAGGCGTATCGGCAAAGCTTGGGCGTAGCAAATGAATAGATAAGCAAGTCCCATAACAATTAACAAATTGCGATTTGTCTTTTACAATTGCTGGGATTATTAACTTAGCAAAAGGTAGATATGTCTAGAAGCAGATTCGAAGTTGGTCCAGAAATGCCTGAGCCTCGTGTTGAGTATGGTCCGGATGAAAGTGACATTACTTTTTTTTGGAACGGAAGTGAATTTACTTTAGCCAGGAGAGCGGCTTTTGTTGGGGTTAAAATTATGGTTGAACTTTGGGATCTGAATCAGCAGAATCCCGACTGGTTAGTGCTGGAAGTGATCGAGCTTGAGGAAGCTCCGCCAACAATCAAGAAGGTAGTGCATGAAAGAACACTAAGAAACATTCCTAAAGTGACAATTCAAGCAGACATTGATTCAGGCATTCGCTTCCAGGCATTTTTGAAAAATTAAATTGTTTTGTCCTATAATTTGCATTTGATTTACTGTTGTGTTACACTAGCGCAGTAAATTAACAACCCGATTTGTTTTAGGCGCGAGATTTGGAATATTTCCCTTTTTTAATTTTTCACGAATCTTTCCTAATGACCAGTTTGGTAAAAAGAAAGATTGTATATGAGTTATCGTTTTGGCAATGCTAGTGGTGGCCGACCACAAAACCGGATTAAGTATATGCGGGTAGATCCGCACCTATTAGTCAAGAAAGCCGTGCCTCAAGTTGCATCGGAGCATGTACCTCAACATCAATTTGTTGACTTTCCTTTGGAACCAATTTTACAAGCGAACATCTTGGCTAAAGGGTACACTACCCCCACGGCAATTCAAGATCAGGCTTTGCCTTTGGTTTTGGAGGGCAAAGATGTCGTTGGCTTGGCCGCGACTGGCACCGGTAAGACAGCGGTCTTCCTGTTACCAATTATTAATCAAGTGATTAAGGAGCGTAATCACAAAGCCATTGTGATTACGCCTACCAGAGAGTTGGCGGCGCAGATCGTGGATGAAGGTCGAGCTTTTGCCCGCGGGACGCGTTGTTATTTTTCGTTGTTAATCGGTGGAGTTGATCTGCGCCGCCAGATTCAAGATATGAAACGTGGTAGCCAAGTAATTGTTGGTACTCCAGGAAGAATTAAAGATCTGGCTGAACGTGGCAATCTGCGTTTGGCAGACTTTCAAACCGTTGTTTTAGATGAAGTTGATCGGATGCTGGATATGGGTTTCATTCGCGATATTCAAAGAATCATCTCGGCTTTACCTAAAGAACGCCATTCACTGTTCTTTTCAGCAACCATGTCGGAAAAGACCAAACAAGTGGCTCAGTCATTTTTGTACAATTCCATCACAGTTCGAGTTGAGTCACAGGGTGCTTCATGCAACATTAATCAGGATGTGGTGAAACTTGCTGGCAGAAATAAAATTGATGTATTGCAAGGTTTGTTGTCACAACCAGGGTTTGACAAAGTGTTGGTTTTTGGTCGGACCAAGCGAGGTGCAGAAAAGCTGTCTCAGTTGCTTTCCAAACGCGGTTTTTCTAGTATCGCTATTCATGGCAACAAAAACCAAAATCAACGCCAGCGCGCGCTTGATGCATTCAAGCGCAACCGGTTTAAAATCATGATCGCCACCGATGTGGCGGCACGTGGCTTAGACGTTGACAACATCACTCATGTGATCAACTACGAACTACCAGAAACTTATGAAGATTACATTCACCGCATTGGCCGAACTGGTCGAGCGGACCGCATTGGTGTAGCACTGACTTTTATTGACTAATTTCCACTGCGAACAGCGATGAGTTTGGTTTTGGCAAACTCTTGCATCCCTATGCGCCCATACTCTTTGCCCATGCCACTTTTTTTGAAACCGCCGAAAGGACACTCGGGCTTGAAAAAGTTGTCGGTGTTGATGGCGACTGTTCCTGCATCCAGCTCTTTAGCAACTTTCTCAGCTTTATTGATGTCCCGGGTATAAATTTCGGCACTCAAACCATACTCAGTTTGATTGGCGAGCCTGATTACCTCGGCTTTGCTGGAAAACTGGACAATTGGTAATACTGGACCAAAGACTTCTTCAGTCAAAACTCGCATCTGCGGCTTGACGTTGGTTAAGATGGTAGG
This sequence comes from uncultured Pseudomonadales bacterium, assembly GCA_964653045.1. Classification (GTDB taxonomy): domain Bacteria; phylum Patescibacteriota; class Microgenomatia; order UBA1400; family PJMF01; genus DAOOPX01. The sequence goes on along the minus strand of CAZZBW010000009.1, from coordinate 19,325 downwards.
AAGGTAATAATTGCCTAATTTCAATTTTGGATCGTTGGGTGCGGCGCCACCTAACTCAATTTTGGCGCCGCGCTTAATGGCGTCGGCAACTTGGGCTTTAAGTAGCTTAAGTTGTTTGCGACTGACCAATGGTCCTACTTGGGTATTTTTATCCATGGGGTTGCCGACCGGCATCTGTTTCACTTTGGTGACAAGCATATTAACTAATTGATGGTAAATCTTTTTTTCTACAAACAGCCTTTTAATAGCAGTACAGACTTGACCACAATTGAGAAAACGTGCCCAGTAAAGATTTTCCACTGTGTCTTCAAGATTGGCGTCAGCAAATACGATCGCTGGACTACTGCCACCCATTTCTAGCATGGATTTGACAAATTTTTCACCGCATTGGCGATAAATAGATTGTCCTACTGCAGTGCTGCCAGTAAACCAGACCAAGTCTATTGACTGCTCAAGTAGTACTTTTCCTACTTTGCCATCACCAATCACAACATTTAACACCCCCTTGGGTAAACCAGCTTGGTTGAGTAAATCAACCAACATCTTTTGGCTTAAACTCGTGTACTCGGAAGGCTTGAACACTACGCAGTTGCCAGCAATCAGTGCAGGGATGATACCAGAGTTAGCCATTGAAACGGGAAAGTTCCACGGAGCAATACAAGCACAGACTCCGTAAGGTTCGTGAACCAGTCGAAATTTTGTATCAGCTGATTGGTGAATCGCTTCGTCACTTAGGAATTGTTCTCCCTTTTGGGTGTAGTAATCCAAAAACTCTAACTCTCCATTTACATCATCAAGCGACTGGCTAATTGGTTTACCCATTTCTTGAGTGATTAGCTGAGCAATCTTATTAGCGTGGGTTTTAAGCAGTTGTCGGTATTTTAAGATGTACGCAATTCTTTCATCGATAGTAGTGCTTTTCCAACTCACAAATGCGGCTCGGGCTTTTTTGACCGCTCCGGCAACTTCTGATTTGGTGCTAACAGGCAGAGAGCCGACTACAGACTGGTCGTGCGGGTTGAGAATGACGATTTTCATATATCTGCATTTTACCACTAGGGTGAAAGAAAATTTCCACATTGATTGTATTAAGGTTAGTAATAAGTAATTAGTTTGAAAGGAAGTTTATGAACAAACTGCTTTTGACTGCAACAGGATTGATGATCGGTGCAGGTGCACTGTATCTCTCCGCCGGTGGCGCTTCAGCCTACCGTGGTGATCCGAATGTCCAAGGTCCCAACTATACTGCCGAGAGGCACGAAGCCATGACTCAGGCATTTGAGAATAAGGATTTTGAAGCTTGGAAAAAGTTGATGACCGAGACCGGTCGAGGTGGCAGAATGCTGGAAGTGGTTGACACTCCCGAGGAGTTTGGCAAATTTGTAGATATGCGCCAACTCAGGCTCGATGGCGATACTGCAGGGGCTGATCAAATCCGAGCAGAGCTCGGTTTGGGCCAAGGAAATGGAGCTGGCAAACAGGCTGGTGGAAGGGGTCAAGGAATGGGTTGCGTGAGATAATAGGTTTTAGGTAAAACGCAGGCTCCCCCCGCCGGTGGCGGGGGGAGCTAGGTTTGTTTATGACTAATTCAAAAATTCTCACCGACGAAGAGTTAGTTGAAGTTATTCGCTCTTCAGATCAAGAGCGCTACGCTGAAATTATCAATAGATATCAAGAACGACTTTTGCGCTACGCCAATTATTTATCAGGTGATCCTGCTAAATCGGCCGATATTGTCCAAGAATCGTTGATTAAAGCCTTTATCAATCTCAATAGTTTTAATACAAGGAAGAAGTTTAGTAGTTGGATTTATCGGATTGTCCACAATCAGGCTATGAACCTATTCAAGCGAGAGAAAATTAACTTTTCAGTTGCGTTGAGTGATAATATTGATGACGGTTTAGATCTGGAAGACGAGCTGATTAGAAAAGAACTGCAACAACACACCAAAGAGTGTGTTCAGCAGTTACCACTAATTTATCGCGAAGTCTTAACACTCTTTTTTCTAGAAAACCAGCCGTATGAAGCGATTAGTGATATCTTAAAGATACCGATGGGCACGGTTGCCACTAGGATCAACCGTGCCAAAAAATTAATGAAAACAATATGCCAAAAAAACCAACGCTAAGCTCAACCACAAAAGCAAACAAAGCCACTGCTCCACTAGATTTTACTCAGGGGGTGATGAGCAAGGTTGCTTCGGGCGAGATCAAGATGAAACCGCACTGGTATTTCTGGCTGGGGTCAGTGTTGGGTGTTGTTAGTCTTTTGGTTTTTAGTTTAGTTTCGATATTTTTACTTAATATTATGTTCTTTTCGTTGCGCCAGCATGGACCGATGTTCAGCTGGCGCCTGCAACAGCTATTAAGTACTTTTCCCTGGTGGATTATTCCTTTAGCAATTGCTGGCATTTTTAGTAGTGTTTGGCTGCTCAAGCAGTACGAGTTTTCTTACAAGAAAAACTTTGCCGCGATTGTGTTGGTGTTCATTACCGTGTTAATCTTGGCGGCGGTGACAATCGACCAACTTGGTTTAAACGAGATCTGGTCGAGACGGGGGATGATGCGGGGATTTTATCAAAATAATCAACTTGACCAGCAATTAATGCCCCATCGGCAGAATTGGCGGAATGTTCGCTAAGTAATTAATGTTATTCCTGGATAACGTACTCTTTTTCTGGTAAGTATCCCTCAAACGTCATTTTGCCGTCGGTAAATTCGAGTTTTTCCGCGTGGAAGCTGTCAGAGTGTTTGGCCACCAAATCATTCAACACGCTTTCGGCTTCTTGATTTACCTGAGACACTAGTGAACCTGGTAGAGAAACAGCTCCGATCTGAATATTGCTGGCATCCACTTTGACTTGGTCATCTGTAACACTACCTTTACCACTGACATAAACGGGGATTTCAAATGGCGGCAGGAGATACTTATCCATCGCTTCGCGCACTTGAGTTTCTGAGTAACCCATGGCCATGGCGTAGGGCAAAGCTTTGACCACAATCAAGATGGCTGAGCCTTGGATGGTTCCATCTGGAGAGATAGTAATTTGTACGTTTTTAACTGGATAATTTTTCCATGGACGATTGAGAGCAGAGGCGGTCAGTTCACTCGCTGTTAGCTCAAGCCTAACTTCCCGCTTTCCCTCTAACCGGTAATCATTGGCTGGATCAGTACTGGCTGGTAAGGGTAAAATCTCAGTGCCAATTTTGCTTAGTGCGGCATCTGCGTCTGATTGAGTAACGACAACGCCTAGGTCTTTTTGTCCAGCGCCAACTAACTTAGATAATAACGGCATTTGTCCAAGAGCTGTCAGAGGAGCCAATACTAATATCAAGATTAAAGTGAAAACTAAACCAAAGAAGAGTTTCATTATGCCTTTCTGTAGTAAATTAATCGATACTTATAGTTATTTTAACATTTGTTTATGCTGGAAAAAACTATTGCCACTTTGTGTCATATTTTGATCACACCGATTATGATGCGATGGATGTTGAGTAGAAAACTTAAATTGCTTGGTCGTTTTGAAAACAACAGATTGAAAGTGCAAGTTAAGTAGTTTTTGGATAAATTTTCTTTATATAAATTTGTATATACGATTTTATATAAAGAAAACATTTGTAAAAATTGATAATTGGCTTAATAGTTCAAATTATTAATAAATGATTAAGTTAGAATACAAAGTATGATTCAAAAACAGATTGCTCAAGTGTACGATCAAAAAGCGAGCGAGTATAACGCCGATCGGCATGGGCTAGCAGATAATAAATATGTAAAGCGATTTGAGGAGATGCTCAAACCGCGATCGCTGGTGTTGGATCTGGGGTGCGGCGACGGCAGTGCCGTCGCCGCACCGTTACTCAAGCTAAACCATCTAGTGATCGGTTTAGATATTTCACCGGTGCAAATCGCGTTAGCGCGAAAAAACTGCCCTCGTGGTGAGTTTGTTTGTTGTGAAATTACTACTCTCAAATCGAGTGAGTACCAAGTCAATGGGGTGACGGCTCTTTACTCAATTTTTCACACGCCGCGCGATCAACATAAAGAACTTCTTCAAAAAATTGCCAGTTTTTTGCCAGCAGGTGGTGTTTTGTTAATTACAATGGGTGATAGAGATTTTGAGGATTGGCACGATTTTTATGGAGCCAAGGTTTGGTCCAGTCATTTTGGTCCCCGGACTAATTCCCGCCTCGTGCGCGAGGCGGGCTTCCAGGTAGTTCTTGACGAGCTTCATACTAGTAACCGAGAGACTCACCAAGTTATTTTGGCTACAAAAATTTAAATGGTGATATATTTATCAACAATGAAACAACTAATTTTAACCTCTAGCTCGAATGTTGTAGTTAACCATTGGATAAAACAATTAGATCAGAGACCCAAAAAGCTCAGTTTAGCTTTCATTACTACTGCCGCTGAGTGCTATTCGGGAGAAAAGCCTTGGATTGAGGCAGACAAAAACGCTTTGATCGCAACAGGATTTAACGTGATTGAGTTTACGATTACCGGAAAAACATTGGCTCAGCTCAAGCAAGATTTTGCCAACGTCGATTTAATCTTTGTTGCTGGAGGTAACACTTTTTATCTACTTGATCAAGCTTATCGCTCTGGTTTTTTTCATCTACTTCAGAGTGATGATTGGCAAAACAAAATCTACGTTGGTTCCAGTGCGGGAAGTTTGCTGGTTTGTCCAGACATTAGTGTGACTAAATATATTGATGATCCGACCGTAGCTCCAAATTTAAAATCTACTCAGGGTGTTGGTTTAGTCCCATTTGTGGTGTTGCCTCATTGGGGTACGATTGAGTTCCAAACTGAGTATCGGCAACTGTTTGATGCAGGATATGACTTACATTTCCCGTTAGTAATGCTTAGGGATAATCAATATCTTTTGGTCGAAAAGAACTCAACCCAATTCTTTCAACAATAATTTTGCTGTTGACAATACCAACAATATATTCGATAATTCGAATATATGTGGCTAGACAAATTGTTTGAGCTAGAAACAAAAGTTCTCAAAGCTTTGGCTAATCCGCGTCGGTTAGAAATTATTCATTTGATCAGAAATCAAGAGCTGAGTGTCAGTGAAATTTTCTCGATGTTAGATTTGCCTCAAGCCAATGTCAGTCAGCACTTGATGGTTTTGCGCCAAGTTGGTTTAGTTACTACTCGCCGAGTTGGTCAACAAATCATGTATCGGTTGACTCATCCGAATTTGATTAGTGCCAGCGATTTGCTGAGACAAATGCTCGCCGAACAAACTACAGTTAGAGACGAGCAGCTGAACGAAATGTTAAAGCAAAAATCGTCAGATTTAATTCCGGTTTTTACCGATCCGGTCTGTGGAATGAAGGTGACGCCGGCGACGGCTGGATTCAGCCGTCGCCACCAAAATCAAATTTTCTACTTTTGCGCCAGTGGGTGTTATAAGCATTTTATGGAAAGTCCAGCAAATTATGTCAAGTAAAACTCAAATCAAAGAGTTCGCTGTTCAAGGTATGCACTGTGCTAGCTGTGCACTTAATTTGACCCGGGCAATTAAAAAGATCCCAGGAGTGGTCGAGGTGAGTGTCAATTATGGTAACGAGATGGCAGTGATCAAAACCAGTTCAGAAAAACTTGATATTAACCAAGTCAAAAAAGCGGCCAGCCGTTTGGGTTACAATTTGCTTGAAGCAGAAAATGCTAGTATGGCTGAAGCAGACCGAGTGCGTCAAATTGCGCACCAGAAGTTAAAGCTCAAGCTGGTGGTTGGAGCCATCTCTTCAGTTTTATTAATGTTGTTAATGTGGCTGCCTCGGCCCAGTTGGTTGAGTGCCAGTATTCACCATTATCTGATGTGGATTTTGGCCACGCCTGTCCAGTTCTGGGTGGGTAGACAATTTTATCTAGGAGCTTGGTCGGCGTTGAAAAATAAGAGTTTTAATATGGACACGCTAATTGTGCTTGGTACTTCGGTTGCCTACTTTTTCTCAGCTTTTGTGGTCGTTTTTGGCAGCTGGCTGAAAAATCAGGGGCTTGAAACTCATTCATATTTTGAAGTATCGGCGACAGTAATCACCTTGGTATTGTTAGGTAAATTTTTTGAAGCGCGAGCTAAAGAAAATACTTCAAGTGCATTACGCAAGCTGATTGATCTCGCTCCTAAAACAGCTTGGGTATTGAGGGGCGGTGAGTGGCAAAAAATGCCACTCGCCGAAGTCAAAATTGGTGATCGAGTTTTGGTAAAGCCAGGTGAAAAGATACCTCTTGATGGCTTGGTGATTGCCGGCAGCTCAAGCGTTGATGAGAGCATGCTGACAGGTGAAAGTGCGCCGGTGGAAAAAACCACTGGCCAAAAAGTGATCGGGGCAACAATCAATCAACGTGGGAGTTTAGAGATAAAAGCCCAAGCGGTCGGTGATCAAACTGTGCTAGCCAATATTGTCAAGTTAGTTCGTCAAGCACAGGGTTCAAGACCGCCAGTCCAAGCAGTGGTTGATCAAATTACCAGCATTTTTGTGCCGACCGTCTTGATTTTATCGATAATTAGTTTTGTTGGTTGGCTAGTGTTTGGACCAGAGCCGAGACTCTGGCTGGCACTGTCCAGCATGATGAGTGTGTTGATAATTGCTTGTCCCTGTGCTTTGGGTTTGGCCACGCCCACCTCGCTAGTGGTGGGCGTGGGTCGGGCAGCTGAGCTAGGTATCTTGATTAGAGATGCCGCAAGTTTGGAACTAGCGGCACGAGTTAAAACGATAATATTTGATAAAACTGGGACTTTAACTCAGGGTCGACCGCAGGTGGCCAATCACCAATTCATTGACATGTCGAAAAATGACTCCAGTCTTCTTTCAGCAGAAATCAGAGCGACAGAACAATTATCACAGCATCCGCTGGCTTCAGCTTTGGTTGAGTTTACCCAAAACCAGTTGGAAGCGTCTAAAAGCTCTCCATCAATCAAGGTCACTGACTTTTTGAGTTTGGACGGATTAGGTGTGCAGGCACAAGCGAATCACAAGAAATTGTTGATTGGCACAGAGAAGTTATTTGCTCAAAACGAAATTAAAATTTCCAGTGATTATTTGGAGCTGGCCGAGCAGTGGCGCATGCTCGGCCAAACAGTCGTTTTTGTCGCTCAAGAAAAACAATTAGTCGCGATGTTCGGGGTAGCCGATCAAGTTCGACCTGAAGCAACTGCTCTGCTGAATTGGTTGAAACAACAGAAAATTCACACCATTTTACTCAGTGGCGATAAAAACAGCACGGTGCAGAAATTGGCTGAGAAATTAGGCTTTGATCAATTTTTTGCCGAAGTTTCACCAGCTGAAAAATTAGCAGTGGTGAAATCAATTCAAGCCGAAAGAGGTTTGGTGGGTGTAGTTGGCGATGGGATTAATGATGCGCCGGCCTTGGCCGGCGCAGATCTGAGTCTGGCGATGGGTGGTGGTACCGACATTGCCATTGAGTCTGCTGGAGTGACGCTACTGCGTGATGACCTAAATTTGATCAAGCAGGTGATCAAGCTTTCGGCCGCGACGATGAACAATATCAGGCAAAATTTAATCTGGGCGTTTGGTTATAATATCATCTTGATTCCAGTAGCCATGGGGGTATTTTATCCGTTGACAGGATGGCAGCTTAACCCTATCCTGGCAGGAATGGCAATGGTACTATCTAGTCTTTCAGTAATAGGTAACGCTTTGCGTTTGAAAAATACAGGAGCAACAAGATGAATTTAGGAGCAATATTTTTTACCGGATTAACTGCGGGTGGAATATCATGTCTGGCGATGCAGGCTGGCCTGTTGGCCAGCGCTTTGATCAATCACGCGGGTACAAAATCTGGGCAAAATTCGTTTTCACTCAAGCAAAAGTTGATTCCGGTGATGGCATTTTTATTGGCTAAGTTACTGATCCACACTATATTTGGGGCGTTACTTGGTTCTCTCGGAGCTTTGATCAGTATTAGCTTGGGCGTGCGACTAAGTTTTCAAATCTTAATTGCGTTATTCATGTTGGCCACTGCGTTTAATCTATTAGAGTTGCACCCGATCTTTCGGTACGTGGCTTTTACACCACCCAGATTTCTGTTACGACTAATCAAAAAAACTAGCCTAAGTAGCGATTTGTTTTCACCAATTCTTTTGGGCCTGCTGACACTGTTTGTCCCTTGCGGCGTGACTCAGGCGATGGAACTTGTGGCTATCGGTTCGGGAAGTTTTGCCCAGGGGGCAATGATCATGCTTGCCTTTACTCTGGGCACTTTTCCCCTATTCGTCCTGTTTGGATTGGGTGCAAAAGAGTTGACTTCTAGAGGAAAATCAATGCTTAATCGTCTCGCTGCAGTAGTCTTAATTCTAATGTCGCTTTATTATCTCCACGGTGTCGCAGTTGTGCTTGACGCTCCTTTTACGCTAAACAAACTTACCTCTCGATTTTTGTCTAAAACCACTCAAGGAAGCACTGGCGAGATTGAGTGGGCGCGTAATCCAGATGCTGATACTAATCTGCAACAAGTCACGATTAAAGTCAACAATTCTGGTTATGCGCCCCGCTTAATTAAAGTGAAAAAAGACATCCCGGTTGAACTAACCTTGATTAGTCAGGACACTTATTCGTGCGCTTTGGCTTTTGTTTTCCCTGAGTTTGGGATCGATACCATGCTTGGTCCTAATGATCGGCAAGTATTTAATTTTACCCCGACACAAAAAGGACAGTTCACTTTTACCTGTTCTATGGGTATGTATACTGGCATTTTGCAAGTTGAGTAGATGAGTTAAACGAAAGAAATTATGTTAAATCAATTACGTAACATCGTAAATTCTCTCCAAGGCTCGAAAAGTCTGCCCAAAGGTGCTTTATTAGCTGAGTTCAAGATTAGCGGCATGCACTGTCCCAGTTGTAGCCTAAACATTGACAGCAGCTTGGAAGATTTACCCGGAGTAATCGAGGCAAGCACCAGTTATGCCAAAGGAATTACCAAAATTTATTACGATCCCAAACAAGTCCAGCTCAATGAGCTAAAAGAGTGCTTAAACCAAACTGGATACCAGATAGCTTAATCCAAATAATTAATCGGTTACTGAAGTTAAAGATTGAGCTTTGGTGTAAAATGGGCTTTCATGAAAAAAAAATCTGGTTTTCAGATTACTCGCGACAATCGTTTAAGTGAGTTTTTTGGCAAAGACTTTTCGTGGGCCAGCATCTTGGCAGTGATCATTTTGTTATTTTTAGTCTATCTTTTTTTGTCAGGTAAAATGACGCGTTTTTATGCCAGTGCTCTATTTAGTTTCTATGCATTGACCAAACACATGTGGGTATCGGTGATTTTGCTTGGGGCATTCCAAACTCTAATCATGATCCCCTTGCGAATTTTTCGCGTCAGAAGCTCGAATAATGTCAAAGAGTTTCAAGAAATAATTCAAGCCCATGATGACCCCCAACTTAGTCAAAAACAGTTGAAGCGGGATTTTCACTTGGGGAACAAAACTTTTTTGTTTTATTTGGTTGATTTTACAATTCAACTCTTGAGTTTTATGACAATTGGGCGATTATTTTTGACCGATTTCTATTCAAAATTGCTCAACCCGGGATTGTTGTACAGTTTTGTGCCATATCCTGATTATCCGATAAGGGCAGTGTTTTTCAAAATTCCCTACCTGGCAGTGACCGAAACACGTCAGTTTGGCTGGCAGTGGATTTTGGTGGTTTGGTTGGCACTATTGGTTTTGCAAGTTGTGATTTGGGTAGTGAGAAGTGCCCGCAAGCGCCACCAGCCCGACGGTGAGGGCTCGGTGGCGCCAGAATACTCGATGCCGCTTGCAGGTAAATATGGTTTGGGTTATATCTTCCTCAGTCTGCTGATCGCGGTGTTGGTAATGAATAACTTTCCCACGGGCATTGCTCTCCAAGTATTTACGGGTGACGTCAGTATTCCCAATCGGGCACTGAATGCTGTTACTGCGCTTACTACTTTTGGGCTGATTCTTTGGTTTGGTTATCGTCGGATCAAGCTTAAAACTGAGTTGGCCGTATCTGAAAAAATTCCTGGAAGAGTAATTTTTCATGCACGTAAACAGATGTTTAAGGAAACGTTCCAAACTGCGATCTTGGTTGGTCTCGGAGCTTACCTGATTACCAATCACATCCCATCAGCTTTTGAGCTATCGATTTTCACATTTGAGATTATCGCGGTGTTCTCGCCTTTTACCTTAGACAAATTGATTTTACAAACTGTAAAAAAACCAGAAAACCTGGAACATACACTGGAGAACCCAGCCCAAGAAAAGGTTGAATCTAGTTAATTGGTATAAGATGCGCGCGCATCGCTACCAGCAAAATAATCAAGAAACTCATTGCCACAATGTAACTGACTGTCATTAGCAAGATAAAATTATCGGGTTTTTTGAGAATCATCCTTATTATATTTATAGCGTTTTTTCAATGGTGAAGCAAGCGCTTTTTTGGTATGATCTAATTTAGATTTGTATGAAAAAGTATGAGCAATTGAGATGCGGCAGAGAACTCGTTTAACGATCACCCTTCCCAGCGAAACAATTATTAGAATTGATCACCTGATTGATGGTGTCGATGTGCGCAATCGCTCGCATGCAGTCGAGCGCTTGATCAATCAAGCGCTCGACCCAATAGTGAACACCGCGGTAATTTTGGCAGGAGGTAAGTCGAATCGGCAAAAAGCCCCGCTCAAGCCAATTGGGGACAAATATTTGCTGAGTATCATGTTGGAGCAGCTCAAACGCCATGGCATTACTCAGTTGCATATTTGTGCCAGTCCAGATTTAGTTACTGAGTTGCGCGCCCGCTTTGGTGATGGTCAAGTATTTGGAGTAAACATAAGTTTTCATTTGGAACCTGAGCCGTTGGGGACCGCGGGCGCGCTCAAAGCGATTGCCAAACATTTGTCAGCTGCTCCGTTTTTAGTTTTGCATGGTGATGTGTTAACGAACATCAATCTGGGAGAATTTATTGAGTTTCACCAGCGCGAAGCTGGAATGGCCACGATTGCGGTCAAGCCAAGGATGAGCGAGCGGGCATTTGGCAGGGTGTTTCTCCAAGGTAATCAAATCAAGCAGTTTTTGAGCACTGGTGACAATCAAGGGATTAGTATTGTTAACACCGGGCTTTATGTTTTGGAGCCAAAAATTCTAAATCTAATTAAACCTAGGAAAAAAGTATATTTAGAAACTGATATTTTCCCAATTTTGGCCAAAAAGGGACAGTTGAACGCCTTTATCTTTCAGGGAATTTGGTATGATGTGTCCTCACCCGCGTCCCAAGCCGAAGCTGTTTCAGCTTGGGACGCGGGAGCAGCAAATAACCGAGAAATTTAGTTGATTAAAAAGAAACAAATATGCAAGCTCAACCCCAAAAAAAACCGACAGTATTATTAGTTCTTGATGGTTGGGGGATTGGTGACGATTATCCCGGTAACGCCGTTAAATTAGCCAATACTCCCCATATGGACAGATTATGGCAAGAATATCCGCACACCCAGCTTGGTGCCAGCGGCGAAAGTGTGGGCTTAAATCCTGGCGTTGACGGTAATTCAGAAACTGGCCACCTCAACCTTGGTGCTGGTCGAGTGGTGTATCAGAGTTTGAAACGAGTGGATAAAGTGATCGATGACGGCAGTTTTTTTGCAAACCCAGCTTTAATTAAAGCAATTGAGCATGTCAAAAAGAACCAAAGTAATTTACACCTCATCGGTTTACTCAGCCGAGGTTTTGTTCACTCCAGCTTGAAGCACCTCTATGCCCTACTTGATTTAGCCAAAGCTAATGGGATTAAGAATGTTTATATCCACGGTTTTACTGATGGTAGGGACACCCCACCTACTGATGGAGTCAAAGCCGTGGCTGAAGTGGTGGAGTATTGTCAAAAAATCGGGGTGGGTCAGTTGGCAAGCTTAACTGGCAGACTCTATGGCATGGATCGAGATCAACTTTGGCCCAGGATTGAAATAGCTTATCGATTAATCACGGCGGCAAATGGTGAAAAATCATCTAACTGGTTGGACTCGGTACAAAAACAGTACGATGCGAAAATCACTGACGAATTCATTGAGCCAATTGCAGTTTTAGACGCAGCTGGTCAAACGCACTCTGTTGGAGCTCATGACAGCGTGATTTCTTTCAACTTCCGAGTAGATCGACCTAAAGAATTAGCCCAAGCTTTTGTTCAGCCAGATTTTTCTCACTTTGCTCGTCAGCAGATTGAAGACTTATGTTTTGTAACAATGACAGATTACGATCCAAATCTAAAAATTCCAGTAGCCTTTGCCAAGATAGAAATTCAGGATAATTTGGGTTGGGTTTTATCACAGGCTGGGTTAACCCAGTTGCGAATAACCGAGAACGAGAAGCAAAAAATGGTAACGTACTATATCAATGGCCAGGTTGAAGGTAGTTATCCTGAGCAAGAAGATAAAATTATTTTTTCCAAAGGAGTAAAGTCTTATGCCGAAGCGCCAGAAATGAGCGCGCCGGAGATCGGCGCGCACCTGATTGAAGTTATTGAAGCACAGAAATATGACGTGATTATTGCTAATATCTGTAACGGCGACATGGTGGGGCATACCGGTAATCTCCAAGCCGGAATTATTGCTTGTGAAACTGTTGATAAAATTGTGGGTGAGTTAGAACAGGTAATTCTCCGGGTCGGCGGTAATCTGCTGATTACCGCCGACCACGGCAACATCGAAGAAATGATTAACAAAGAGACTGGCGAGGTAGATACCAAGCATTCCACCCACCCGGTTCCACTAATCATCGTTAATCAGAACCTCAAGGGCCAACCCACGCTTCTTTCAGAAGGCCTATTAGCTGACGTCGCCCCCACGTTACTAGGATTGATTGGTGTCAGCCCGTCATCCGGCATGACGGGTAAAGATCTATTAAAGTAAAAATAAAGCTAAATGTAAGGTTAATTAATTAAAATTGCGCTCAATATGCCAGACAAATACTCAGCCACCTGGCTTTCTCACTCGTCAATCAAAGATTTTTTGCGTTGTCCGCGCGCCTACTATCTTAATAACGTTTATAAAGATCCCAAGACTAATCACAAAATCCAGCTGATGAATCCGCCCTTGGCCTTGGGGCAGATCGTCCACACTGTAATTGAACGTCTTTCCCAAATGCCAGTTTCTGAACGGTTAAAGGTTTCGCTTGTGGAAAAATTTGAGCAAGAATGGAAAAAGGTGACTGGAGTAAAGGGTGGTTTTAGTTCTCCAGAGGAGGAGGAGCGATACAAAACACGAGGCAGAGAGATGCTCAAACGGGTAATGGATCACCTTGGTCCAATTAGCCAGCGAGCAGTCAAGATTGATCAAGAATTGCCGCAATTTTGGTTGTCTGAAACCGACGAGTTAATTCTTTGTGGCAAAATTGATTGGTTGGAGTACTTGGAAGATTTAGACGCAGTGCATATTATTGATTTCAAAACTTCGCGAGGCAAGGAAGACGCGGCGTCACTTCAGCTGCCAATATATTATTTGCTTGCCACTCACACCCAGAATCGTCCAGTGAACAAAATTAGCTATTGGTATTTGGAAAGAGATAATGAACCAGTCGAGCAACCTCTGCCAGATATTGCTCGGGCTCAGGAAGAACTGGTCGCCATTGGTAAACGCATGCGCCTAATGCGAAAACTCAATAACTTTAAGTGCCCAAATGGTGAGCGTGGCTGCCCAGCCTGCATCCCACTGGAGAGAATTGTCAAGGGAGAGGCGCAACTGGTGGGCGAAAGTGAGTTCAAGCAGGATATTTATATATTGCCGAAGTCCGAGGAGCGATCAAGCACGATTTTGTAAGACGTAGTCATACTTCGGTCCTGATTGAATCGGGACTCAGTGTGACAAACGCCGTGGTAAACTATTTCTAGTATCAAGACAGACGAAAGGTAAGTGAACATGAAAGGCTTTCTTGAGTTCATTCGTGAACAGGGAGTGGTTGGTTTGGCAGCCGGTTTTATTTTGGGTGGAGCAGTGGCTAAAGTGGTTGGCTCATTAGTTAACGACATCATTAACCCGATTGTGGGTGTAGTGCTGGGTGTTACTGGTGATTTAGCATCGCTTTATTTCAAGTTAGGTCCAATTGAGTTGCATTATGGAAGATTTCTGGCTGTGCTATTGGATTTCGCCATTATTGCCGCGGTGGTTTATTATGGGATCAAGGGACTCGGGTTAGATAAATTGGACAAAAAGAAAGAAAAATAGCTTAGCTGTTGGGGAAGACGATTTTAATCAGAAAATAAAAGAAGAATAGGGCGGCAAGCCAGAGGATGGCTTGCCGCCAAACTGGTGTCCGGTAGGGTTTAAGCAAATGTTTTTTATTCAAGAAATAAATAAGAGCAAATGACACCATCATTGCCATCGCGTTGAGAATTGCTGATGTAGTTATCAGCAATTTTGGCTCAGTAAAGCCGACGCTGTAGGTGATGGTTCCCAGGCCAATCTGCCCCCAGAGTGCCAAATAAAACCATCTTGAGGCATGTTTTGCTTCACTACCTCTTTTTAATAACAAAATATTTTCTGAAATGATTCGAGACGAAGATTCAAGAACCCCGACTTGGGTACCGAACAGCATTAGACCAGCCACAATTAAAAAGACAGATCTTAAAATGGGAATGGTGTTCTGACCGATAATTTCTGCTTGGAGAAACAAAAAGCTTAATCCCTGGGTTTCGGCCTGACCGTACACAGTAGTAAAAGCTAAGGCAGACAGGACGATAATTGTTAGCAATCCTAGACTCCAGAATATTAATAAATGTTCTTTGGTGACTAACTGCCACCACTTTTTCCAAAGCGCCCTGTTTTCTGCGGTATCGGCAAAATGTTGACCAGTGAGAGTGATGTGCGCGCTTTTCCCAGAGAAAAGCGCGCTAATCTTCCCCATGTATTTACCCATGCCAAAGCCCTTTTCTTTTATGTAAAAGCTTTGAGCTAAGTTCAAATTCCCACCTGCACCGGCATAAGCAAAGGCACTAAGAAATGAGGCAATCGCTACTCCTGGTGGAAAAAACCACCAGCCATCACCTTTGGCCACCAATCCTGCTGCCACCGCTCCCCAGTCATTGATCCCAATTAGCCAGAAGGCAATGCCAAAGACAATCGGTAGCCCAACAATCGCCACAGTTTTTTGGAATTTTTCCACGGTGCTGTAAAGAGTTGAGCCAGCCGAAAGCAATAATCCGACCAAAATCAAAAAGCCAATTGCTAGCCATTTTTCTGGTATGAAAGGTAGAAACAAGTGTGTAATCTCGGCGGATGCCGATGAAAAGCCGGGAATAGACCAGGGAATGAAGGTTGACAAAATAAACCAGATTGGGAGCCAGCGCCAAATTTTTTGGAAACCCACAAATACACTTTCTCCCCAAGCCAGTGTATAGCGCATCGCCTCTGTATTCAGGACATACTGAAAAGTAACTCCAAGTACCGCTCCCCAAAGTAACCCCAAGCCATAAGTCGCCGCCAAGTAGGGCCAGAGAATTAGCTCACCGCTACCCAGAGCTAAACCAAGTAGAATAAATGATGGACCAATCGTTTTGCGCAAACTAATAGGTGGAGGTAGTTGGTTAGGAAATTCCGCCATTTGAGAAACTCAGCATAACAAATATTTTAGTTGAGTATCAAGCCCAATTGATTTGTGGTATCCTTTTTTATCAGAAATGTCCAAAAAACAGGTAATTTTACTCGCGGGTGGGACAGGTGGCATTGGTCGAACCATTATTGAAACTTTATCAAATGATCATAAAATCGTTGTCCTTGGTCGTAATTTCAGTAAATTGGAGAATTTGCGCCTCACCCACTCAGTCGAAGTAGTGGTTGGAGATCTGAATGATTTTACTAGCTTGAACTCGGCTGTAGCGCAAGTATTGAATAATCATGGGCAGATCGATGTGGCGATCAACAGCGTCGGCGTGCTATTAGATGGCTCACTAGATAAACTTGAGCCATATGAAATTGAAGCGGTGGTTCAAACCAATCTTCTCGGTGCAATTTATTTTTCCAAAGCCGTGTTGCCTCGAATGAAGCAACTTCAGTCTGGCAAAGTTATTCACCTAGTCTCTCAAGCTAGCCTTGTTGGACGACGTTATCGGACTGTGTACAACGCCAGCAAGTGGGGTTTGCGTGGGTTTTGTTTGTCCTTGCAGGAAGAAGTTGCCAAATATGGAATTGCAATCACGCAAATTCACCCGGGTTTAGTCAACACTGAGTTGTTGCGCAAAGCAGGTGTTGATCCAGAGCCAGATCGTGGGCTTTCGCCACAAGAGGTGGCGAAAGCCGTCAAGTTTGTGGTGGAGTCCGATCCCCAGCTGGTAATGCCGGAAATTGGCGTCAGATCACTTAGGGATTACTCACTGGCTTGACCAGCTGGGCAAAAATGCACCGACTCAAGGGGCTAACCCAAGTAATAACTGTATATTTTTCTCCAAATTTTTCTTTAAGTAATTCTGGATGAGTGTAATCGATTTCAAGCCAGATTGATCCCGATGGGCGCAGGAACTCAAGGGTTTGATCAAGAAATTTTTCGATCAATACAAATCCGTCAGTCCCACCATCAAGGGCAACTAATGGCTCGTACGCGGCAACATTTCGATCTAGAAGTTTGATCCGCTGAGTGGGAATGTAGGGCAGATTGGCAATGAACACGTCAACTTGTTTGAACGCCGCGGGTATGTTGTCGAGCAAATCCTGCTCAGTAAACACTATTTGATCTTGGCACTGGAGCTGGCGCGCATTTTCTTGCGCCAGCTCCAGTGCATCAGTTGATATATCGGTTGCTAGCATTTGAAAATTTATGTTAAGTGTCTGCAATCTTTTCGCCAAAGCAATTGCTACCGCTCCGCAGCCGGTGCCCACTTCCACAATTACCACTGGTTGCTTAGGATTGATGCTGGCACAAGTTTTGACTTGTTCTACTGCCTTAGTAACCAACTCTTCTGTCTCTACTCTGGGAATTAAGGCTCGTTGATCGATCGAGAAAACTAAACCGTCAAACTCAACTTTGCCGGTAATGTACTCCACTGGTTTATCTAGATCGGTCTGAGCCACATCGCGGCTCAGACCATACTTCGCCAGTTGGGTCAACTCGTAGGGATTGAATTTACGTTTAATATTTTGTTTCACAACTTTATTCTCCAGATTGTATCACTTTGTTACTCCCTGTTCGGCACCCTGTCACGAACCTACATGTTGTATTAAGAGCAATGAAGGTTGTCCAACTGCTTATTTTGTTTAACGAAATTGATTTTCCTACTTGTTTTTTTGGTAATCTCTATTAGAGTGTAGAGCACGGATTTTTAGTATTTATTTAATTATTAAGGGTGTTTTGTATGCCAAAGTCAAGCAAAAAAAGTAAATCAGAGCGAGTTTATGTCCAGCCAGAGACAGTTCAGTCTGTTTCTCCCTATGCCCAGTATGGGTCAAACAGCAGTCCTAACTCATTGGTTTTGATCGTGATTGGGCTAGTTTTGTTTGTGGCCGGATTTTTCTTGGGAAAATTGTGGCAGGAAAATCAGAGTTTGAAGCAGGGTGCGCAGCAGCAGCCGACGGCGCAAGCGCCAGCTGGTGATACTGGTCCGACTCAAGATACTTTAAACAAGGCTCCAGCTCCACAAAAGGATGACAACACTGCTGGCGCAAAAAATCCTAAAGTAGTGATGGTGGAGTACTCAGACTTTGAGTGCCCGTTTTGCAATCGTTTTCACCCAACAACTAAACAAATTATCGAAGAGTATCCTGATGATGTAGCTTTAGTATATCGTCATTACCCATTGAGTTTCCATGCTTTTGCCCAAAAAGCTGCTGAAACTTCAGAGTGTGTTGCCAAGGTGGGTGAAAACGACGCGTTTTGGAAGTATGCTGATTACATCTTTGCTCAACAGGCAGATGGTACAGCCATGAGCCAAGACTTAATTGACAAAAGTGTAGCTCAATCCGGTGCTAACGCCGATGCGGTAAAAGGTTGTGTAGATAGCGGTGAGATGACGGCTAAAGTCAACGCTCAACTGGCTGAAGGCCAAGCAGCTGGAGTCCAGGGGACTCCAGGCACAATTGTCTTTACCAAAGACGGGGCTCAGGAGTTGATCGGTGGGGCTTTGCCTTACGAACAAGTTAAGGCTGTGGTTGAGAAGTACCTCTAAAATCGTACCAATATATGTCTGTTAAAGCTCAATTAGTTGAGGATATGAAAAAAGCACTCAGGGCTCATGAAGCTGAGCGGCTGGGGGCAATTCGGTATGGCTTGTCTGAGATCAAGCGGGTAGAGATTGATGCTGGAGAGCTGAGCGATCCGGCAGCTCAGAAAGTTTTAGCCACGCTAATCAAGCAATCACAAGAATCGATTGAGCAGTACCGAATCGGCGGCAGAGGAGATCTGGTCGAGGCAGAAGAAGCAAAAATTAAGGTTTGGCAATCATATTTGCCTGCTCAGCTGTCTGATGCAGAACTAGAATCATTAGTTCAGCAGGTGATGGCCGACTCACCTTCCAAAGAGTTTGGTAAATTAATGCAACAAGTCATGACCAAGGTGGCTGGACGAGCTCCAGGCCAAAAAGTTTCAGAATTACTGAAACAAGCCTTGGCATAAGTTTGCGATGAAAAGTAAGACCATTGGTGAGTTATTGCAATTAGAACGCAAAAAGTGTGGTCTCTCCCTAGAAGAGTTAGCTTTTCAGACGAAAATCAAACCTCAGAGCCTTAGGGCTCTAGAAGAGGATCAACTTTCCAGTCTACCTGCAGCGCCATTCGTCAAAGGATATCTTAGGGCATGCGCCCGGGTATTGGGGGTTGATAGTGCTAGTTTGATTGCTGTGCTCAGACGAGATTACAAAGAGAGCATCCAGGGACAGCTAGTGTTACGTGATCAGTCACAACCGACAGTGACTAAGTGGTGGTCGGGTCGAACTTTTTCGTGGCAGGCTGTAATTTTTTTCGGATTAATTATGGCGTTGGTTTTGTATGGGTTGTTGCAGTGGTATCAATTGACTCGACCACCCAGTCTCGTTGTTTCTGAACCAGAGGATCAAGCGGTAGTTGCCAACAACATTGTGGTCAAAGGATATACTGATCCTGGTGCATTGTTGGTAGTAAATCAGCTGCCGGTGGCGCTCGATGCCGATGGGTTTTTCCAGACCACACTTGATTTTGCCGATGAAGGTTTGGCCTTGATCACTATTGAAGCATTCGATGACCAGGGGCGGTCAACTAGGTTGGACAAAACTGTGTTTGTCGAGTTTTAGCGGACTAAATGGGTTCCTCCAAATTATTCTAGGACTGTTTTAGGCACGATACTTTCCGGAATGGAAAGGTAAACTGTGAAAGCAGGTCAG
>CAZZBW010000008.1:0-42174 GCA_964653045.1 uncultured Pseudomonadales bacterium | reverse complement strand
AGGTATGAAGTAGCATAAAGAAAACCGAGGGTTTCAACCCTCGGAAGTTTATTTTTCTTCGTAGAGCAGGGGATAGTGATATAGTTTGATATAACCATAGATGATATAGTTTGATATATAACACTGAGGATACTAATTCCAAACAAAGGTGTGGATAACTTTCTAAAACGATGAGTTATAGGACAATAAAAAAAGCAATTTACTCTAGTAGAGGCAAAGAACAAAACCCGAACTAGTGCTAGGCAGAGATAGCCATTTGCAAGAATAAATTGCTGCCAATGGTCAAAATATCCTATCGATCGAGGTAGTAGTGTTAATGAATTTAAGTCATACTAACCGTTTTTAGTTGAGCCCAGGTGACGCAGAGTAACGAGACGAGATAAATATTGTGAATTACCCAGTCATATTTTGCTTTAGTTCTTCCCTGCGAGAGCAGACCCCCACAATTATTTAGTTGTAACAATCTGAGTTTCTATACTACGTCGCACAATATTACTTTTGCGACGTAACCAAAGTTTGAATCTGAATCATGTTAGCCTGGATAACCTTGATTTATCTTGGCCTTCTTGACTGAAATTATTCACTTTTATCAAAGCCGATTGCGCCTGCCCGCTTTCGCTTTGATGACTTACTGATCGTTTGATAAATAAAAAGCCGGTTTTGAGCCGGCTAGCTGCTTTTGTTTTTGACCAGTGATTACTTATGGCTGATGTATCAATCTATTCATTTTAATTAACAGTAATTTTTATCGTTTTTGTGAGTTTCTTTTGTACCATTAATTTTAACTCGCTTGATGTGAAGTTCTTTTTTGTGGAACAATTTAACCGAGTTTGGTAGATAAGCCGAGTTAGAGATGTAAATTAATTTGTAAATCTATTTAAGATAATTTGTGCTAGTATTGAAAATACCGATATATCAACGAAAAAGCGACTTTTATTAAATTAGCAGACGAGAGCATCGACTGCTAATGACCCGTAATATATTTGGTTGGCGGTTGATAAAGGGTATAATCGATAAACAAATTATGTCTCTCTCGACAATCCCAGCGGTTGCTAAGCAAAACTTTCTTGAGTCAATTGAAGTTGAGCGCAACCTAAGTCCTTTGACTGTTCGCAATTATAACCTATATCTGGAACGATTCGTCCAATGGTTCGCTAGTCAGGGATTAAAAGACTTATCTCAGATTAACCAAGATGTGGTGCGTAAGTACAGGGTGTACTTATCAAGGTATATCGATGAGCAGTCCCGAACTTTGTGCAAGCGGACCCAGAGCTACTACGTAATTGCGCTGCGTTCTTGGTTGAAGTGGCTAGTGAAGAACGATGCTACAGTTCTTCACCCGGAAAAAATTGATCTACCCAAGAACGAAGCGCATCCAATGAAGTTTCTCTCGGTTGAGCGAGTGGAAAGATTACTCGCTCAACCGTCTATTTCCCAACCGGAAGGTTTGAGAGATAAGGCGATCCTCGAACTGCTGTTTTCAACCGGTCTAAGAGTCAGCGAGCTAGTCAAATTAGATCGTGACCAGTTAGATTTCAAAACTAGGGAGTTAGGTATCATCGGCAAAGGCAGAAGACCGCGGGTGGTTTTTCTCAGTCAACGAGCGGTGCATTGGTTGGAGCGGTGGTTGTTATCACGACAAGATAATTGGGCGCCCGTGTTTGTCCGTTTTTCTGGCAAACAACCCGACATGCTTTCGGATGGTGATGAGATGAGGTTGACGACCCGCAGCGTGCAGCGCTTAGTAGACAAGTACTCTCGCCTAGCCCGCTTGCCGATTAAAATTACTCCCCACGGTCTCAGGCACTCGTTCGCCACCGATTTGCTCAGCAACGGCGCCTCTCTTAGAGACGTCCAAGAGATGCTGGGGCACAAGAATATCTCAACTACGCAGATATACACACATGTCACTCAACCCAAATTAAAAGAAGCTCACGAGAAATATCACACTGATTTAGATTAAATTTGTCGTGATTGCATCTTCTTTGCTAAATTAGCAGTCGAGTGATCTGACTGCTAAACAATGATTCTTGAAAATTCGCTTGATATATCAATCTTTTCGTAAACTTTGCAATTTGAAAATTAGTGTATCCAAACTACTCAATATATATCTTTATCATCTATTAAATATATCATATATACGAACAAGTATCAAAATAATCCTAAGCATATACTTAATAATCATTAATCCATCAGTTGTGGTTAAGGGAGATTGAGATGATATAATCCTGTCGTTGTAAACGCAAAAATTTGGGCCGATAGCTCAGTTGGCTAGAGCACCTGCATGGCATGCAGGGGGTCAGGGGTTCAAGTCCCCTTCGGTCCACCACAAACTCAACATTTTTTTCCAAACTGATCGATTTACCATTTGATTAATTGTTGCCGTTTGGCTAGAGCATCCCGCTTAGCGGGAGGGTCAGGGGTTCAAGTCCCCTTTGGTCCACAAAAATTAATTTTTCTCTCCCCCACCCTCTTGTCCGTCATCTTGAATTTCTTCTTCAACCTGTTTGAAAGTCAGGGCTACGGCTGCCACCTCATCATTTGGTTTAAGTCTGATGAGAATTACTCCTTGAGTTGGCCGCGTCAGTATGGGAATTGCCTTTTTGGTCAGTGGTAACTTTATGGTTTGTCCCTCTTTAGTGGTAATAACTACATCTTTGTGTTCACCGGAGGTCAAGATTGCACCTGCTAAAGGTCCAGTTTTAGCATTAATCTCTGCGACCTTAACACCTAAACCTGACCTTTTTTGTTTGGGATACTGATCTAGTTGGGTGCGTTTGCCCAAGCCTCGTTTGGTTACAACTAACAAGGTTGGCTGGTCCTTAGCACTTGATTCTGCAGCACCTGGAGGAGCTATTGTCTCGGCTCCGACCACATAATCTCCAGTACGGAGGGTGATTCCCTTAACGCCCTTGGTGTCGCGCTGAGAAGTTTTGACTTCTTTTTCACTAAAGCGAATTACTTTGCCCTGATATGTGACTAAGAGAACGTCATCGCTACCAGAAGTGAGTGATCCCTTGACCAACTGGTCACTGGAGTTAAGAGTTATGGCGATAATCCCTGTCTGACGGATATTTTGGTAAAGACTGACGGCGCTCTTTTTGATTAATCCAGATTGGGTGACTAAAGTAATGTACTTTTTCTGATCTTGATTTTCGTCGATGATCAAGAGTGACTGTACTACTTCTCCAGATTGGAGCTCAATTAAATTAACCATCGCCGTACCTTTAGCCTGGCGGCTGGCCTCGGGAATTTCATGAGCCTTGAGTTTAAAGACTTTTCCGCGATTGGTGAAAACCAGGAGGGTGTCATGAGTTTGAGCAGATAACAGGTTTTTCACCAGATCTTCAGTTCGCATGGTCAATCCGACCTTGCCTTTGCCACCGCGCGATTGAGCGCGGAAAGCACTGGGGTGCATCCGTTTGATGTAGCCGTTTTCTGTCAAGGTAATAACCGTTGGTTCGTTCGGGACTAGATCTTCTTCACTGAACTCGCCCACTTTGCCTTTAATTAGCTGGGTGCGGCGCTCGTCGCCGTAGAGCTTAACCAATTCTTCAGTTTCGTCTTTGATAGTTTTAATAATTTTATTGGGGTTCCTGAGTAAGGCGACCAGCGCCCCAATTCTTTCTTGTATGGCTTTGTACTCATCTTCAATCTTTTGTCTTTCTAGAGCAGCCAGGCGCTTCAGCTGCATATCAAGAATGGCTTGAGCTTGGAGGTCGCTTAGGGCAAACTTGCTCATCAAACTTTGTTTAGCGATCTCACTATCTGCTGAGCGACGGATGGTTTCAATCACATCATCAAGATTTTTCAGTGCAATTAACAAACCTTCCAGAATGTGAGCGCGGTCCTTAGCCTCTTTTAGCTCGAATTGACTGCGTTTGACGATAATGACCTGTCGGTGAGCCACATACTCACTCAAGATTTGGCGGACGTTCATCAGTTGCGGCACTCCTTGGCTGTTGAGCGCCACCATATTGACTGGAAAATTAGTTTGGAGCTCAGAGTACTTGAACAGCTTGTTCAACACGACTTTGGGTTTAGCATCGCGCTTCAAATCAATGGTGATCTGCATGCCTTTGCGATCTGAATCGTCATTCAGATCGCGAATACCAATAATTTTTTTGTCTTTGACCAAATCGGCAATCTTCATCAGCAATCTGGCCTTATTTACTTGATATGGCAGTTCGGTAATCAAGATCTGCGCGCCATTTTTTGTTTCCTCAATTCGAGCCTTGGCTCTGATCAAGACTCTTCCCTTGCCAGTTTTGTAAGCTTCTTTGATAGTATTAAAATCATAAATAATTGCCCCGGTGGGGAAATCAGGTCCTTTGATGTGCTCCATAATTTCATCAATGTTAATCTCCGAATGGAAAAGACCGGCTAATTTTTCAGCTTCAAAATTGACCAATTGATCAGGATCTTCTCCTGGTTCAATCGCTGGATCTCGAGTAGCTTTGCCTTGATCGATCATGGCGACGATTGCCTGACAAACCTCCGTCAAGTTATGTGGCGGAATCTTGGTGGCCATACCCACAGCGATACCTTCTGATCCCATTAGTAGCAGATTAGGTAATTTAGCTGGTAGGACCGAGGGTTCTTGAAGCGAGCCATCGAAGTTGTCGACAAATGGGACGGTTCTTTTATCAAGATCTGCCAGCAGCTCTCCAGTAATTTTTGCCAGTCGCGCTTCGGTGTACCGCATGGCAGCTGGGCTATCACCATCGACTGAGCCAAAGTTTCCCTGCCCGTCGACCAACATGTAGCGCATGCTGAAATCTTGGGCGAGCCTGACTAAAGCCATGTAAACAGATGAGTCTCCATGAGGATGATACTTGCCCAGTACGTCTCCAACAATTCTAGCTGACTTTTTGTAAGGGCTGCTGTGATGGATGCCAGTTTTGTACATTGAGTAAAGAATGCGGCGATGGACTGGCTTCATCCCATCACGAACATCAGGCAGAGCACGGGAGACAATCACGCTCATGGCGTAATCTAGATAACTTTGCTCCATCTCGTCAGTAATTGAGGTGTGTTTGAGCGTGCCGAAGCGTGATTCCTCGAGTGTGCCGATCTTGGCCACAAGATCGGCCAGTCGCTGTTCTTTTTCATCAGCCGGGGTTACTGGTTCGATTTTTTGAGGCTCGTCATTCATAACTTGATTCTCTTACTTGATTTTTGATTTCTGAAGTAATGTTTCCCCTGTTTCGGCAGATTTCCAGTCCTTGAGCTTGACCCATTTGCCTTCTTCAAGATCTTTGTAGTGCTCGAAAAAGTGGCGGATCTCGCGTTTTTTAGCTTCAGGCACATCAGCTAAAGACTCCCAAGCGCCACAAATGGGATCAATCTTGGTCGTGGCTGGGACGCAGACTAGTTTATGATCAATCCCGGCCTCGTCTTCCATCTCGAGTAAACCAATGATTTTACACTTGATAACCACACCTGGGACAATTTTGGCGCTGATAAAAACCAGAGCATCAAGTGCATCGCCGTCTTGACCTAACGTACCCTCAACTAAGCCGTAATTCATGGGATAGTTCATGGCGGTAGGCACAATCCGGTCCACAGTCATCTCGCCAGTCTTTTCGTCGAGCTCGTACTTGATCTTTGAGCCCTCTGGGATCTCGATTAGGACTTTGATAATTTGTTTTTCTGCCATTATTTCCTTTCGATCAAAAGCCTTTATACATCTAATTGTGCCAAGTGTGCGTGGGTTTGAATGAATTTCTTACGGGGAGGAACATCGTCCCCCATCAAAGTACTAAACACAGTATCAGCCTTATTAGCATCAGCTATTGTAATTTTTTTGAGCATTCTGGTGGCGGGATTCATGGTGGTATCCCAGAGCTGCTCGGGATTCATCTCTCCTAGACCTTTGTAACGTTGTATCCCCACCTTGCTACTATCTTTACCTTCAGTCAATTCAGCAATAATCTTGTCTTTGTCTTGTTCGTTGTAGGCGTAGCGAGTTTCTTTACCAAAACTGATTTTAAACAACGGTGGCATGGCTACGTAAAGATATCCCTCTTGGATTAATTGCGGCAGTTGGCGGAAGAAAAAGGTCAGACCTAAGGTGGTAATGTGTTCGCCATCGACGTCAGCATCATTCATTAGGATTATGCGGTGGTAGCGGAGTTTTTTCAGATCAAAGGTGTCACCAATGCCGGCGCCAAGAGCAATTACTAGGTTTTTAAGCTCTTCTGAAGCGACGATTTTGTCAATTCGAGCGCGTTCAGTGTTGAGGATCTTACCACGCAGAGGAAAGATAGCTTGAAAGCGGCGGTCTCGGCCTTGCTTGGCCGAACCGCCGGCACTATCTCCCTCAACCATGTAAATTTCTGATTCAGCTGGATTGCGCGATTGGCAGTCAGCCAGCTTACCAGGCAGCGAACTGCCTTCAAAGAGGCCTTTGCGAACCACGGCATCTTTGGCGGCGCGGGCGGCCATGCGTGCCCGCGCCGTGAGCATGACTTTTGTTACCACAGTCTTTGCCGCATTGGGATTCTCCTCTAGAAAAGCGGCAAACTCATCTTTAAACACCTGATACACCGCTGATTGTGCTTCGGCATTATTCAGCCTAGCTTTGGTTTGCGACTCAAACTGCAAATCGTTGGATGGCATCTTGACGAACACTACTGCTGTCAAACCCTCTTTCAGGTCCTCAGAAGTGAACACCTCTTTTTCTTTGAGCAGCTTATGTTGAGTTGAGTAATCACGCAAGACTTTACTCAGTGCAATCCGGAAACCATTGACATGCGTGCCTCCGTCTGGAGTGTGAATCACGTTGACGTAAGACTCGAGGCGTTCTTGAAATGAATCGTTGTACTGCAGTGCCAGCTCGACCACCATTTTTTTGCCTGTATCTGGATCCTGCCACGATTTTGAGGCATGGAAAACTGGATGAAGCGATTTGCGCTGCATGTTGAGGTGTTCGACTAGAGAGCGAATCCCACCCTCGAAATAGTAATGTTGGACTACTTGTTCGATCTCGTCGTGGAGCTCAAAATAGATCCCGGCCATCAAGTAGGCGCGATCTTTAACAATTTGCACTAGTTCTTTGTGAACAAACTCGGTGGTGCTAAAAATGACAGGATCGGGAATAAAGCGGATCATCGAGCCTGTTGCTCTGGCGATTAAACTTTCTGCTTGATGACCGAACGTTTCTCGTAGCTCATCTTCAGAAATGACATGGACTTTGACTTGAGGAATACCTTGTGAATGGTACTGGTAATAGTATTGGCCGTCACGTTTGACGGCCACTTGCATCAGGACCGAAACTGCGTTGACTGCAGATGAGCCAATCCCGTGCAGTCCACCAGAAGCCTGATAGGCAGTTTCTTCAAACTTGCCACCGGCATGAAGTTTGGTCATGACCACCTCAAGAGCTGACACTCCAGTTTCGTGCATATCGACTGGAATACCACGCCCATTATCGATCACGGTGATTGCCTCTTCTCCAATTTTTTTACCTCCAGCCAAGGAAATTGTTTTGTCGTCAACTGTGGAACGATGGATTCGGATGGTTTTGCCGAAACCGGCAATCGCTTCGTCTACCGCGTTGTCTAGGATCTCTTTGGCTAAGTGATGTAAACCCTTACCATCTGTTGAGCCGATATACATGCCTGGCCGCTTGCGGACTGGCTCTAGACCTTCCAGAACTTTAATCTCACTAGCACGGTATTGATTGTTATCTTTTGTCATACTCTCATTCAAAATTAAGAACCTTTTTATATCATAAATCACGGGATTAAGTAAGTCGAAGGGTAACTAATTGAAAAAAACCGTTTTCTAAGGCCAACTTAACATTAGCATTCTGATTCAGAAACTCGAGAGTTTGTTGAAGAATATTAATTTTTGGATAACTGCCACTTAGTTCAGTCAGGGACCAAGTTTGGATCCAGAATCTTAATTGGTTTTGAGCAGACTCCCGATCTGCATATTTTTCTGCAAGAGCGATGGCGCTGGCAAAGGAATCAAGCTCGATTTCTTGGATTGAGGAGTTTTTTTCACCCCCAGTGTTGTTTTGATCGTGAAAAATAGTTTGTATCTGGCATCTTGACTTAATCGTCGGTAGAACCTTGGTTAGATTTCGACAGGTGAGGATAAACTGAGTTGAGCTAGGTGGTTCTTCTAGAGTTTTAAGTAGAGCGTTTTGGGCTTCCTCGCTGGCAGAATCGAGATAGAGAATGGTTGCAACTCTTTGTTTTTGGCTAATTGGAGTATATGCAAGTCGAGTGATCATCTCTCTGACAGATTCAATGCTGAGTGGTGCCCCGTCAGGATTAATCCACTCGATGCTCGGATCGTTGGTGGGTTGCAAAGAAAACTGTTGATCGATTAACCACCCCCCTACCCAATTCCGGTGGCTTTTGCTGACGTCGGTAACAGAAAAGAGTAGTGGTTGAAAATTTGCAGCAAAAAACATAAGTTCAGGCAAAATTATAGCAGCCACAGCACGATCGAGCTTGCCATTTGCGTAGGTTTTGGGCTATAGTGATAAAGTTATGCCGCCCAAAACCTACGCGAATCTGTTGGAAGTGCTGGTTGATCAAGGAGCCCTGACTCAAGATCAAGCCACCAAGTTGCTAACGGCCAGCGTCAAAACCAATCGCAAACCCGAAGAAATTCTCAAGGAAAACCAACAAGTGAGTGAAGAACAGCTGACTCAGGCGAAGGCGGTGTTTTATAACCTGCCATTTGTTGACCTGAGTGACTTTGGTGTGTATCCAGAAGCATTATCGAAAGTTTCTGAGGCAGTAGCCTCGCATTACCATCTGCTCCCATTTGCCCTCAATAAGGACGACAACTCGATTTTGGTGGCGATGAGTGACCCGATGGATGTGATGGCGATTGATTTCGTTCAGCAAAAATCAGGTATGCGCGTTGTGCCTCACTTTGCCTCACCAGGTGAGATTGAACGCAAGATTGCCGAAAACTACTCCCAAAATTTGTCGAGTGATGTGAGTGAGGCAGTTGAGCAGTCGAATCGAATCAAAAATCAACAAGAAAGTTTGAACGATGATGATTTTTCTGATGGGATGGTCCGCCAAGCTCCGATCACCAAAATTGTGCACACCGTGCTTTCGTATGCCTTGAAGGCTCGTGCGTCTGACGTTCATATTGAGCCCCAAGAAGGTCGCACCAGAGTTCGGTACCGCATTGATGGCGTGCTCCAAGAAAAACTAATTTTGCCCAAGGCAGTGCACAATGCGGTGGTGTCGAGAATTAAAATTTTGTCAAATCTTAAGATCGATGAACGTCGATTGCCTCAAGATGGACGGTTTGATTTCTCTGATCAAGGTCAGGATGTTGATCTCCGTATCTCTACTCTTCCCACCATCCATGGAGAGAAAGTAGTGATGAGGTTGTTACAGAAAAATGCCCAAGTCCCAACTTTGGAAGATCTGGGACTTAATGGTTTGGCTTTGCGCAACATGCAAGACGCAATCAAAGTGCCGCACGGGATTATTTTAGTGACTGGACCAACTGGATCAGGAAAAACCACCACTTTGTATTCAGTTCTTCACGCGATCAACACCCCCAAAGTCAATATTGTCACCATAGAGGATCCAGTTGAGTATCAGACTCCGGGAGTCAATCAGGTGCAGATTAATCCCCAAGCTGGCCTGACGTTCGCGTCAGGCCTGCGTTCATTTCTGCGTCAAGATCCCAACATCATCATGGTGGGTGAGATCCGGGATAGCGAGACGGCCAACCTAGCTGTTCAGGCATCCCTAACTGGTCACTTGGTCTTTTCTACCCTGCACACTTCTTCCGCTGCTGGAGCGTTGCCGAGGTTGATGGATATGGGAGCCGAGCCGTTTCTCCTAGCTTCTTCCATGACCTGCGTGGTGGCACAAAGAATTGCGCGCAAGATTCATCCTGATTATAAGGAAACATATAAACCAGAAAGAGCGGTACTTGAAGACATCAAGATTGTTCTTGGTCCACATTTCTTACGCTGGTGCCAACGCAATCAAAAAACGGAAAATGACATTGTCTTATACAGAGCCAAAAAGGATCGACCTGAGGTTGAACCGGAATACAAGGGCAGAATTGCAATTTTTGAAGTGATGAAAATTACTGAAGAGATTGGTAGGCTAATTATGGAGCGGCGTCCCGGCACTGATCTGGAAAAAGTAGCGGTTAAAGATGGAATGCTGTTTATGAAACAAGATGGCTACTTGAAAGTCTTGGATGGGATCACTACTATAGAAGAAGTACTTAGAGTTGCGGAGATTTAACATGAGCATTTATGAGTTGTTAGCTGAGCTGATCGAGATTGACGGTTCTGATCTACACCTTTTGGTCAATACCCCGCCGATTTTCAGGAAGGATCGTACCCTTGTGCCGTCCAAAGATACCACGCCATTGACAGTGGATAGGGCAAATGAGTTGATTACTGCAATTTTGAGTAAGGAACAAGCAGAATATATTCGCCTAAATCGCGAGCTAGATTTCAGTTTGGAGCTTAAGGACCAGACGCGCCTCCGCGCGAATGTCTATTTCCAAAGAGGCAGCTTGGCCGCCGCTTTTCGGTTGATTCCCAAGAAAATTAAAACTATTGAGGAGTTAGATTTGCCACCTGTGTTACATCAATTAATCGATTATCCTCAAGGATTAGTGCTTCTGACCGGCCCCACTGGTGAAGGTAAATCTACCACCCTCGCCGCTTTGGTGGATGAGATCAATCACCTCAAGCCAGTCCATGTCTTGACAATTGAAGACCCGATCGAGTATGTGTTTGAGTCGGATAAAGCAATTATTTCCCAACGCGAGGTCAACAGTGACACCTTAAGTTGGTCGATGGCTTTACGTTCGGCGCTACGTGAAGACCCAGACATTGTGTTGGTGGGGGAAATGCGCGATTTTGAGACCATTGCGGCTGCCCTGACTGTGGCTGAGACTGGTCACTTGGTGTTTGCCACCTTGCACACCAACACTGCGGCTGAGACGATTAATAGAATTATTGACGTTTTCCCTTCCGACCAACAAGGTCAGGTCCGTCAGCAGCTCGCCAGCTCGATTGTGGCAGTAGTCTCACAACGGTTAATCCCTGCTACCACTGGTGGGGTAATTCCGGCAGTAGAGTTAATGTTTGCCAACTCAGCAGTCCGCAACTTGATCAGAGAAAACAAACCTTACCAAATTGATTCAGTCATTCAAACTAGCTCTGAGGCAGGCATGGTCTTTTTTGAGAAATATTTGATGTCCTTGATTGAGCAAGGAAAGATCACCCCAGAAACTGCTCGCGAAAATGCATTTCGTCCAGAAGAAATCAAGCGCCTACTTCATAATCGGTAATAATTATTGGTTTAATCTATGCCTTTTTTCAACTACACCGCTCGCAATAAGTTTGGCGAAAGAGTTAAAGGTAAGGCTGAAGCGCGTAATATCGATGAGGCTGCCTCGTTACTGTTGGACAGAAATTTATTAGTGATCTCTCTCAAGCCGATTACTGAGGGGACTTTTTCGTTTATTACTCAATTCTTTGGTGGGGTCAAGCATAATGACGTGGTCAACTTCACCCGCCAGCTTTCTACCATGATTGGGGCTGGTCTGTCACTGTCAAAGGCTCTGGGTGTGTTGGTCCAACAGTCAAGTCCAAGTTTCACTCAAGTGGTGGCGCAGGTGCTCCAAGATGTTGAGGGTGGGGATGCTTTCTCCAAGGCATTGTCCAAGCATCCCAAGGTTTTTTCTCAAATCTACATTCAGCTAGTCAAAGCTGGTGAGGTAGGTGGAGTGCTGGATGATGTATTAATGCGGTTGGCGATCAACCTCGAGGCGTCCAAGGAATTTCGCGCCAAGACTAAAGGTGCGATGATTTATCCTGGAATTGTGTTGCTGACTATGGCAGTGGTCATGTTTGTAATGATGACCTTTGTCGTGCCGCAGCTGACGGTGATGTTTGAAGATTTTGGGGCGACTCTCCCCGCCCCCACTCGAATTTTGATGGCAATCTCGGAATTTTTTGTCAATTTCTGGTACGTGATGATTGGTGGTAGTGTAGTGGGTTTCTTAATTTACCGAAAGTGGCACCAGACCAAGCATGGTCAGCGCGCAATTGCTGGGTTTGTGTTGAAGTTACCACTGCTCGGTTCATTGCTGCAAAAAATCGTGATTGCTGACTTTGTCCGGACGTTGTCCTTGCTTTTGACAGCTGGTGTTACCCTACTGGCAGCGATGGATGTGGTGACCGACGGCGTGGAAAACGTCATGTACCGAGAGGCTCTAGAAGAGGTTAAAGATTCGGTGGAAAAAGGCGCGTTGCTATCTGAGAGCCTCAGTCGTCATGAAGTTTTTCCACCAATTCTCTACCAGATGACAGCTGTGGGTGAAGAAACCGGTAAACTAGATGAAGTCCTGATCAAGTTGTCGGAATATTTTGAGCAAGAAACCGCTCAGGCAGTCAAAAATCTCACAACTGCGATTGAGCCAATGATCATTATCATACTCGCAATTGGCGTGGGTCTGATGGTGGTGGCAATTATCATGCCGATCTACTCGCTCACCAGTCAGTTCTAGATTGGTAGTTGACAAGCATTTTAAGATTGAGTTAGAGTGGAGATAGTACTAATTTCAAAGGAGTAGTTATGAAGTTTACCTTAGTAAAAAAAGCCCAAAATCTTGGCTTTACCATGATCGAGTTATTGATCGTGATTGCCATTTTGGGTATTTTAGCGGTGGCTGTACTATCAGCAATCAATCCTTTGGAGCAAATCAACCGTGGTCGTGATACAGGTTTGCGTTCTGATGCTGAACAGTTATTAAACGCTATCGATAGGTTTTATGCCTTCAATGGTTTTATGCCTTGGCAAGGTGGAGCAGCTGACGTTGATAACATGGATATTGCGTGGGGTGCTGTCTCAGCTACCTATCCAATTGTGACGCTTGTTGCGCATCCTGATGTGGGCTGTACGACGGTAGAAAGGTTAAGTGTCGCACCAAATGCTCCAGCGGTTCCAACCTGCCAAAACTGGTCTGACGAATTGAAGACGTCATATATTGCTAGAATTTTAGACACAAATTATCGTGGTTTGTATATTTTTAAGGGTGATATTACTCCTTCTGACTCGGTTTACGTATGTTTTGCACCTCAATCTAACGCGTTTAGAGTTGAAGCAGCAGCAAGAGTAGATGCAGGCAATTTACCCGGTGATTATCCCGCTGGTCCTGGAGTTGATTCAGCTGTATCTAACCCCTCGGTTGGTGCTGCACTAAATTGTGGTCCAGCTCCTGGTCATTGTGTTTGTTTACCGTAATTGGTAATAAGTTGATACTTAACTGCCCCGCCATCGGCGGGGCAGTTTTTTTTGTCACCCTGAGTCCCGATTTTATCGGGATCGAACGGGTGCAGCGTTTCCCACTTCATACATTCGACTTAGTTCCGCTCCGCTCAGTATGACAACGGGGCACAGCATGACAGTGATGTTCGTTGTGACAAGAGAGAAGGAAATGTTTATACTTGATAGCGATGAGTATCGAACTTATTTGGTCTAGTTTTTTATTGGTTTGGTTGTTCTATCTTGGGGCGATTCTGGGGAGTTTCATCCATGTAGTGGTGAGCCGGACGCTAGCTGGCCGGTCGTGGACGACCGGCCGATCCAAGTGTGACCACTGTCACTATCAGCTCAGCTGGTACGACAACATTCCCCTACTCTCTTTCATTTTCTTGGGTGGCAAATGCCGGAAGTGCCGGAAACCAATTGCCAGTATGCACTTTTGGGCCGAGGTACTGTCGGGACTGGTTATGATCTGGTGGTGGCTGGCGGCCGGACAGGAGTTAATTGGTGGTATGGATGTTTCGAATATCGTGAAAGCTGGAGTTTACGCCAGTTTTGGTTGGGTGGGACTGGTAATTGTACTAGTTGATTTGAAAAAAATGATTGTTCCCGATCGGGCCACGCTGGCAATTTTTGTGCTTGCTGGACTTTGGTTGTTGTGGCGCTTTGTAACTGGTCAGATTGGGTTTGATATAGTTATTTCATCAATTGCCAGTGCGGTGGGAACGTTGGCGGTTTTTAGCGCCATTGTCGGGCTGACAAAGGGACGAGGGATGGGCTGGGGCGATCTCAAGCTCGCCCCAGCCCTAGCATTGTTCGTCGGCTGGCCACTGGCGCTAGTTGGGTTACTCTTTGCCGTTTGGAGCGGCGCATTGGTGGGATTGATATTGCTTATCGCTGGCCGCGCGCGCCGCGGCCAGCCGATTCCCTTCGCTCCCTTTCTCATTTTTGGTTATGATCTCGCGTTGATTATTGGCCTCCAGACATGGCAGTGGTACTGGACTTGGGCTCTGGGAGCGTAGTAAGATGGGAAACAGATGTCGTTTTTTCGTTACATTGGTCGCTTTCTGTTTGTCAGTTTGGCGGTAATTTTTCTCTTTTTCCTTGGTATTCGAGAGTATTACTTGCTGATAGCCAGAGAGTCGCTCAAAGTCCATGCTAATAAATTGATGACGATCAAAGATACGCCTCAGGTTTATCAACGTTGTATGGGGATGAATTCCGGTCTGGATACACGCGATCAAGATATTGTCCGGCTCCAGCTTCGCTTTCTCAATGACCGAGACTACGTGTTGGAAGCCGCGTGTTTTGGTTATGACTTTGCTCCTGAATTAATCGATAGCGCTAGTTTGCCCAAAGATGTATACAAACGACCTGGTTCTTCTGGAGTAGTATTGGTTGATGGTGCCTGGGAGTTAGAGTTATATTACTCCCCACAATTGCCGATGAGTTTGAAAATGCCAAAGTTTATGTTGTCCAGAACAGCCAAGTTGATGATGGAAAACTCGATTTGGGTTGATCACTTGACTGAAGAGCCGGATTATCAAACTCCTGCTGCTACCTGCGTAGGTTTTGGTTATCAGTGTTGTGACTTGGCTGTTGCACAAGGCATGGGTGAGTCCCGACCGGCGACCGATTGCGCCGAGAGTTGTTTTGCTGAGTGCCTGGGCCGACCAGTGGTGCTGTCTTTCACCGCTCAGGGTTATGATCAATACACCCGGACTTTGAATATACCCAAAAATCAACTGGCGCAGTTTTACTTTCAGACTTCAAACGAGTCTGATGGCTCAATCGAAGCAGTTATCAGTTTTGGTGATGGCCAATCATGGATTGGCAAACAGACTGAGGATCCAATTATCCATGCCTACACCTGCGATAAGCCTGAATGTGTCTTTTCGGCGGAGCTAAAGCTAATGGATGAGGCTGGGACTGAGTCAGTGCCAAGTAACATTTCTCAAATTAATGTCATAATAAAGTAATAACAATATTTAATCTTGGAGGCAACTATGAAGAGCTTTTTTAACCAGTTGAAATCTAAAAAGGGGTTTAGTTTGATCGAGCTCTTAGTTGTGATCTCGATCATTGGCATCTTGATCACTGTCAGTGTGGTGTCGTACAACAATGTCCGGCGCAACGCCCGCGATGGCCGGCGTCGCGCCGATATGGAAAACGTCCGTCAGACGCTGGTGATGTTCCGGTCGGATATGGGATGTTACCCGCCTGGACCGTCATTTACCCAGATGATGGGTCAACTAGGTGACTATTGGTCAGGAGATGATCCAGCAGATCCTCTGGATAGTAATCCCGATTATGACTATAACCCAGTAGGGGCTGCAACAAACTGTGATCTTGGTGGTTATACTGGGGTTGTGAGTTTTAGCCTTGTAGCTATCTTGGAAAGAGATGGTTCAGCTTACACTGTAGAAAGCCCTTAAGTAATTCGGAAATGCCAAAACAAACCGGTTATACCCTTATTGAACTCTTGGTTGTGATCACCCTGATGGTGTTGCTACTGGGCGGTGGGGTGGCCACTTATTTTCGGTTTGAGGAGCGCCAGTCAACTGAAGTGGTGGCGCGGGAGTTACATCGGGCTTTCGTTACTGCCCGAGCCAAAGCTCGATTTAGAGAGAAAGCCAACTGCACCTCAACCGAGCGAGTGATCGGGTTTCGTGCTCTCATCAGAGATGATGGTGGAACGAAAAAGGTTGATATTTTAAGTATTTGTGGAAGTAGTCGCATTGATTATGATGGTCCCGAACCGAATAGTGTTCAAGATGAGGATCCTGATACAGTTGTGTATACTATCCCCGATAACGTAACTTTAGAATCACCTAGTCTCCCCTTCGAAGTTGATTTCTTTACTCTCTATGGTGGCGCCTGGCTTAATGGTGACCCCGAACCTGTTCCATTCCCAATCACCATAAGCCGAGGTGCAGCCCGATATAGCTTTAATATCGATGGTGGTGCCGACATTAGCCCAGTAGTGAAGCTAGATTAAGCAAATATTATGTTGAATCTACACAAGTTGATCACAAAACTCAACGCCGGAAACTCACTAGTTGAGTTGCTGATCGCATCGATGATCATTAGCCTGGTCCTGGTGGCGGTGGCTACCACGATGATGTTTTCTCTCAAGAGAGAAGCGCTCAATCGCTATCGCCAGACTGCAGTTGAGTTGGCTAGCCAGGCGATTGAACATCTAAGCTTCCAACGTGCAGTGCTAGGTTGGGAGGGGTTTGTAACGGAATATGATGGTGTCACTATTACTGAGTACTGTTTTGGAGAATACGCAAGTGGTGAAGTTGATGAGAATAAAGACACCGTATGTAACCCTGCCAATTCTCATCACGTGATTGCCAAAATGGGAGTAGGTTTTTTACGCAATGTCACAATTGAAACTATAACCAGTTCTCTGAACGTAGTGAAGATGAAAGTGACGGTCAATATGCAGTGGCAACCAGACGGTGGTGACACTATTCGGTATCAGATCGTGCGTGAGTTCACCAAAAACGATTACTAATTGACAGTATTGCGCATTAGCGTGGTGCGCTTGAAGGTTTGGGTGACGGTTTCTCCTGTCAGGGACGTTCGTGTTAGGACAAAAGATACGGTGATGTACGGATTTCCAGCAGGGTTGATGTTGCAGACGAAACCCAAATTGCTTGGTACGTATTCTTCTGAAGAAAGGTTGGCATAGAAAACTGGTGTTCCTGAACTGGAGGCAATTCGATCAGCATTAATTTCAAAAGTGGAGCTTTTTTCATCCTGATTTCTGATAGTTAGCTCAGGAATAGCTGGACCGCCAATACATCCAGTAGCTGGGTCAGGAACAATAATATTTCTCGCATTGCGGATGAAAAAGCTGGTCTGGTTGAGGATGTACTCCCCTTCTTCTTTGATCTCTTGTTTCATGATTAAGCTGAGTTTGTGATTGAGGGTATTAATGAATAGTGCGGATGAACCAAGTAATAACAGTACCATCATGGCAGAAGTGACCAGTAGCTCGATCAGGGTGAAGCCGGCAGAGGAAATGTGATTGGGCATTGCGGTTATAGACTCTCTTGCCAAATAATTTGTGCTTCTTTGAGTTCTGGCGGAGTATTTTTGGCTAGCTGTGGGTTGTAGAAGAATACTTCGGTGGGATTGCCCAGAGCAAAGTCCTGAGGCAGACGTCTCCATAATTCTACTCCGCCGCAGCCGATGTAATTACCACTGAGTAACAGCTTTTTGTCACTAGCTGGCACACCTGGATTTCCTTCAATTTTAATGATGCCGTCAGCAAATATCAGGCCAGTCCAGTTGGGGGGAGATGAGTAGGCTGCATCAGGGGCGCTACCTACACTGGCATCAACGTAGACACTGCCGGTGGTTACAATGCCGAGGAAACCCATCTCGTCGGGATTCAGAGCAGTCAAACGACCAGTTCCAGGATCTAGAATATTAACGTCTCCATCTATGTTATAGATGATCAGCCGACGATCACCCATATTCCAGGTTGAGGATAGATTAAAGGTTAAATCAAATTGGTGGTAGTAGACACGAGTGTCGGTGTCGAGGGAAATGCTATCACTAATGTTATAGATTGATTCTAGATCGGTAACAGTGGTTGGTCCGGTGATTTTTGTGACACCAGCAGGTATTCCCAGTTGTCGGGCGATGGTGGTGGCAGAGTAATTGGTGCAGACGTAATCTGGTTGATTAATGACATTGTATTCATGTGGATTTGAAGGTAGACCCAATCCAGTATATAAGTCAGCAGGATCGCCGCTACTGCACATTGGTATACCGGCAGAATCGTTTCCGCTAGCAGGTGGTTCAAGAGGAGGTTCTGTTTCAACAAAGTAAGTATTTGGGTACAAATTTGAAGAGATGCCCACTTCGCCATATGCATTACCCCCCACCACTTGCCACCAGGGATTTGGTGGTGTCGGTGTCGGTGTGGGTGTAGGAGTAGGAGTAGGTGTTGGCGTGGGTGTGTGGGTGGGAGTAGGAGTGAGAGTGGGTGTAGCAGTAGGCGTGGGTGTAGCTACTTCTGCATTATTTATACCGAACCACACGTTGATATTTATATCCCTAGAAGTAAGTGGATGGGGAAAGGGGATATCAAGTGGGACTGAATCAGTGTTATACCTCAACTCAGTACATTTATTTGCTGCATTTCTCGTAAGACACTCAGCAGTATATAAATTTGCATCTCTTCCTTCAAGTAAACACATGTTTGAGAAATTTCTAATTACCCCTTCTCTTGAAAAGTACCAACCAGGAGTGTTAATTTTTGCAGTAATTGTGCATGACTCAATCTGACATTTTGGCAAGGCAGTAGTAGAAAATGGACCAACCCCTTCCGAAGCACACATTGTATCGTCTTCTCCGTCGACATTTGTTGTGCTACCTGAAGCAACTCCACAATCGTAAGAAACATCGACATCGGCAAAGCCACTTCCAAACACAAGTAGTGGCTCAGCATAATCTCTCTCAAAATCTTCATAGGCATCATGCCAGATTCTGCCTTTTAAGTATAAGTTACCAGAGCAAACTGGTGGTGTTGTGGGGGTGGGAGTAGGTCTTGGAGTAGATGTTGGACCAGGAGTAGAAGTGACTGTAGGAGTAGCAGTAGGGGTTGGTGTTGGGTTCGCTACGGTATAATAAACTGTACTCTCGCAATTATTTCTATTTGAAAAAATCGCCTGATGAGGGCCAGTGGGCAATGGAGCCTTACAGGTAAAAGTATGATGATAATGATCGGTAGTACTATAAGTGCAGTCGTGTAAATAGTTCCCGTCAGTATTGACAAATTTGTATGGCTCCTTACCACAATTATCATTATCAAAGTTTGGTGCATCGATCCAAACTACATCATATGAGGGGTCTCCAGAGGATTTATTGGGATCGATTAGGCGTGGAGCATTTGCTACCACTCCGGGATCAATTTCTTCTATTGGATTATAGGAAGTGAATGCAAAAATTATTGGCTGCCCTGGTTCAACCACACTTGTTGAGGACGCACCGGTAGTGTCCTGCGGACAATTATTGTGGATGCTAATCGGAGCATCAGGATCCCAAAGGTAGTCATTGAGATTTGTCCTAGAGCGGCAAGCTATTTGTCCTCCCTGATATTCCCATAATTTTTCTTGTGGATCTTTGAAATTATGAACATTTGCGCCAGACCAGTTAATCCACCCCCATGCGGCATCATGAGTGGTACACCAGTCAACGTTGTATGTATCTTCACATCCTGCTGCCGCACAGCTCGATGTTCTTGGACAAGCGTTTTTGAGCCAATCAGCATATGGTCCAATCTGCACACGAGATTCGTGATTTAAATTTTCTCCATCTGAACTATGAGCTATACCATAAAAAAGAATATCCCATCGATCAGGACTATTTCTGTCAATTACGTTGCAGCGATTAAAGCTCGCTACGGCGCATCCAGCGTAGCCTTCAACATCTATTGGACCATCGCAACAATAACCTTGACTATCTTCTCCACCTATCTTCTCCATTTCTTCATGATTTATTACATATCTTTCCCTACAATTTTGATTCGCAACTTCTTGATCATCTCGACTAGTGACATAACCAGCAGCATAGGCACTTTTTTTACCTGCCCACCCGCACCAGGCTGCTGTGCCATCAATGACATCGCCGCTGTAACCTCCCATATAGCAATTCCACTGACAGGCATTTTCAGTCAAACCACAACACTTGCCCAATGAACCATTTACATAGCATGGAGTGTCTGCTGGATCGGGATTCGAGCAATTAGCGTCTCTCAAGATGCAGCTTGAGTATGAAGGCGGACAGTTGCTTAATACAATGGTACACGTGCACTGTAGCGACTGTGTGTTCCATTGGCATCCAGATCCAGCATTTATGTAGCACCCGCTTTCGTTCAGAGTGCTGCAAAAGCTCTCAACACAACCTCCTTCCACAGGAGTTGGGGTGGGTGTATGGGTTGGGGTGGGGGTAATTGTCGTAGTTGTGCCAGTTGGGGTGGGGGTGCGAGTTGGGGTGGGAGTATTGGTGATACCATCATCCACCCAACTACAACCACCTCCAGGACATGCATATGGAGCATTACCACAATTGAAGCTTCCGCAGTGACCTTCTTCACACATATCTTGATTTGCTGAATAATCTACGCACTGGAATGAACCTTGGTCGCATGAACAAGCTCTGGAACAGTCGCCAAGACCAGATGCACCACAGCAATCTGGACATATTGCACCACACATATGGTCGTAACCGGCTTCAGAGCATGTCCAAATCCAATCACTTCCGCACCAATAATCTCCAGCGCAACCGGTTACAGCATAAGCTTTTGGTATGCCGAAACGATTAGGGATCGATTTACTTAAGCTATTTT
The DNA here is from genome assembly GCA_964653045.1 of uncultured Pseudomonadales bacterium. Classification (GTDB taxonomy): domain Bacteria; phylum Patescibacteriota; class Microgenomatia; order UBA1400; family PJMF01; genus DAOOPX01. The sequence goes on along the minus strand of CAZZBW010000008.1, from coordinate 21,525 downwards.
CTTTTTCAAAGACAATAAAAGGTTGATTAGAAAATGAATATTTATATGCTACATCATGACACTTATCTAAACCGCTAAAATACTCACCGTAAACACTTCCAAGACATATCAAGTTTAGTATGTCGTATGTAACTTTTCTCTTGTAAAATTCCGAAGCTCTCGCTTGTTCAGCTTGAGTTATCTCAGAGTAATGAATGAAATATTTAGCTAATTTTGTTTTTCTATCATAATCCCAGGAAAGTGATTGATAAGGCACCTTGGGATTATCTTTGGAAACAAACCTATAAGTCGGCATTTCTTGGTCAGTAATGACGATCTCAAGGTTGGTAGGAATAAATTTTTCAACCTGTGATGAAGATTTAACCTCATTTAACACTGGGGAGTATATCCCATCGTTCCAGTAGCTGATTTCTTTGAGGTACTCATCTAGACGCCGGTCGTCAAGAACTTTAACGGCATAACCCGGAATTTTGTTTGAAATAGTGACTTTTTGACCACCAAATAACAAAGAAATGTTTAGATTTTGACCAGATAAAAGAAAATATATACCTAAATATGCGACCAATACTAAGAAAACGACCAACAAACCCAGTCTTTTTCGACTCATCAACCCAATCTATCAAAAAAAAATAACCAAGTCTAGTACTAGCTTTTAAGAAATTAATTGTCAATCCTTTGTCAGAACTTTAATGGGTGGTGTGTTATCCAATAAGGAATAAGGTTCTGCACCATTCATTTTTTCATAAATGTTTCTTCTAAAACCAGCAAGATATTCGTTGTCTACTGGTGAAAGTTCTCTATACACATCACCGCGGCCGCTTATGGCATTATCAACATCAACTGCGGTTAAGGTTGATATAATTTGACCAAGTTTTATAGTCATAAAAGAACTTACTGCAATGTCAATTTCATCTTTCAATGCTGTTTCAGGAAGAGACTTCATTGATAGTTCTTTATCGTATAGATGATTTTCCACCAATACCAATGATCCTTCAGAATTGATTACAATATTACCTCTAAGACTTCTGCCTCCCGCAAGACCATGATTGAAAGGTAGTGGATCTAGTCTTGAATCAAGTGAAGCAAAAGTAACACCTATCCGAAAAGTAACAACTCCAGTTTCCGAATCAATTTCTGGTTGCCATTCAATAGCTTGGACTCGTGTTCTTGTAGCTCCTTCTATTCGCTCGTCTGCACCCGCAAGTTTTAAGGTGAGTTCTCCATCAACTGACTTTTTAAGCCATTCCTCGAAAGTGATTTCACTCAGAGTCGCTTGATCGTTACTTCTCCACGCGATCCATAAACTTGGGAGAACCAGGTCGGCAAGATCGTTTCGCAATATTTCAACGCCCACAATACCGGATTCCTCTACAAAAGCTTCGGTGCCACCTATTGTTAACTCAACTTTAATTGGTGGGAGGCTTTGGAATTGGTAGGTTTTTTCCATTTTTGCAGAAAATGCATTTGGGTAAAAGCCTTCATTTTGCTCGACTTTTTTCAAGCTATCAACTACTCCCTGATTTTCAATATCTTTTGCATTGGCTTTTGGAACAGCAATGACCGAGCCATCAGCTGGGTTCATTACTTGCCAATAATCTTGCATTGTGACGCCAGCAGCATTTGCTGAATTGACGGCAGCTATCTGTGCCAATGCCCTATTTTCCGAGATAGTACTAACCCAACCCGCACCAGAATTATCCACTTGGTTGTCTTGGTTTATCATATATCCACGAGTTTCAGTTGTGGTTTGCAACAATGCGAGTGTCCCTCCGGCTTTGCCTTCACCGAAATCTTGCCATTGAGCTATGCCTACGTCCCAAACGGCCACTGCAATTTGAGCACCAGCTGCTGTGGTGATGGTGGCATAAAGTTTGCCGTTTCCTGCATCGATCAGGTTGTCAGTTGGGCAAAGCAGAGCGGCGCTAAACTCAGAAGAACCTTCCTCATATGCACCACCAGTATTTTGAGTTTCTGGACTTGTTACTTTGATAGTTGGGTATTGTTTGCCGTTAATTGACACCATTTGCTCAGGTGTTGAGCCTATCTCAACTACTCCACTAATTGAGTTAAGTTCTTTGGGGACTGGAGTTGGGGATGCCTCTGGTTTTGGAGTACGTGTGCTTACTTCACGACCTTGAGGAATAGCTGTGGCTTGGATAGCATTTTGAGTTGCCGTTGCATCATCAATAGTAGGAAACGCGGTCGGAGTTGTAGTTGCTTCGGCGGGGCGAGGAGTTGGTGGGGTCTCGGCGCAACCTGCAAGAGTAGCGGTACCTAATAGACCTGCCATTATTTTAATAAATTTTCTTCGTGATAGTGGTTTTCGAGTTAATGCTTCTACTTGGTTTGGATTTGCCATAAGTTATCTTTCAAATTACTGTCTAACGAAGTCTCTACCTAGTCTACTACAACCTATAATAGTTGTCAAGCGGTTAACTAATTGGGCAGAAAAATTGAGTTACTCGACAATCACCTCGCCACTCAGCCCTAGTTCATCGATTTGGTAGGCATAGGTACCAGCTTGAGTGAAAGATTTGGTCATGTTCTCCCCTGGTTTCAGCGGGATGTTCCCCCACTCTTCTCCGACGACGCGGATTTCTTTATCGGCGGTCTCATTGTAAAACTGAATTTGGTCATAGAGTTTGACGGTGATTGTTCGAGGTGTGATGGATGATTGAGAAACTTTCACTTCATGATTTATGACGTTTGCCATGATCTCTAGCTGCTCAGGAGGCAAGGTCGGATCAACTATAGTGGCAGGTTGAATTGGAGTTGGACTCGAAGGCTTTGTGGTTGGTCGGAGCCAGAAAAAGTACACGGCCACAAAAATGGCGACGACAATCAACAGCAAGACAACAACGAGATTTTTATTTTTCATCATAAACTACATCTAATCATAGAAGCGATTGTTTTGTCAATTCTGATCATTTTTATTAGATCCTAATAATTATTTTTATATGTTGAATTTGCCTTAGGCAAGTGCTACAATCCTAATCCTTGGTGGCTGAAAAACGACACTTTCCAGCAGACCAAGTTTTTTTTGCCAATTTTACAGTGAATGGATTGAGTGTGTTATGCAAGTATACTTTGTAAGTAGCCTTGGCAATGATCCTTTGGCATTGGTCTTAAACCGGTGTCTCAGTTCTTACTCAAAAAGTTCGCTAGTTATCGAATATTCTCACCAATCAACTTCTTTTTCATCCAGAGTGAAAAAAATTATCGATGCTGATGTGGTGGTGTGTCAGGTTTCGCTGCCCAGCACTGAGGTGGGGGTTTGTTTGGCTTTGGCCTGTCAACTTCAAAAACCTTTGCTCGTCTGCAGTCGCGTTTGCGATGTGATACCATCGTTTTCCACTTTGATCGACTCAGGCCGAGAGAGCGTAATTATGGTCAAGTACACTGATCAAACTGCCTATAAGGAGTTTAGTGGATGTTTTGATTTTCTGGCTTCTTCAATTGAGTCTCGTTTCAATTTTTGTTTGTCTCAGCGTTTGCGTGGATATTTACTTTGGGCAGCAAAATACTACCAACTTCCACAGTCAGTTTATTTGCGGCGATTGATTGAACAAGATTTAAACAATAACCCAGACTTCGATCAACAGTTGCGCAACGGTGTTTGAATGAGTTATTATGGAAGAATGTTGAAGCAAAGGCGAAATTCTGGTCAAGTAGCGATGATTGTGTTGCTGATTATGGCAGTGACCTTGGTCGTGGCGTTATCTTTGGCCAAGGGGACCACTACCGAAATTGCCCAAACTGCACAAAGAGCTGAGACCACCAGAATATTTTCTGAAGCCGAATCAGGTACTGAGATGATTTTGACTAATTTGATCTCGGCGATGCGTGCGGGAGATCCGACTGGAAGTATTGGTAATCTAGTAGGTCAGCCTAGTGATAGTATTCAGACCATTTTACTTGACGGGGCGACCGAAAGTAATCGATCCGATATGACTTACTCAGTTGAGGCTTCACAAGAATTAGAGATTAGTCTGGCCGCAGGTGAGTCTACAGAATATCGATTAATGGATTTTGAAGGTAATCCAGCAGAAATTTCTGACCCTACAGTAAAATATTGGTGGGCTTCGAGTGGTCAGCCATGTGATGAACAAGCTTCGTTAATTATTGCCAGGTATTACTTGGTTGGAACTGAAGCTAAAACCGAGTTTACTGCGTTGAATCCAATCTGTGGCGGGCCAAGCAATAATTTTTACAGTGCTAATGTGGGTGATGCTGAGTATGCTAACTTTTACACTGCCACCTATGATGCCACTAATACTCTTTTCGTTCGAGTTATTCCGGTGTATCACCCCACTCAATTGAAAATCGAAGGAGGTAGCCTTGACCAACAGTATTTTGCCAGGACTGAAGCAAAGAATCTAGTGGGTGAAGATCAAGAAACTCAAGCGGTAGCTGCTTCCAGCACCGTACTACACTTGCCCAGTTATATGGATTATGCTGTATATAGTGGTGACGAGTTAGTAAAATAGTAACTACAAGAAATATTCAATATGCCTGCCACAGCCCTTGATATTGGTACTTATAGCATCAAGATCGCCATTGGTCGCCCTGGAGCGAGGCCACACCTTAATAAGGTGTTTGAGCTGCTCAATCCGACCAAGTTGGCTGTGCCGCAGGACGCGGCACAGCAAGATCAGCTGACCCAGGTGATGAAAACTTTGTGGCATGACTATGCCCTACCCAAGGGCGAGTTACGCTTGTCACTCCCTGAGTCGATAGTTTCCACCAAGGTGATCGAGATGCCACCACTATCCACCGCCGAGCTAGTCTCGGCGGTTAGCTGGCAGGCAGAGCGCCACATCCCGATTCCCAAAGAGGACTTGATGTTGGAGTATCAGGTCCTGAGTAAGACCAAAAAAAATAATCAAGAAACCATGCAAGTACTCCTGATTGGAGTCCGCCGCCCGATTCTAGACCGATACTTGGCGATGTTTGCCGATCTTCCGGTAGATCCAGCTCTGATTGAGACTCAGTCGCTCTCTATTTTTCGCTCTACAGCGGTGGCTCCCAATGACCCGCCTACCCTGATTGCCCATCTTGGCAATAACGAGCTGATCCTGATTGTGGTCCGGAATGGTCAATTGAGTTTTGTTGTATCTCATCTCGGGGGTAGCAGCTTATTGACTAAAACCTTGCACGAAAGCATTAATCTAGATGAAGAAGCTGCGTCACAGTATGTCCGCACCTATGGTTTGGATGAGACTCAGTTTGGTGGCAAGGTCAGACAGCTGCTCATGCCGCACATTGCCTTATGGTTCAAGAATATTCAGCTTTCGATGCAGTACTTTGCCAATCAATACCAAGGGGAAACAGTCAAGCGGATAATTTTTTCGGGTGGCGCGGTTTTGTTACCAGGTTTGGTCGCTCAGGCGAGTGCTGATCTGGGAGTTGAGATTTTGATTGCCGATCCGATTTCTTCGGTCAGTATGGGCAATATCAAGCAGTTGAACACCCCAACAGCTTATGGAGTGGTGCTCGGCTTGATGGAACAGGAAGACTTGTAATGTCGACCTCGATTAATTTTGTTCGACTTTTCAGCAGTCGAAAATCGAAACAACAGAGAATCGATCAGTGGCGGTTTCTGTGGGCGCTATTGGCTTTATTAATCACGGTCGGATTGATCGTTGCTCTGTTTTTTGTTAATTTATTTTACAAAAATCAATTAAACTCAACTACTAAAGAGTACAAAAAACAGGCGGATCAATGGGAGTATCTCAAGCAAGATGAGCTTGCTTACTCGAGTTATGTCAATAAGGTCAAAATTCTCAGCAGCTTATTTAGTTCTAGGCAACAAAAACAAGCTGCCCTGAAAAAATTTCGCTCGCTGTTTGGTGAAGGTGCCAGCGTGGTGGGTTTGAAGTATTCAGAAAAGGATGAGGAAATTGTGTTTCAGATTAAGTCGGACTCAGTTTTTATTTTAGAAGAGGTGATGACCAGACTTGAACAGCCAGATATTACCGATGAGTTTGGTCCGGTGGGTCGAGATCGATTGACACGAGATGACAGCGGTCAATATGTGTTGGCGGTGAGCGTCAATCTTCGCACAACTAAAACTGTTACGGAGCAAACCTTATGATGAAAGAATTTAGCTTTGATGATCTACTAACGTCAATCAAAAAACGTAAATCGCTCAGCTTGGCGGTGTTGATGGTTATTTTGGTAGTTGCGGGTGTGGTGGCATTGATCATTCCCCAAGCCCAAGCGATTATGGATAATCGAGAAGAACTGGCCGCAGAAAAGAAAAAGTTGACACAACTACGGGAAAAATTAGCCCAATTGGATAGAATTAAGTACGATCCGAGTTACTTTGAATCAACTGAGATTGTCAATTTGGCCTTGCAAGACCATAAACCGTTATTAGAGTTTTTGGCCAGCTTGGATCAAGTGACCAGGGCAACCGAGATTGAGGTGACTGATTTGGAGTTGAATCCGGGGGCATTGGGCAGTGAATCGGCCAAAATCAGCAGCAAAAATCAAAAATCTGGTGTCGACGGTCTGCCAGTGTCCTTTCGTATTTCTGGCAGTTTTGAGAAAGCTAGTGAGTTCATGGAGTTACTGGAAAAAATTGCACCCTTCACCACCATCAACAGTTTCTCGGTTTCAGAAGGCAGGGCGCGATCGAGAGTAGCTCAGCAACCAGTAGAAAATGAGGAAGAAGACAAGGTAAATATTGAGATGAGCTGTCAAAGTTACTTTGCCAATGTGACAGCCAATGCTCAAATCGGCAGTCCTGTGCCAGTCCTAGATATAAAAGACCTGGAAATCCTAGAACAACTGAAAGAGTTCCAAAAAATCGAACTGCCTGAGCAGCTAGACATTCAGGGTGGTTTGGAAGATTTATTTGGCTTACCGAGTATTGAAGAAATCTATTCTTCAATTTGAGTAGATTCAGGCTCGGATTGTTCTTCAGTAGATGTTTCTCTGATTTCTTCACGAGGACGATCGGGAGTATCAACGTCGACTCGAATCATTACCCCTTCTTTAATCGCCTTGATGCGAGCAATTTGGCGAATTGCAGAAATTACCGAGCCTTTTTTGCCGATAATGCGGCCGATATCGTCTTGGTGCACGGCAATCACGTACTGGGTCAAATCAGCTTGTTTGTTCTCAGTAATGACTACTGATTCAGGATTGTCGACTAAGTGAATGACGATGTATTCAAGGAGGTTTTTCATAAAGGCTGTCCCTTTGTATTATTACTTTTTTACTGGATTTTGCTCAGTTGGTTTTTTTGGTGCTTCAGTTTCAGTTGGTTGCGATTTGTCAGAGTCAGTAATTTTTTCTTGAGTTTTTTCTGCTTCCTCTGTAGGCTCAGTGGTTGTAACAGCTGGAGGTTCGGTAGAAGCGGCGGGGGCAGCAATGGGTTGAGTGGGGGCTGGAGCTGCCGATTTGCCAGCTCCAGCCTTCTTGGCCAAAGCTTTCTTTGATGGTTTGGATTTTTTGGGAGGAAAAGGTGTGGCAGACTGTAAGCGTTTAGCTAGTGCTGCAACTGTCTCAGTGGGTTGAGCACCTTTTTGCAGCCATTCTTGATATGCTTTCATATCAATTTCAAGTTGTTTGGGATTCATGGTCGGGCTGTAGTGGCCTAATAGAGCCACGTAGCCACTGTCACGTTTACTATTAGCTTCAGCAACAACAACTCGATAGCGAGGTTGTTTTCTTTTACCAAAAAGGGCTAACTTAATTTTTAACATAAAGTTACTTTCATTACTTACAAGAGAGCGGATTATAGCAGCTCACCCGGCAATTGCTCAAGAGCATTTTGCGCAGCAGCACTTTCCGCGCGCTGTTTACTACTTCCCTTGCCCTCGCCCATGACTTGATCAATCACTTTTACTTGGACCACGAACAGTTTTTCGTGGTCTGGCCCTGATTCACTTACCACTTGATAAAAGGGAGTAGGCAAACCTTTTGCTTGCATTTTTTCCTGAAACAGGCTTTTGGGATCTTTAAAACTATGTTGGGCAATCACGGTTTCGATTTTGGGGAATAGTTGTTCTTGAAGGAAACCTTTGACTGTTGACAAACCTTGGTCAATAAAAAGTGCGCCAAGATATGCTTCAAAAACATCAGCCAAAATATGGGTATTGAGGGGACCTTTGGAGAATTTTTCTCCCCTACCCATAATTACCATTGACTCAAGCTTGACTTCTAACGCCACTTTTGCCAGCATCTCTGTTCTGACCAAGGCGCTGCGATAAGCGGTTAGCTCACCTTCATTTTGGTGAGGATATTGATTGAATAAAAATTCGCTAGTCAATAACTCTAACACTGCGTCACCCAAAAACTCGAGACGTTCGTAAGATTCTGCCTCAGCGCTTTTTTCGTTTAAAGCGCTGCGGTGAGTCAGAGCTTTGGTGAGCAAATCAGGTTGCGATATGGGAGGAAGTGGCATAAATAATTAGGCAAATGTCAGTTCATCGATCACCAACTGGGCCAAATCAGCGACGTTGTCAACGCCATTTTCAAATAAATTGTCTTGAGTAAGATGAACCTCTTCGAAGACACGATTAATTTTATTGAGCAAGCTAGAAATATCAACGTCTGTTAAACCCAGGTCTTCTTCAAGACTCATCGATGGCTCAATATTCTCACTATCCAGCCCAGTTTGTTCGGCAATCAGTTCAATCACCTGATTATTAATGAGTTGCGGTTGCATATTATTCTTGTTTTAGCATAATTTTACCCAGAGCGCCATTGACAAATCGGTAAGAGCTATCAGTGCCGAAAGCTTTGGCTAATTCCACAGCTTCATCAATCAAAACCTTGGGCGGGGTATGTTTTTCTTGCCATTCGTGAACGCAAATTCGCAAAATGGCAAGATCAATCCTATTAATCTCGTTGATTGGTCTTTCGGTGGCAACTGCTGAGATGAGCTGGTCAAGTTGGTCAAGATTACGGAGAAGACGGCCAAAGTATGTTTTGGCAGCATTTGCTTTTAAGCAGCTAGTCATGTTTTCACTGCAAAAACTACAGGTGAATAGCTTAGTCATTAATCTCTCACGGGTTTTTGTGTAGGCCGGCTGATTCGCCATAGTAGTTGAAGGATGTAAATAAATTAATTGGCGACTCTTGAATCGGTGTTGATTTTGCGGGCAATGCTGGCGGCCAAGCCTCTTTTGTGCATCGGTACCTGGGCTTTCTTGTGAGTTTTGAGTAGCTTAGGGGTGTTGCCGCGTCGGCGTTTGCCTCGCTCTGCGCGAGTGATTTTGTTTTTTGGTAATGCTCCCATAGAGTCCTTTAATAAAAATAAGTCTGAACTTTTGCGATTGTAGATGAGAGTTGTCTATCTAGCAAGGGGCGAATATTTACATAATTTATATAAGTAAATTTAGTTAATTGCCAAATCAGATAGTTGGTGGAGTTGGTTGAAGATTGATGAGCGCCAATTTTTTGGCAAATCTTGAGCAATAGTTTGGGCTTGCTTGATTAGGGAGGCGTCTGCCCAAGAGGCGTATTTCAAGCTGCCGAAGCCGTGTTGTGCCAGCCCAAATAACTCCCCTGCCCCACGATTTTTCAGATCCAGCTCGGCTAGTTGTTGGCCGTTAGTGATTTGAGCAAATCGGGCCAATCGGTCTAGCACTCTGGGCTCTCGTGAATCAGTAAAGACCAAACAGTAGGCTTGCTGATTACGTCTGCCCACCCTGCCCCGGAGTTGGTGCAAACTGGCGAGACCGAAGCGCTCTGCCGCCTCGATCACCATGATCGAGGCGGCAGGTAAGTCTACGCCAACTTCTATGATTGCTGTGCTGACCAATACTTGAATTTGACCTTTTTCTGCTTGAGCAATGATGGCGGATTGTTCTGGTTTTTTAAGCTTGCCATGGATTAAGGCAGTTTTTACCTCTGGTTCAAAAATAGGCTTGAGCTCGGTGTAAGTATCTGTTGCTGCCCTGATATTTTCCAGCGCCCAGCTGGCTGAAGGATCGATGAAGGGACAGACAACCAGCGCTAATCCTTGATTTTGTTGCACCTCTTGTTTGATCCAAGCCATGGCTTTAGCCTTTTTGGCTTTGGGGACTACCCAAGTTTTGATGGGAATTCTGCCTTCGGGAAGCTGGTCGATGATCGAGAGGTTGAGGTATGAAAAAACACTCAGCATCAAACTTCGCGGAATTGGTGTAGCAGTCATGGTCAACACGTGGGGCTCGGTTTGAGTCCGTTGGCGCACGCCAAAACGGTGTTGCTCGTCGTAAATGACAAATCCGGGGTTGAATTGATCAACTAGATTGAGCAGGGCTTGGGTGCCGATAAACAAGCGGGCGGGTTGAGACTTGATCGTGGGGGTTTTTGCATTTATTGTGCCACCCAATAATAACTGGGTGGGTAATTCTGGCAAAAGCGAGTTGAGGGTAGCTAAGTGTTGTTCGGCCAGCACCCTGGTTGGGGCGATTAAAAACACATTGCTGCCAGCGCGAACCACTGCTTGGCTGACCAAGCCAGCCACAATAGTTTTTCCTGAGCCAACATCCCCCTGGAGCATCCGGTTAGCAGGGTAAGTTTGCGATAGATCAAGCAGAATTTCTTGAAGCGCCTTGTGTTGAGCTTGAGTTAGGGTAAATGGCAGACGTTTGATTTCATCAGTTACATCGGTGGAGTCAGTCGGTAAACAAATACTGGCGCGCCGCTGCCGATGGAGGGTTTTGAGATGAGCTGCTTGTTGAATTAACAGCAGCAGTTCTTCAAGTGCCAGGCGGCGGCGCGCCAACTCGACATCATTGATTTGTTCTGGAAAGTGCAGCTTATGAAATACTTGGTTAAACTCTTGTTTAATCGGTTCGGCTGTTTCTTGGATTGGCTCCAAGTGATCTAGGATATTTTTCAGACCACGGCGCAGTAAACCAGGCTTGACCCCCAGAGTAGAAGAGTAAACTGGAACTAACCTACCAGTGTGGAGACCAGCAGTGGCTTTGGGTTTTTCAATACTTGGCTGAGTCAAGGACCGGTACTGTGAGTTGTAACTGCCGCTAAAGTAGTAGCTTTCGCCCTTCTTGAGAGTCATTAACACAAACGGACTGTTAAACCATGATAAATTGAGTTTCCCGGTTTGATCAGACACCACCGCTCGCTCGACACTTTTACTACCTCGCCGAAAAGTGGTGACACTTTCGACTGTCGCTAAGATTGTAGGCAGTTGACCCGGGGTTAATACAGGTTCGGCTTTGAGTTCGGCAATGGTCAACATTAAGCGTCGGTCCTCATATCTGATCGGTAAGACCATCAGCAAATCGCCAACAGTTAAGATAGACTTTTTGGCTAAAGAAGCCGTAATTTTTTGGCCAAAACCCAAAACATGATCGAGGGGCGTGTCAAAGGTATACACGATAACCTTATCTTATCACTCGCATCAGAAAAGATATAAAAAACTGCTGCCCAAAATGCTGATCGCCATGAATAGCATGCCGGCTATGGCGAATATCTTGATGAATCTTTGTTTTTGTTTCTTGGTCATATGGTTTTAGATAATTTTTACTTTGAAGAACTGTCGTTTGCCAACGCGCACCACCATACTATCTCGTAGCTCAACTGGTGATTGATAATCCGTGGGTTTTTGATGAGTATCAACCAGCTCTACCGCTCCTTGAGCGATGAGGCGTTTCAAATTGCCAGCACTTTCTTGGGGCAAACACGCTTGAGCAAGGGAAAGAATTGAGATACTTGGTTCAACAGCTGCTAGGGTAACCTGCTGGATTTGTTCTGGGAGTCCTTTACTTTGCACAACTGTTTCAAAAGTAGTTTGAGCAGTTAGGGCGGTTTCAGAGTTATGGAAAAATTCAGTGATAGTGCGGGCTAAGATTTTTTTGAACTCCATTGGGTTGGCACCTGATTCCATGGCGGTTTGGTACTGAGCAATTTCTTTTAGAGAAATGTCGGTTAATAGTTTCATATAAGGAATGATGTTTTCATCTGCCAGGCTCATTAACTTACCGAACATATCTTGAGGTTTTTCGTTTAGGGCGACGTAATTGCCATACGATTTACTCATTTTGCGACCATCAAGGCCGTTGATGATCGGTGTGGTCAGTACCCACTTGGGTTTATTGCGGTAAATTTTGAGCAAGTTTTTACCCATCAACATATTAAACAGCTGATCACTACCGCCGATTTCTAAATCCACATCCATGGCGACGCTGTCATAACCCTGAAGTAAGGGATACATTAATTCGTGGGTGAAAATTGGCAGGTTGCTACTCAGACGCTTTTGGAACATGTCTCGCTCCAGCAGTTGTTGGACGGTAGTTTTAGCCATTAGTTTTATGAAATCTGGTAGCTTAAGTTGATCAAGCCACTCGCCGTTGTGTCTGACAGTAATTTTGGCAAAATCAAGCAACTTGCTGGCTTGATTTTGCCAATCCTGGAAATTTGCTTCAATTTGCTCATCGCTGAGTTCTGGTCTAGTTGAGTCTTTGCCAGTGGGATCGCCAATTCTGACAGTTCCATTACCGACTAGAAGAATCACTTCGTGACCAAGCTCGACAAATTGTTGGAGCTTGCGTAAAACCACTGCGTGTCCCAAGGTTAGCAGTGAGCCGGTGGGATCAATCCCCAAGTAAAGACGAATCTTTCTTTGGGACATCAGTGTCAGCAGACTTTGTTTATCCGGCAAGATTTGTTCTACGCCTCTAGATAAAACTTGGTCAAGAGTATTGGGGTCGGAAGTGAGCATCAAGATTATTGTACTACAGCTTCCGAACCAATATTTAAAACGCTGTATTTTTCCTCAAGAACAATGCACTAATTTTGTGACAAAAGTGATAGTGATAGAATGGTAGCTATGTGGTGGAAAGAAGTAAAACTACCATGGTTAATCAGTTGGTACGAAATGCTAGCACTTAAGTTACGCCGCCTCAAAAGAATGCGCAGTAGGTACGCTCGAGAGTCAATTTCTCCAGCAGCCAAACAAAAAAAACGACTGATGTGGTTTAAGTGGGCACGCTATGCTGCCCTGGCCTTTGCGGGGTTATCGGTGTTGTCGGTAATTGGTTTTTTTGTGCTGCTGGGTGTATATGCCAAAGAACTGCCTGAAGCTGGAGAAGTAATCAGGCAATCTGGTTTCAGTACTAGAATTTATGACCGACACCAGCAATTACTATCTGATCTTTATAGTGATGAAAACCGTATTTTGGTCAACATTTCAGATGTACCCCAGCACTTGAGAGATGCAACTGTTGCTATCGAGGATAAGGATTTTTATAAACACAGCGGTTTTGATCCTTTAGTATTTTTTCGTGCCCCTTACTATTTGATATTTGAAGGAAGACTGGTGGGTGGATCAACTTTGACTCAGCAATTGGTGAAAAAATCGATGCTGACTGATGAGCGAAGTTTTGACAGAAAATTCAAGCAAATTTTGCTTTCCTTGGCGATTGAACGTAAGTTTGAAAAAGAACAAATTTTGGAGATGTATCTCAACGAGGTGCCTTATGGCGGCACGGCCTATGGCATAGGCGCGGCCGCCAACATGTACTTCAATAAATCTGTCAAAGATTTATCTCTTCTTGAATCAGCAGTTTTGGCAGGGTTACCCCAACGACCGAGTGCTTACTCACCGCTTTTTGGCAAAAAAGATGAGGATGATCAGCTACTGTGGCAAGTTCGCACCAGGGGCGTTTTGCGCAGAATGCTTGAGGATGAGTACATTACTCAGTTAGCTTACGATGAAGCCTTAGGATCATTAGACTCGCTGCAATTTGAAAAGGGTCAATCGGCTTTTTTAGCGCCTCATTTTGTGTTTTACGTCAAGGATCAGCTGGAAGAAATGTTTGGTCCTGAGCGGGTTGAGGCTGGAGGTTTACAAGTTACTACCACCCTTGATCTTGTCCTGCACAACCAGGCTCAAGAAATTGTGACTGAGGAAATTGATAAAGTCAAAGACATTAATATTACTAATGGAGCGGTGGTGGTGATGGATCCACGAACAGGTGAGATTTACGCCATGGTGGGCAGCAGAAATTTCAATGATCCTGATATTGATGGTCAGTACAACGTAGCGGTTCAGGGTTTGCGGCAACCAGGAAGTTCGATCAAGCCCGTTGTGTACCTGACCATGCTGCAACAGGGTTACAACCCAGCCACAATGATGATTGATTTGCCCACCAATTTTCAGCGCAATGATAAAGAAAAACCCTATCAGCCGAGGAATTACGATGGCAGATTTCGTGGTCCAGTCAGTTTACGCAATAGTTTGGGTAGCTCGCTGAATGTGCCTGCAGTGAAAGCGTTAGGTATGGTGGGGATTGAGACGTTTCTCGATCAAGCTTACGCCATGGGATTGGTAACTCTCGAACCAACCAAAGAAAACTTACAGAGATTGGGTTTATCAGTTGCATTGGGTGGTGGCGAAGTACATTTAATAGATATGTCGACCGCCTATAGCAGTTTTGCTAACTCTGGACTCAAAGTCGAGCCCGTTTCGATCCTTGAGGTAAAGGATCGAAACGGCACCGTTCTTTTTGAGAACCGAGTTGCCCAAGGTGCTCGAGTGATGGAAGAAGCTGATGCCTTTTTGATTAATAACATCTTATCTGATGACTCAGCTCGGGCCATGGCTTTTGGGTTAAACTCCAAACTAAATATCAGTCCAAACGTGGCAGTTAAGACTGGAACAACTAATGATCAAAAAGATAACTGGGCAATTGGCTGGAGTCAAGAAGTGCTGGTGGGTGCTTGGGTTGGTAATAACGATAACACTTCGATGAAAACCGTTGCCTCTGGTATTTCGGGTGCTACACCGATTTGGCAACGAATTATGTTGCTGGCGCTTAAAAGTGGGTTTGATGATCCAGAGTTCGTAAAACCAGACACTATTGAACAAGCTGAGGTTGATCTAATCTCAGGTTACCCCTCCCACGATGAGTTCCCCAAAAGGTTCGAGTGGGTGAAAAAGGGTACTATGCTCAACACTCCAGACCCAATTCACACAAAATTAAAATTATGTCGTGGCGAAAATAAACTGGCGACCGATGCCAAGATTGTTTCCGGAGATTATGATGAAAAAGAGTTCATTATTCTTGAAGAACACGATCCATATAGTGAGGATGGACGTAACCGGTGGCAGGAATCAATTGATGCTTGGAAAAATGAACAAACTGACAGCAAATATCACCCACCAACTGAGTATTGTGGTGATCAATCTGAGGTTTATGTGCGACTGGATCGGCCAGAGGATCAAAAAAATTATGAAGATACTGAGATTGAAATTAAGATTAGAGCGGATGCTGGCTCAGGAATTGAGAAAATGGAGATTATTGTCGACGACAAAGTCAGAGAAACAATTAATGATCGGAACTATGATGGCAAGCTGAGGCTCAATAAAGGTCGTTACACGATTTGGGTCAAAGCATATAGTCGCGACGGAGAGACAACTGAAAGTGATAAAAAACGAATTGGTGTTGGTGGTGAAACTTGGGATGAGCCTACCCCTACTCCCTTGCCACCTCAGCCCACATCAACTCCAATCCCGCCACCCACCAGCGTGCCTTCGCCAACGACTGAAGTGATCAAGCCTCCGAATAATCCCAGTGCCACTCCGGTGCCACTATTAACACCACTGCCAACAGAGAATCCACCCGATAAAAAGGATTAAACTATCATTTTTTCAGTTGAATTTGAGCTCTCGCTAATGAAAAGATCAAGACGAGTAGTAGTAATCCAGCTTGATGGGTTAGCAAGTAGTGGTCGAGTGAAATAAAACCAACCAACAAAGTGAAAATATATTTTATGTGTTGTTGGTTGGTGCTGGATAATTTTCGGAATAAATAAATTATCAAGGTAACACCAAGGATACCGGTTTCTGCCAACCAGAGCCAGAAGATATGGTGGGCAGGTTGGATAAAAGCCGGACCATTGAGTGATTGCCCGATTGGTGAAAGCTGGGTAGTGAATTGAGTCATACCTACCCCAAAAACTGGATTGCGAGAGAACATGGTGGCTGCTTCTGCTATCAGCCAGTTTCTTCTACTGAACGAATCAATGCTTGGCGAGAGTTGATCGAAAATAAAAATAAAAACTGGAATTATCAAAATTGAAAAAATTATCGCGAACAAAAAATCTTTATCAGTGATTTTGCGAAAGTGAAGTAAAAGAACCCAAGCCAAACCAAACCATGCAGTCAGAGAGTGTGTCAGAGCGAGAATCATTAGTACGGCGCAAGTAAGCAAGCTTGAAAGTATTAACTCATATTTAACTTGAGAAGTTTTTTTCTTGATTTGCCAATACATCCAGAAGTAAATTACGGCTATTCCAGCCAAGACATTGGGGTGGGCAGTGGTGCCATAAGGTAATACGCGTTGTTGACCGAGATTGTTGACAGAGTAAGCAATTCCTACTGGTTGAGCAATATTTGGTTCACCCAAAAACAGGTAGCCAAATAATGGTTGTTGATAATGAGATTGAAAAATTGCCAAGAGAGCTTGAAAAACAATGGTCAATACCAAACTGTACTTGATAACCACCCAGTGTTTTTGTTCAAAGAGAGCTTGAACGTGAGTAATTATCCAGGCTAAAACGATAAACAAAGTGAGTTTGCCAACTGTCCAATAAGCGATGATCGGATGAGGGGTAAATAATTGACGAATAAGTAGGAGTGAAAATAGAGCGAGGGGAACTAACCAGGTACGAATTTTTCGGATTGTAAACTTTTGTTTCAAATCCTGGCAGTTTTTGGCGCAGAAAACGCCAAAAACTGCCAGGATCAAGATATCGCTTAGATAAATTTTAGGGATAAGGTAGTCAATTAATAAACCTTGGCTGTATGCAGTTTGTTCCCACAATTTATAAAATAAGTTTGATGGCAGGATGAAGATCAAGCCGGCAATTAATACCGTAAACAAATTTAGATAAGTGGCCGAGCTAAAATTTCTCATTTTTTTCATCCAAGCATCGGGATTGAAAAAGATTTTTAATCAGGTAATTTGCCGATCAGCTCACCCAATTGTTTGGATTTAACGTGATTGACGATGCTCAGACGGATGGGTCGAACGTCAAGATTGCTCAAATTATGCTGCTTATCCCAGTATGTAATCGTTAGGGTAACGTTGCGCTGATAAATATCTTTGAGTGCCACGTTGGAAATTAAGCTGTGATGTTGTTTAATTGTCTCAATCAGCTCTCCAATCTGGACTGTTGGAGGAATTTGGAAAGTTAGATCTTCAATAATAGGGCTAGTTTTGGGGATCGGTTGATAAATGGGGTATTTTTTTGCTACCTGAAAAATTGGAGCGAGCTGGAGTTCGCTCTGCACAATACTTTCGTTGGCTGGATCATGCCCGATCCAGCCAATGCTTTTCTCTCCCCCATCATGACCAATCAAGACAATTTCTGCTCCTGATTTATCTAGAGCTTTAAACGAGAAACGATCTACGAATAAAGAGGCAAAAATACTTTCAAGTATGCCACGCAGACGCCGGTAAGATTGTCTTGAAGCAATAGCTAGAACTAGTTGCTGATCCGGTAGTTGACCCTTTTTTGGATGATAAACGTGGGCAATTTCGAAGAATTCTAACTCTGGATGATCTGGGTTTTGGGCTAATGCTTCGCCTAATGATGGGAGTAGTGAGCGTCTCAGATAGACTTTGTCTTCAGACAAGGGATTGAGGAGTTTGAGATGCTGATCGAGCGGATATGGTGAAGATGAGGCTAGCTCGGCACTGACCATCGAGTATGTATAAAGTTCCTGAATGCCAAGGTGAACCATGAGCAACTTAAGGCTTTTTTCTCGGTCGAAATGTTGATCAGCTGGAGCGTTGAGTGGCAGTTGGCCGGCCATGATAGTGGCCGGCAACCGGTGATACCCATAGATTCGGGCAATTTCTTCAACCAAATCGACGGGAGTCTCTAAGTCTGGGCGGAAAGTAGGAGGAGTGACTAATAAAGTATCTTCAGCTTGAGTGTCTACCTGACACTCAAGCTGAGTCAGAATTTGCTTGATTTGAGTTGGCTCAATCGCCACTCCCAGGTATTGCGTAGCTTTGGCCAAAGGGAAGTTAATTTGAGTTGGTTGGACTGCCTGAGGAAACTCGTCAGCGATTTGGCCAATCGCTTTGGGTTGGCAGATCTCTTGATATAGTCTGAGTGCTTGAGTAATTACCACTTCAGCCAGAGCTGGATCAACACCTTTTTCTAGAATCTGGGCAGCAGTGGTACGAATGGCATGAGTCATGCTGGCAAAGCGGACTTTATCTGGCCTGATGGATTCAAGGAGTAACAAAATATTGGTAGTGTTTTCGTCGACTGCTGTATTTAGTGTGCCTTTGATAGAGGGCAAATCGATAATCAACCCCTGGGCATTTTTGAATACTACTTCGCCACCGACGGAGGTGAACTCTGCGCCATCAAGAGTTGAAAACTTTTCCCCCTTTTGGGCTTCTACTATCCGAATCTCTCCCCCAGTAGCCATTAATTTGTCGTAGTCAAAGGCATGACAGGGATGGCCTAAATCATGGGTAATGTAATTGGTGATATCGATGGCGCTATCGTGAACATTCAGCTCAATTTGTTTGAGTCGCTTACTCATCCAATCAGGCGTTGGTGTCCTTTGTACGCCCTCAATTACGGCGCAGATGACGCGTCGGCACAGCTGCGGGTTGTTGATAATTTTTGGGACTGGCAGGGAGCTAACGGGATAGTTGCCTGGAGCTGTAGGGAGTTGTTTTAGCGAACTGGGAAAATTGAATTGGTTGAGGATGACCGCGGCCTCGCGCGCGAGGCCGCGCACTGAAAAACTATCAACGCGATTAGTGGTGATTTCAATATCGTAAATTGCTTCGTCGTCTTGATGAATAATACTTTCGACTGAAGGCCCAGACAACGACAAAGACTTTTGGATTTCCTCTGGAGAAGCATTAGTTTGCAGATGCTCCAATAGCCAAGAGTGAGGGATGAGGATGTTCATATAAATTATTCTTTATTAAAATTGAGTCAAGAATCTTAAATCATTTGAGTAAAGCAAACGAATGTCATCAATGCTCAAGCCTGGTCTCAAAGTGTAAGTGCGTTCCACTCCCCAGCCAAAGGCAAAACCAGTGTACTGCTCTGGATCAATTCCCCCGGCTTTGAGTACGTTGGGATGCACCATGCCTGCCCCACCCACTTCATGCCAGCCCGATTTACAAAATTTGCACTTATCTCCGTTTACTTGACCAGTGCCAGCGCAAATGTGGCAAGAAAAATCTACTTCGAATGATGGTTCGGTGAAGCGGAAGTGAAATGGTCTAATCCGGCTGGTTATTCCTGGACCATAAAACTTTTGCGCAAAGAAATCCAGTGTGCCTTTGAGGTGTTGGATGTTGATTCCGCGATCAACTACTAGACCTTCAAATTGGTGAAACATTTGGGTATGAGTGGCGTCTTGCTGACGCCGGTAACAGCGAGCAATGTTGATCATTCTAATGGGTGGTTTACCCCCTACTCTTTCCATCTCTCGGACTTGGCCATTGGAAGTGTGAGTAGTGAGGACTTGTTTGCCGCCACCAACCAGGCTGGGGTGGCGGCGTTGGGGTTGATCGACGTCGTAAGCCACGTTGGTGGAACGATCTGGAGTGTCGATAAAGAACGTTTCCCACTCGTCACGGGCGGGGTGCTCGGGTGGCATGTTGAGACTTTCAAACACATAGTAATCCCAATCAACTTCAGGATAGCGAACACGCACGAAGCCAAGTTGAGCAAAAATTTGGGTAATTTCTTCAATTGCTTGAGTAATAGGATGAAGTCGAGCTATATTTGGTTGCTGTCCCGGGATGGTGTAATCAAACTGAGACTGAGATTGTTTGGCTTCAGAATTTTGGCTTTGTTGGATAGCTGATTCCAAATCACTTTTAAACTGGTTGAGCTTTTGACCGAAAGTTTTTCGCTCTTCAATTGAAAGTTGTTTCATCTGGTCGGCGAGATGATTAAAGAGACCTTTTTTTGTCAAATACTTTTGAGTTAATTCGTCCTGTTTGATTCCTTTCTCTAGATCTGACTTAAGTTCTTGAGCGATAGGATCAATTAGAGGATGATAAGTTGGTAAGTTTTTCATGTTGGCAAACTTTATTTTAGCAGAAAAAACCCCCTACTTCGCCCCGCCTTCGTTGATGACTTCGGCGGGGTTTCGTAGGGGGTTAAATTTTTTTGGTTTATTATTTTAGCCTACCGCCTTTTTGACAATCGCTTTAAATGTATCAAAGTCACGGATGGCAATTTCAGACAAAGTCTTGCGATCAAGCACGATTTTGCTTTTCTTGAGGGCATTGATAAATCGGGAATAATTTACTACCGATCCCGCCTCATGCAAGGCCGCAGAAATCCTGGTGATCCAGAGTTTGCGAAAATCGCGTTTACGCAATTTTCGCCCTATATAAGCGTATTGACCTGCATGAAGCAGGGCTTCTTTGGCTCTTTTATACAAACGGGTGTTGGCACCGCGGAAGCCTTTGGTCAATTCCAAGACTTTTTTGTGTCTGCGTGATCTGGTGACGCCGGTTTTAACTCTCGACATATGATTTTCCTTACTTTATGAAAATTATGCTATTCCTAACATTTTCTTGATTTTTTTGGCTGGCTTGCCTGTGACCTCAACTGGCACGCGGTAAGCTCTAATGGCCTTTTTACTCTTGTTGCGGCGGATATGGCGCATGTTTTGTGATCTGCGCATTACTTTGCCGGTGGCGGTGATTTTGAAACGTTTGGCCGCACCCTTGCGGGTTTTTTGTTTATTTTTTGTCATGTTGGTCTCCTACTTCTTTTTGGGCATCAGTTGTGCCATTAATTTTCTGCCGATCATTTTAGGTTCAATTTCTACTGCACCGAGCTCTTCGACTGCAGTGATGGCTCGAGCAATCATGCTCTCGCCAAATTCTTTTTTGGTAATTTGTCTACCTTTAAACTGAAGAGTCAATCTGACTTTATTACCCTTTTTCAAAAACTCTTCAATTCTTTTGACCCGAGCCTGAAAGTCCCCATCGCTCATGAACGGGGTCAGGCGCAGTTCCTTGATGCTTTGAGCTTTTGATTTTTTTCTACTCGCTGATTCTTTCTGTTGTAACTGATACTTATACTTGTTGAGCTCCATAATCTTGGCAATCGGTGGCGATTGCTGTTCGTTGATCAAGATCAGATCCATTTCCTTGCTGTAAGCCAAACGAATGGCTTCGGCAGTGCTCATTAAGCCCAGCATCGAGTTTTCGTCATCAATCACTCTTACCTGGGGTTGTCTAATTCGACCGTTGGCAGTGATCCAAATTTGAGGACCCTTGCCCGATTTGCCTTTACTAAATTTTTTCACTATATATTTTATTTCCTACGATAGATCACGAATTATATCATTACAAGTTGGGTTGTGTAGAGGGAGTTGAGTTGATATAATCGCTGCGCCAAACAATCTTGAAATGTACTTGCTAATTTGGTTGGTTAGAGCGTCCCGCTTAGCGGGAAGGTCAGAGGTTAAAATTAAGTTAGTAGTATTAATGAACTCGTAGCTCAGTTGGTTAGAGCGCTTCGTTGACATCGAAGAGGTCAGAGGTTCGAGTC
>CAZZBW010000007.1:0-49233 GCA_964653045.1 uncultured Pseudomonadales bacterium | reverse complement strand
GGTATGTGGAGGCGATGCGGGCGAGGTCGAATTAAATCCCCAAAAGTTGGCGGTTGAAGGAAACTTTTCTGGATTATTTGTTGCATGTTCAAAATATCGACTTAATCCAAGCAAGTAAGCATTTGTTTCGCCACACTCAGTATCCTGAAATGGGCGAAGAAATTCTGGAAATCTATTCTCAAAGAATTCTAGAAATGATTCAAAATCTTCACAGCGCTCAATCGCGAAATTGATCATACCTACTAACCAATCTGCTTTACCAAAAAATGTGGTAAAAAAAGGTCTTTCATGAAATGGAATGAAAGCCTGGGCAGTTTTGGTAGTCAGAGTGATCTTTTGCTCACGGTTCATTTTTAGATAATCAAAGCACTGGCGAAAGAATGAGTGCGTTTTAGAGCGAAATAATTTGTGGCGCAATCTTTCTGCCCTCAGAGTTTTTAAAACACAGTCCTCTAATTCATCCAACTCAGCTGGAGCCACACCTTCCATTAAAGCAATTAAGGTCATAAACCACATATATCCAAAGTCTTTAGCTTTTACTCGATCAGCTTTACGACGAGCCTCTGTTCCTAGCGCCATATCTTTGGGCGTAATTCCAAATTTATTTTTATAAAGTCCATCTATCTTCTGCCTAATGGGCGAGCTTCTATCTAGTGATTTTAAATGGCCATTATGAATCAAGGAATCGAGTGGGTGCTCTAAGTTTCTTCCTGGAGATATCCCGTCTTTAATTTCAGAAAATCGGGCAGATCCTGTTATACCACCGACTGACTCAGGTCGTGCTCTATCTTGAGTGATGAAAGAGACCGCGGGTGGCATGACCCTTGTTTGGTATTCGCGAGGCAAAGAAAGATAATCTTTTAAATGAAGTAAGGTGGATTCCGAATCCCTCGCATTTAATGTAGCTAAATCTGGTAATTTTAGTTGAGATGCGCGAACTGCATGCCAAGGATGAGACCGAGAAGGTTTACCGAAACTTTTCAACCTATTTGACAGCAAATCCAAACGCTCAAAAGGATTTGAGGTCCAAATTCCCTCATCACCTTCTCCAGGATACATATCCAGATTGATTGTTAACATCCCAACTTCTGGGTGGTTTGCAAATTGATCAATGATAGTTTGAACTGTGTTTGCCGAAATTCTAGTATCGGCATCAAGAACACAGACTGCACCGTTTAAACCAAA
This sequence comes from uncultured Pseudomonadales bacterium, assembly GCA_964653045.1. Lineage (GTDB taxonomy): Bacteria > Patescibacteriota > Microgenomatia > UBA1400 > PJMF01 > DAOOPX01. Next base: position 48,048 of record CAZZBW010000007.1, on the reverse strand, counting down.
CTCAGATGCTTTTAAACGCTCAGCCGCATAATAGTTGCCTATTGCCCGAAATACCTCAATATTCATCGATTGATATCTATCAAGTCTGGGTAAAGCTGTAACTTTAATGTGCGCTCCTCTAGCTGTTTCAAGTAGTTCGTTTTTCCATTGGTCTGTAGATTCAGAAAAAGGTAACGGTCCCAAATCATTCAAAAATTTAGCCATATTAATGATCTGATCATTTTCATCGGCAAAGCGATAGTTGGTACCTTGGTTTACTATTAGCACTAACTCAAAAGTACTTTTTGCAGCAGTCTGACGCATCATATCCTTGAGCAGAGAAAAAAAGTTACCGTTACTGACTTCTCCTCTGATTGGAACCACAAATACCAATTTTAGATCTGGAGATTGCGGGGCAATAATTTCATCTGGGCGGAATTGAGTAAAATCTAAACCATAGTCTGCTAACTCGATACTCATAAGATCTGATTATAGCGCGTTAGGCAAGAACTAACTTGATTGCAGGTACTGGTTGACGATATCGGGGGCGGGGCCGACGGCCAGCTGGCGGCCCCGCGAAATGTAGGCAGCACGCTGACAAAAGCTGCTAACAGTTTTTAAATCGTGGGTAACAATCACGATCGTTTTACCTTGGTCATGAAACTGTTTCATCCGAATGTCACACTTGGCTTGAAAAGCCGCATCTCCGACCGCCAAAATCTCATCAATTAGTAATATTTCAGGATCGGTATGGATAGCAACGGCAAAGGCTAGGCGGAGATACATCCCAGAGCTGTAATGTTTGATCGGCTGATCTATAAACTCCCACAGCTCAGCAAAATCGACTATATCATTGAACTTTGTCGTAATCTGGCGCCGGGTCAGACCGAGAATGACACCGTTGAGGAACACGTTTTCCCTTCCAGTTAGCTCCGGATGAAACCCGGCGCCGAGCTCAATTAGGGGCGCTAGACGGCCGTTAACCGTCAGTTTCCCCTTGGTGGGCTGAGTGACACCGGCAATTAGTTTGAGCAGGGTGGATTTACCTGAGCCATTGGGGCCAATAATGCCAAAGCTCTCCCCTTTCTTGATCTCGAAGTTCACGTCTTCTAGCGCCCAGAATGTTTCACTGATGGATTGACCACCAAATAAGGCAGGCAGAAACTCTTTAAACGTCTTTTGTTTCTGCCGGCGAAACAACTTGGCGACATGATTGATGGTAATGGCAGGCGAGGCGCTCATATTATGAAACACTTATTTTAGTCAAAAATCTTTTTATTTCATTATCCTCAACCGCAAAATTTGGCATATACTCAACGGCTTCAGAATAATTGACATCATCATAATAGCTTAGTTGAACTCTAGCGAGCTTTTCGTTAAACGCAGCTGTAAAAAGTTTTTTGGCCTGAAGCAATAAATCCTCAAGCGAGTATTGATGTAAAAGGAAATATAAATCAACGTAATCTTTCCATTTAGCTCTTCCTCCTAAAGCAAAAAGCTTCATGGCGCCAATGGTGCGCATCTCTGGAATACGCGCAAACTTGCAATCGATTGAGCCATCAATAGAGTATTGATAAAAATACCAAGTAAACTTTACGTCTCCAGCCAAGAGTGTTAACTCATTATGACCATTTACCAGTACTTTTTGTAATATTTTTGCCGTAGTTACTTCTTGCAAAATTTGCTGGGTATTGAACGGATGAAAAGCAAACAAATCAAAATCTATTGATCTGCGGTGTCCCAGCTGAAGAGCTAAGCTGGTACCACCAACTAAGACAAATTGTGGTTTATACGTAGAAACAAAAGGTAATAACTTTTTTTGAGTGCTGGTGAGAATATCTTCAACTATTGGCATCGATATATAATCTAAAATAATGTTTTATTTCTGGTCGCAAGTTAGATCTAGGTTTGTTATCTATTTGGGCAAATAGTTGTTTGAATCCTGACTTACCAACTATTTGCATCATTTTAATAAAGTCGTTCCAATCACCATAATTCAAAATTGCTTCTAGAGCTGGTTCATCACCCAACCCGCTGGGATTCGGACTGTACCAATTCAAATCAGGTCGATTTATAAGTAATTTTCCCAATTGATATTTTTGCATAATTAATTGATATATCAAGTAATATTATACCACGTCGGCGAACTGGCCTTCTAGTTTTTTGAATAATTTGAAGCCTAAGAATAACAGTGCGAGGGATAGACCGAGGGCTATGCTCAGGCTGAAAAAGTTGGGTGCGCCACCACCCAAGATCACTTGCCGGTAGGCATTGATGATCACCGCCATGGGATTAAGCTGGAAAATCCAGCGGTACCCTGGAGGAAATAGCTCGACAGGATAAATGACAGGGGTCAAGTACATCCAAATCATTAGCACCAGGCCCATCACATACTGAATATCGCGGTAAAACAGATTAAAGGCACTCATGATCAGCGACAAGCCATAAGTAAAGATCATCTGAATGCCAAAAATTGGCACAAACCAGAGAATGTTCCAAGTTATAGGCAACTCGTAGTAGATCATCATCAGGATAAATACACTGCCAGCCAAGAAGTAATCGATTACTTTGGCAAGAATGGTGCTGATGACAAAAATTTCTCTAGGGAAGTAAATCTTGGTTAATAATCCGGCATTGCCAACCAGTGCGCCCATGCTACTGGAGATAGAGTTAGAAAACAGAGTCCAGGGTAACAGCCCGGCATAAAGATAAACTGGGTATGGCACCCCCAAATTACCAATCCGCATGATGTAGCTGAAGACAAAACTCATCACTAGCATTTGGAAAAACGGGTTAAGAATCACCCAAGCATAACCCAAGACCGATTGCTTATAGCGCTGTTTAATCTCACGCATGGTCAGCTCGTAGAGCAGTTCACGATAACCAAACAGCGATGTAATGAATTTCACGATTCTCATTGTAAAGCTAATTAGTTTATAATCAAAGCATGGCTTGCAAAATCTCGCTGGTCGTTCCCAACTTGAAACTGACTCAACTCGAGTGGTTTTTTCACCAAAACTGGCCTCTCCTACGCGAAGAGCTCAAATCGCGTTGTTTTCAGCTGATTATTGTCACCAGTGCGGTGAAAAAGACGGAAATCGAGGCGTGGAAGACCAAGTTTCCTGGGGTGCAGTGGGTGACAATTGTCGATAACTGCGGCTTTGCCAGTACGGTTAACACAGGGTTTGCGCTGGGCGGGGGCGAGTGGCTCGCCACCGCCAACGATGACGTGATACTCTCGCAGGGCTGGTGGCAAGCTTGTCTAGCTGTTGCTGATGATAAAACTGGTTCAATTAATCCCGTGATTCGTGATCAATCAGGAGAAGTTGAGTCAGCTGGCATTCGAGTGCTACCACAAGGTAAAGCTGAAGCTTTGACCGCAGTGCAGAAAAGTGGCCGCGCCGTAGTGGATGCCACCAACGGCGCGGCAGTCTTATACCGCCGCGATCTACTGAAAAAAATTAGTTATTTCAACGAAGATTTTGGCTCATATCTTGAAGATATTGACCTAAGTTTGCGCATTAAGTGCGCTGGTTTTGAAAACATAGTTTGTTTTGATGCCAGCATCATTCACTATGGTCATGCTTCTGGCTACATGGGGACCCAAAAATCCTGGCAAGACTTTAAAAACTGGTGGCTAATTTTGCTAAACAATTGGACGGCGCGTGAGTGGCTGACTCACGCGCCCAGCATTGCTCTAGAAAGAGGCAGAAATTTATCTGGATTGTTTAAATCACTAATTAAATAAAACAAAAAGTGAAATATTTAACAGCCATCAAAGCTGTCGTCTGAATTAGGCTACCCTAGTTACCTGCTTGCAAATACGTAATTAATTCAGGAAAACTGCGAATCTCAATAATAATCGTTTGACACTTGGCTAGCCTTACAGCTTCCTCAGGAGCCATTGGTTTCTTATCAGGATTAAACCAAATCAAGACAAATTTGTCCCTGGCGTCTTGATTTAGGGCTATGCCAATTAAATTAATCAGCCGGTCATCAAGAATAGCAGAAGTATCATGCAAATGAACTACTAGTGCATGTAATGTTTTATCAGTAACAACAGTGACATTTAGAGACGGACGCTTTAATCCCATGGCTCTAGTTAAAGCAAATGCTTTTGCCTTTTGCCAATTTACTCTGCCATTCGATAAACATTCAAAACTATTAGCATCGTTAAATAATGGCTGAAGTGATCTTAATGCTGAAATAGCGGATGGATTTATGTACTTTTTGTTTGAAGCAAATTCTATAAGAGTATTTTGGAGTGAATCTTTTTTTTGAGATGTTAAATTAATTCCAAGGGCTGACGACAACGCAACAATAAACTGTCCAGGTTCAAAACCTACGCTGCCATATATTTGATATACCTGGTCATAAATTGGTTTAAAAATAGCTTCAAAATTGTTAATCGAAGAAAGTTGGCCTAATTCTGATAACAAAACTGCATAAAGATCAGCTTTGAATTGAGCAGTTAAATACACCGTGTCATCCAAATCAAGATAAAGCGTTCGACCTTTCCTGGCTTGATCTAGGGTGACAGGTAAATCAAGATTATTTTTGATGCGAGCGATCAGGGCTGCTTTTAACTCTTCGGCTTTTTCTGCCGGGAGTCGTTGCTGCTCCACACACTCAGCGACGTAATCTTGGGGGTTTACAACTTTTCGCTCTAGAGCGGAAGCAATTAAAGCTTCAAAATTCTGACCCATCTGTTCTCGATCGATGGGTACTTCAACTTGATTCATTGGTTGTGTGGGCTCTGGATTACCCATAGTTTGTATCTTTCAATTATTTTACTTTATCTACTTTGAAAAAATTCAACAGTTTTTTGGAGTCCGGCTGGTAGGCTGACTTTAGCCTGCCAGCCGAGATGTTGTTGCGCCTTGGTCGGATCAGCCAGAAGAACCAGTGGATCACCGGGTCGAAACTGGTGATGCTCAATATTGGGCATCTTACCCATAATCTGAGCAATTTGCTCAATCACACTCAAAACCGAGTTAGCAGTTCCAGTCGAAAGGTTAAAGTAATGATATTTTGCGGGATTTGCGACGACATAATTCAGGGCTAATAAATGAGCAGCGACAATATCGTCAATATAGACAAAATCACGCTGATGCGAGCCATCACCCCAGACTGTGATCGGTTGATCGTGCAGGAGTTGGTCGATAAATCGCGGGATAGCGTGGGTCTCAGGCTGGTGACGTTCTTCTGGACCATAGAGATTGAAGTACCGAAGTGCCATCCCAGTGAAACCGAACGAACTGACATACGAATTGAGCAAACCCTCCATGGCTAATTTAGTCACTCCGTAAGGGTTGATGGGCAGGGTCCGGTCGTCTTCATGAATTGGACTGCGCTGCGGCTCACCATAAATCGCGGCACTTGATGAAAAAATGAATGTTTTAACCTGATTTAGATGCATTGCCTCTAGAACAGCCAACGTGCCAGATAGATTGTAATCAAGATACTTGGCGGGCTCGCGGACCGACTCGCCCGCCTCAATTAGGCTGGCCAAATGAAACACCACGTCCGCGTCTTTAATCAGCTGGTTCATTCTAGCTTGATCACGCACATCAGCTACGACTGTTTCAAACTCAGGATTCACCACCAAGTCAATATTGACCAACTGGTGCCCTGCATCGCGCAGGGCGCGCAGCAGGTGCTTACCCAAAAAACCCGATCCACCGGTGACGATTATTCTCATAGCTTTTATTGTAAATCATCGATGAGGATCAAGCCAGTGCCCTCATAAATACAACGCAACAAGATCTTCAGGCGATAAAACTCAATCGGTCTAACCTTGACATCACTCAGTCGCTCCAAACTGCTTGAGCATTTCTTGGATTTGTTCTTGATTTAGCTGCAGCTCGGTATTTTGATCAGGATCTTGAATTTGATTCTGTTCTTGAAGCTGCTCTCGATTCAGAGCGGGATCTAATCTTTGAAATTGGTTGAGCATTTGGCTCATATCGGTAAATTGGACATCGGGTGGCGGAGAAAAATAGGAAGGATTTATTTCTTCAATATTACAGCTAATACTGTACCCAATTTGCGTATATTGTGACCAAGTGGACTCGTCTGTAAAATCAGGAACTTCTTCTGGTTGCCTTGAATCAACTGATTGGGGCGAAACACTCGGTTGAGTAGCTAGCATTTTGAATCCTTGCTTGGTTAGAAAATTCCAAGTGTAGATCGTTTCTCCATCAGTTAAAAACGAAGCTTGATTAGTTTGATTATAATCTGGATCACGATCAAAACGGGAAAACTTGTCTTTCAAGTAATAGCGCGTTTGAACACCACTCTTTGGGTCTACCATAATACACTTGACAGATTGTCCATTAGCAATCGCCTGACTTACTTTTTGCCACTCTCGTGCTTGGTCCCCCTCGGCTTGATCATTGGGTTGTTGGGTGCTGACATCTCCTGTCGTTGACGACTTAGGGATACAACCAGTAAAAAAAGCGAAAGAAAGTAAAAGGAGAAACAACAGAAAATTTGATTTTTTCATCAAGACCTTTCTTGTTAATATTAAGAGTATATCATCGTCTATAGTTTTTAACCGCGGTTAAGACTAGGTTGTGACCGGATCTACGGCGGCGTTGATGATGCGCCTGAGTATTTAAGCGCAAAAATTGGGTAAGTTCTTTGCCGCAGGGGAAAAACCACCAACCCACAATCGGGTTGAAGGCGAAAATAGTAGATTGGTTAATACCTGCGCGCTTGGCTAGCTTAGCGAAGCGCGCAAGAGTCAGATCATCTTCCTCACCAAAGCTCCACTTTTTGCGCCAAACCAAAAGTTGTTTAGCCAACATAAAGGGTAAATCCCAAGCGTTGGGAACCGTCACTAGCAATCGGCCCCCAGGTTTGACCAACTGCCACATCTTTTGCAGCATTATTATCTTTTGCTCATCAGGAAAGTGTTCAAGCACTCCACCATTCCAGACAACGTCAAAGTGAGAATGCGGCAAACTCATGTTAAAGGCGTTTTCGCGGTAATACTTAGCTTTAAGATTTTTTTTATTGAAATAGTTTCTGGCATATGCCAAAGCTTTATCTGCCAAGTCAACTAAGTGTAACTCTGCCCCATGTTCCGCAAAGTACGCTGATGTCATTCCCGTGCCGCTGCCGATATCGGCAATTTTCTTACCTCGCATCTCACCAATTAACTGGTGTAAAACGTGATAATATGCCAGATAATCTGGTGAGTTCTCAGCAGTATGGGTATATCGGTTTGCCTCTTTATTCCAAACGTTAATTAAGTATGAGTCGCTGGGTTTTTTCATTTCAGAGTATTAAGATTAAACGTCAAGTTCTTAAATATTTCTGGTGATACCAAAGGTAGAAAAATGAAAAAACCAAACTGAGCAAGGTGAGTCCGTTTCCTGCCATGCGTGCCGGAGTATTTTGGGTAAACTTGGTTGTAACAAGATACTCTCCTGCCGGCAGCTGGTAAGCGATCCTACCTTGAATTTGATCATTATTAAGATACTCAACTTTAGTTTTTGAGGAATCATTCTGATTGTTGAGCGTATTTACCACAGTGGTCTCCCAACCTAAAAAATTGGCAGTGGGTTCTACAATAATGCTGGATTGATCTAAATCGAGGGAGTAATGGCGTTTTGAGCCACTCCAAGACTCAACCGTCACTTTCCCCAAACCTTGGTAAATTTTAGCCGTTGGTTGCCAATCGGCAAATAATTGATACTTAAATGTGCGCGGTGTATTTTCATTCTTAGTGGTTGTCGATTGAGTATAAGCTTCATAATCTTGGTTTGTTCGATTAAAGCGATCAACTGGTTTGAGCGCCAACAAAACACCGAGCTGGATGATTAAAATTAAAAATACTCCACGGAGCATTTGTCGGGATACCCTGGTGACCAAAAAGTAGGCCAAAGGAACGAGCAAAATTGAAATAAAGAAGCTCAAACGCCAAGGAAATTGAAGCAACTGCATAAATGATAGAACTTGCCAAATTGGACGGGAAATATTCAGTTGGAGGAATATTAAAGTCAAACTCATCAAAAAATAGAGTGACAAGGCGTCAAATTTAATTTTAAGAGCAGAACGTTGCCAGAACAATAATCCAGACAGGATTACTACTAGCCACTGTACGCCTCCCAGAGAAAATCCTAATGAGTCAATGTTACCGGGGTAGGAAAAACCAAACTCGAGTGGAGCGACAAGTAATTGGCGAAGTGTGGGAAAGTGAGCAGTGGCGGCGGTGATCAGCTCGGATGATCCTGCCGCCACCAAGTTGAGCTCTAACATCGCAGGTAACCAAAACCAGAGGCTTAATCCCAAGCCAAGTACTGGAATCAATAAGTACAAAAGCAATTGATTGAGTTTCGGTCGGTGAGTAAGGAACCAATGACCAGCAAAGATAATCAAAAAAAGTGTGCCGAAAAATGCCATCAGGTTGTGTGAGAGAAAGAATGCAGTCCAAATCAAGATAAATATTGGCTGCTGGCTGGGTTTAGTCACCCAAGCCAGCAGCCACGGAAACAAGCCATAGGCCATGATTTCGCCGATGCTGCCCCGAAACAGAATCGCGTTGGTCAAATAATGAGCGGAGTAGTACAGGCCCAAAGCCAAAAAAAGTGGCCAGTGCTGCAAATTTTCGCGATGTTTCGTCTTGTCACTTTGAGTAATAAATAGATTTCTCAGCCACACAGAAACTCCCAGTCCGCCGAACACCAACGAGCCAAATACTATAATCTGAAAAGTTTGTTGGTAATTTATTTTCAAAACCGAGAACGGTAGTGAAACGATGTTGGCCAAAGGATAATTGTAGTTAAACACTGGATAACCATAGTGATTGAGTAGGTTGGGAGCAAAGCGAGGCGGAAGTTGACCTTCTAGCAGAGCCACTTTGTAGTTAGCAAATCTGGCTAAGTGATTTTCCCCATCATGAGTGTATGGAAAACCCTGATGAAAGTAATCGTTAATGACGATTAAAGAAAAAAATATACACATCAATAAACTTAACCAGTTTTTTCTCATATTCTTCAAAAATTACTTGCCCAAGATTTTTTGATAAACCGCAATGGTTTGCTCGGCAGTCTTAGCCCAAGTGAAGGTTTGGCTCCAGGCATATGCCGCCTGGAGCCAATTTTTTCTGGCAGTTTGACTCAAATCTAAAACACGCTCTACTGCTTCAGCAATCCCTTCAGCGGTGGGCTTGGCATAAAAGGCATACTCACCTCCAGTGACTTCGATGAGTGAGCTTATTTGGGCGCAAACCACAGGTGATTTACATGCCATGGCTTCAAGCACCGGCAAACCAAACCCTTCATAAATGGAAGGCTGAACATAACAGATCGCCCCAGCATAAATCGCCGAGAGCTCTGCAAACTGATCTACTTGGAGATTGGTAATAAATTTCACCCGTTTTTCCACATTACTCAACGCAATTTGATTGGCAATCACCTGCCACTCGGGAATGTCGTGTGGGTAAAAACTTTTACCCACGCACACCAACTGGACATTCCAAGGCAGATACTTCAAAGACTTGATCAACTGTGGTAAGTTTTTGTTGTAATTGATATCACCCACATAAAGAATGTAATGAGCGGGTAAGTTGAACTGCCGCCGGACTGACTCAATCATCTTTTCCGGTTGGGGCAGAAACTCACTGGCAGGAGCCAGTGGGATGACACTAATCTGCGCTTCTTTCAAACCCAAGTACGTTTCGATGTCAATTTTGGAGTGTTTTGAGTCAGTAATAACTGCTGAAGCAAACTTCAAGGTTAGCTTTTGTCGGATAAAATTTAACTTCCCTTTTTTACCCGCAGGGTAATGATCAGGAAAAACTAGGGGGATCACGTCGTGAATTGTAACCACAGTTTTGGCCAAAAAGTGGATCGCTAAAGTGGGGAAAAATAGATCAAAAAACGGGTAATGAATAATGTCAGGTCGTTGTTTTGACCCTGCTTCAAGCACTTCAACTTCCTCTGTAGCTTGAAGTGCGACAGCTAGCTGTTGAGTATATCTCCCTACTCCCCGAACAGCATTCAGTGAGGAGTTGGCAGAAGTGGGAAACAAAACTTTAATCATATAATTATTTAAATCGCATAAATTTTACCAACGTGACCGGGTGATGGGCAGCACTAAGCAGGGCAAACAGGAAACCTTGCCAACCGTCGTAAAAACCTTTGTGACGAATAAAGATTAAGGTAAAAGTGATAAAAGGCTTGATCAAAAAGTACTGAAAGAAGCTCCCCAGGCTCAATTGATAATTTTTATCAATCAGGTCGTGAGCAGCAAACTCAGTGTAAGTCTGGAACTTGCGCAAATAACTAGCCAAATCTGGATTAGAGTAATGAAGCAGGTGACCTTGAGCCTCACTGACTTTGCCATCGACTTGCATTTGTTCATGAACATTTTTTTGCGGTAAATGTGCCCGACCTTTCAGGAATAAGCGAATGACTGGATCGGGATACTGACCACCTTTGCGCAAAAATCTGCCCAGAAACAGATTTTTACGTTTCAAATACCAAGCCACTGGTTGGTTTTTATCTGCAACTGAGCTTTCGTTTAAAGTTAGTTTCAGATTTACGATAAATTGAGTAAGTTCGGCATCAAGAACCTCATCGGCATCCAGCTGCAAAATCAGCTTTCCTTGTGCCCGATCGATCGCCATCTGTTTGTTGATGTGAAAATTCAGTTTATTCGTCGTTCTAATGATCACCGCGTCAAATTTCTGAGCAATGCTTATCGAGTTGTCAGTTGATCCCCCATCCACAATTACAATCTCATCAGCGATTGAACGGACGCTGTTTAAACACCGCTCAAGGTTTTGCTCTTCGTTAAAAATGGCCAAAACGACTGAAAGATGTAGTTCGTTTATTGTTTGTTTGTTTTTCATCAACTGATCACTATTGTAGCCTAATACTTATGGAAACTGCTGCACTCGCCATGATTCTGCTGACTTATCCCAGCTAACCAAGACTCTTTCAGTTGGAGCGCGATCGGCTGGGGAAGCAATAAAATGAAAACGACCCACGCGCTCGCCATAGCGCAAACCAATGTGATCCGGCAACTGACGAATATTATTGCTCAAGAAATCAACTGGATGGACAGGTAAATACCAAGCTAATAAGATGTATTGATATCCCCCCGGGTCGACAACCGCCACTGGTTGAGTGGGAAACTCTGACTCAACCTGAGCAAGTACTTGTTTAAAGTCTGATTGATATATCCATTGTGACAGCTTGGGATATGCCAAAAAATAGTGAAAAGTATAGTAACCCAGATTTAAGACTAACAATAATAACACCAGGCGGATTAAAGATGTGCGGTTTTTGTGCCGCCACAAAAACCGCACCGCTAGTACACACAGCACCCAAAAAAACAGTAGACTCCGCGTTGCATGTGGCGCATCGACCGTCACCACAGCTGGGACAAGTGACACAAACAACAAATACAACCAAACATACTCTTGGTGAAACTGTTCAGCCAACGTATTCAACTTAATTTTAGCTTGAATTAATTGGTAAGTACTACGTAACAAATTAATTAATAACACTAATAATTCTAAAATTGCGAGCAGATACACGACATTAAATATGTGTCCAAATCCAGGAAGAGAGTGCCATGGATGTGCACCACCACGAAACACCACAAATTCTGGCGAAAAACTTTGCACAAAGTTAGTTGCCACTCGTCCAAGCAAGTAACTGTACCTATTGCCCACAATGCTCTGCCAGGGCTCACTCAACTCTGAGCGAAACTCCAACCACTCGGCTCTAACAGTTGAATCAGTAATAATTGTAATACCTGATTTCTGCGACCAAACTGAGCTAAGCAACAAGAACGAAATACCGACCAGCGATAATATGGCTGTGGTAACAAAGGCCGAGAGCTTAAGCTGCTTGCCTTGGACTAGCAAAGGCAGAATTAAAGCCAAACAAGGAATTAAAATCAGCGGGGTGTTATAAGTAAACAATGAGAAAACTAGTAAAACGAACCCAGCTAACAACCGCCAGGTGTAATGTCGCTGATTGAATGCTGAGTAGATCAAGTAACCAGCAGTAATTAGGTAAAACAAAGCAACGTTTGCTTCCCAGGCAGATCGAGAGAACCAGATGAAAACCGGGCTGCTAGCTACTAATAAAGCGAGAATTAAACCAAATTTATGATTGAAAAGCCGGCGACCGATTTGCCAAGAAATGGCTACCAGCCCTACCCCGGCTAATAAGCTAGGCAACCGCACTACCCAATCTGTTTTGGGCAAAATGCTAAATAAACCAACCAGCAACGTGGGATAACCAATTAATTTGTAATCACCAAACGAGGCTGGGGCGAGCGGCCAACGCTCGCCCCACTCATCCTTACCAGTTTCAAGTAGAGACCAAGCAGTATATCCGAGGGCCGCCTCATCACGATTGAGCAAGGTTGGTAATTCACCAAAGCGATTAAATCTAGCAAAAATAGTCATGAACAATAAGATTAGAAATAGAACTAGATCAACTGGTTTATTTTTTAGCATTATTTTGAGTGATTAATACAAATTGAACGCTACCTACATCATCTTTGATCATCTCAACTTTCTCAATTGCTTCTCCGAGTAAAGATCGAAACTCACTCAGAGAATCCCCATCAATTACAAATAAATTCGATGTGTTTTGATAATCAGTTAGAACACCACTAAAAGTATTAAAGTGAATGTTTCCAATCAGGGAATAATGATAATTTTTTACTGAAGAATTAAGTGGTAATTCCGCTAATGAGAATTGTGGATTGGCTAATACCCAAACAAAATAGCGGTGATCAGCCAGCTCAATGAACACATTATCGTACTGATTACGACGAACATTAATTACTTCTGCTAACTCAGTGTAACCAGATTGCCATGCACTAGACGATGTTTGAGGATAGATATGCGTGGTGAAATGCCAAAATTGAACAAACTGAAACAACCAAGTTAATACTAAAACAGTTAAAACAATATTTTTAAACCGATACTTGAGCATGATCAGCTGAAACAAACCATAGGTGATAATCAGGGATAGCGGAATCAAGGCATTGAGAGAACGCAAGGCGTGAGGTACTTCCTGCGGAATGCTGGCTGGCAGCAGCGCTGCCAGCCAGCAAATCACCAGCACTAAACCAACTTTGTATTGACGTGTGAAAAGCAGCGACACCAGGCCAATGAATAATAACGGCAAGAATGCCAACGGGAATAAGCCTACTATCCCTGTGCCGTGACGTAAGTTGGGATCACCACTGACAAACAAAAAATCAAGACTCAGGTTTTCTGAATAGTTTTGAAGGAGTTGCTTTATGCTAATAGTGTAACGATGAAAAAACAGCCGATCAATAATGCTTGAAGACGACAGGCTTCGATAAAGATTTGCCTGTAATACAGCCTGAGATCGGTCTAGAACTGATGGTGCACTGAGCCGGAATTGTTGGCTTGCTGGATAAAATGGTGAAACCCTCATCACCAGCAAGCCAGCTGCGAAAATTATCAAGCTAATCGAAGTGAAAAGAATTACTTTTCCCTGCTTTATTGTTTTCTTTGAAAATATCAACCACACACCAGTAATCAACACCACTGGCCAGACAAACCGCGTAGAAAAGTAAGTAAACAAAGCCACAACTCCGAGCAGTCCTACTAAAAGCAAGTTACCAACATGCCGGCGGACTTTAAAAATTAAGTAAAAGGATAAGCCCAGCCACAGTTGACCCAAGTGCGCCTCAAAACCTACCCGAGAAAAATGAGTTGACCAAAATGATGCTCCCATGACAAACGTGCCGAGTAGCTGAATCATTCGCGCTTCGCTGGTTGACACATCAGACTTCTTGAGCTTTAGTAGCTCTCGTGCGATCAATCCTACGATTATCACAGTTAGCATCCCTGCCAAAGCAGATGGTAAGCGTACCGCCAGTGCACTCGGACCAACTAGCCAAACACTCAGAGTAACAAGCCATAAATAAACTGGTAGCTTAAAATCGCCATAAGAAGGGTAAATTGCCTGCAGCCAATGATTACCGTGTACATCTTTTCCAGTGGCAATCAGTGACCGAGCGTCCATCAGCATCGCTGTTTCATCCCAATAAGTGCCAGCTGGGATTTGTCCGAGACGGTAAAACCGGACAAATCCAGCAAATATGATAACTAGGAAAAAGAATATGAAAAATCCACGTTGACTCATCATTAATAAACTCCTACTTGCCAGATTGTCTCTCCCTGCGGATCTTCCACTCCAACTAACTCACCCAGAGCGGTTCTAGATAGTTGCTGAGCAAATCTGGGACTGCCCGCTAAGATAAAGTGCTCATTACTTTCCAGTTGATCAACGCGATCGATGAAGGAAATATTTTGCCACTGGAGAAACTCGCCTTGATCTTTAACAGCAGTTGGGGCGGCCAGCTGCACCAAGCGCGGATCAGTCTGGGTATAAAACCAATAATACATTGCTGGCCGCCCTTGTTCTCTAGTTATATAGATTGGCAGTTGCGGATTCTCTGATCTCAATTTTTCTACAGCCACCACCATTTCCTCATAACCATACTGCCAGTGTTGAGCGGTCAGTTTGGGGTAAATCGCAGTATAAAAACGCCAAAACCAAATTATTTCTAAACAATACAGTCCAAAAAAACCAAACAGTAACAATTTAATCACGATCTGGTTGATTTTCAACTGATTTAGGATAAGAAAAATGTAATAGACACCGAGTGTCGCAAAAGTTATCCAGGCAGGATTTCCAATCAGAATCCGCAGTGCATGCGGAGCGCCAGTGGCAATACTAGCTGGCAACAAGCTGATCAAGATCCAACTGCCCAAGAGCTGTAAAACAGAGCGATGGTGCTTGAGCAAATAAACTAGGCCAAAACTCAGCAGGACCAAATCAAGATGATAAAACAAGCCAAAAAATCCTGTCGAGTGACGCGGATTGTTGTCACCGCTTAGAAACAAAAAATTAAACGACAGGTGCGAAAACATGTTTTGTAGGATTTTGTTCCCAAACAATACATAGCGATGATAAATTATCCTGGAGATAAGTGAGTTATCACTTATCTGCCGGTACTCGTTGCTTCGCTCAATTACTTCTATGTCAGAAAAAATACTTGTTTCGGCAAAACGTTGCGTAATCTCAGTCGAACCAAACCGGATCAATAGAGGTAAAACCAACAGAAGTGCAAACAAGACAGCAATTGATACGCTGAGTAGCCAGCCTTTAAAAAGTTTTACGTGTGGCAGCTCATGGATAATATTCTTAAATCCAAACTGGAAACTACTCCAAAATACCAGCAACAGTCCAATTAGTGGAGCAGCCAACCTAGCCGAGTGTTGCGTATACATAGACAAAGCCAGTAAAACGGCAGACAAAACAAACCAACCAACGTTTTTCTGGGTTTGAGCACCCTTTCGCTTCGCTCGGTCGAGACCAAGTAACCAAAATACCACCGCCCAAACAATTAGCGCTGTGGCTAGCGTGATCTCCCACCCCGCTCGGGAGAACTGAATTAGCCAAGGATTAACACTTGCTAAGAAATAACCAAATAAAGCTAGCTTCTTTGCAACAGCTGGGTTAAGACGCTGGTGAAAAAGCAGGTAGATTAAGAAACCAGTGCCCGCGGCAATCAGCAGCCCGCTGATGGCCGTGGGCAACCTGACTGCCCAAGCATTTAAACCAAGTATTTTTACAAATGGCACTAATACATAAAAATATAAGCTTGGCTTCCAATCACCAAAACTCTCAAATGCCACGATTGGCCAAGGATTGCCATGATGGTCTGAACCAGTTTCAGCAATTGAGAGTGCATCATAACCAAGAGCGGCCTCTTCCCAATACAATCCTGCAGGTATGGAATCGAGCTGATAAATCCGCACAAAAAGACTGAAGCAGAAAATAATCAGTGTCAAAATTTTCACCCATTTATCATACCAATAAAACTCAGGCTGGTGGTAGATAAACAGCTGCTAAATCGAGCAACGTTTATTGACTGACGCCGGTATAAAATAACCGAAATCTAATACTGCCCGATTGGTCTCTGATAATTGTCTCTGCCTGACTATCATCAAGACCTACCGCTTCTGGCCCAGTCACAATCAGCGCATTCTTCCTACTTAAATCGTTGATATCTGGCGCATCTTCAAACAGAAATCTGACTAACGCCCCATTGTGATAAGCAATTGGTGAAATTTGCTTAGAAAATAAAGCGTAAATATACGGCTGACCGTATTGATTAGTCATCACAATTTGATCCACCTCGGGCTTGCCATTGGTGCCATCGTGATACTGCCAAATCGCATTGAAAGCGTCCAAGTATCCGGTGAGATACTCGTCACTTGATCGAGCTTGGTACGCTCCAAAGTACTGAACGAAGAAAGCAGCAATCAGCATCAGTTGAGCAACTGATAGTAAAGCCATAACAGATCTAGAAAATCGCTTCGAGAATTTTTTCAACCAAACAAAACCAATATCTAACCCAAACAGAATCATGATTAACATACCAGGCAGACTGAGCAGGGCGCGATTGGGATGGGGCACTTCGTGACCAATGGCTGCTGGCAGCAATCCTGCCAGCAGCCAGAACAAACTAAACACAAAGCCTTTACGCTGAGTTAGCTGGGACTGAATCCGTTTGCGAAATAGCTTGATTTTGTTTCTGAGTAAATTCAAAGTTCCAGTGAATAACCCAACGATAAAAAATATGTACTCTGTTGGGTAAAGCACACCCAAGAGACCAGTAGAGTGCCTAAGAGAGTCAGTATTGCCCCAGATTATAAATCCAGGAAGCAAATGAGTAACAAGATTTTTTAAAGTAATCAACACCGCTGTCAGCGGTGCATAATCAGAAAAAACAGTCACCCCTGCTCGAGTTAGTCCTGGACCAAACAACGAGTCATACACAAACGGCAGTAGCAGCAAAACCAAGAAAATAGTGACAAATCCAAGAAATTTGCGTTGGTGAGGACGGTGTCTTGCTGTCCAAATCAAAGCACCAGTCAGTAGAATCGGAGCAACAACTTTGGCTGAGTGATAAGTATAAAAACTACTAGCGACCAGCACCACAGAACCAAACAAGGCGGCTCGAGCCAACTTAAATCTAGTTGGAGGTAAAATCAGGTAAATTAGCCAAAAGTTTGCTGCCCAAACTAGCTGGCATAACACTAAACCACTCTCAAAACCAACTCGGCTAAAAAGAATGTGCCAGGGGGAAAAACTGATCAACACAGCTGTGATTAACAAAACGACTCGTGTCGACAAACGGGCAAAATTTATAATTTCAGCTTTGATCAGCAACCAGACCATCAGTACTATTCCAACGATGGTTTTCCAACTAGCCAGCACAAACGGTAGCCGAACAACCGTCAGTTTCAATCCAAACAGCGTAGTAAACAAACCATTGACATATATCGCCAGGGGGGCTTTGTAATCACCAAATGACCGAAAAGAAATTGGCATCAGATCTAACCACTCATCACGATGGGTTTGCCAGATGGCAAACCCATTATAGCCAATCGCCGCTTCATCCCAGGTCATGCCACTGGGAATAGATCCCATACCAATAGTGCGGAAAAAAATACCTAGTAGCACAACAAGAAAAATCCCAAACAAAAATATTTTATCAAAATTAATTTTTGACAATTTTTTGCCTCCACCAGTATGGTCGCCAAATATAATATTGGAGTAGTTGGATAAAGTTGGCGTGTTTTCGCGTAAAGTAAACTTGGTGTCGTTGGCTTAATTTCCCAATCTTTTCCACACCAAAAACCGTTTTATTTGTCGATTCGTGACGATGGTAAACAATTGCCTTGGGTTCAAACAGCACTCGCCAACCTCTTAGCCTGGCACGAAAAGATAAGTCGACGTCTTCCCAGTAGGCGGGATAGAAGCTTAGATCAAACCCACCTAGTTCTAACCACTTCGATCGATCAAAGAGCCCACTCCCACCACTCACCCAAGCAGTGTCACCAGCTTCAAACTCTGCCGCTTTCTGGTGCCAAAATAGACCACGAGCAAAGTATAAGCTATTCTTGCCCGCTTTTGGCGCTTGAGTATCGTGGCCTTCATACTCAAGCGCACCCACAGCAAATACCTCTCCAAGCTCTTGTGATCGTTCAAAGCTATTTACTAACTCTTTCACACAATTTGCAGCTGGTGACACATCGTTATTGAGCAAAAATATCAGTTGATGTTGCGCTAGCTTCACCCCCCGGTTGCAGCTAGCGCCAAACCGCAAGTTTTTATCATTAACTACCAGTGTGATTAAATTTCGTTTATTACCTGATTGATAAAAGCCCTGCAAAAGTTGATAGCCACCGCACTGATCTTTCAATTCAGGTTTTTTTTGCTCTTGAAGTTTGAAACCCTGTCGTAGCCACTCAACTGTTGAATCATCGCTTGTATCATCGACGACCAACAACTCATCACCATCACGCAAACTAACCAGCACTGCCGGTAAGTTTCTTGCTAGCAGGTGCTGACCATTGAAAGAGGGAATAATGATCGAAAGATTGGCGCTCATCATTTACTTTCAATAAGGCAAAAAAACTTTTTGCTTTAAACTCATATCGGTGGTATAAGTTGCCTACCCTTAGATAATTCTAACATTAGTCATAATTTCTGAGAAAGGAAAAATACATGACCGCATTTGTCTCTGAGTTCCCAATCCGCCATGAAGTAAAACCAGCACCGGCAGAGGTGTTTGAACAAATCGCAAAATTTAAAAGGCGAGAGGCAATGGGTGAGCAGCTCTCTCCAGATGAAAGTCAAAAACTAGCTGGTCTCGAAAGAAGAGTAAACGCAGTTCTCAATGCAAGAGCATATGGTTATAGTGATTAATCATATTAATCAATATTTTAGCTATTAACTGCAAACTTATTGGTTTTTTCTACACACTCATCAATAGTTTGCCAACTGTGCTGGGCGAACTTGTCTCCAAGAATCTCACGCTGACCGCCTTTGCCCACCACCAGCGGGATACAGCCACCAGCAAGCGCTTCCAAGGTAACAATACCAAAATGCTCCACTTTTTCTGGTTCTTTATACTCATTCACACCAAAGCCGGCAGCATGCCAAAAAATCGCGGCGGTGTTGAAGTAATTGACTAATTCTTGGCGTGTAGCGTTAGTAACAAATTTAATCGACAAGCCCTCGGCTAGTTTCTGGACTTTTTCAAAGTAGGCGCGGTCTTCAACCGCGCCAACGAAAATTAACTGCCAGTCTTTAAACTTTTTGGGGGCGGTTTTTTGCAGCTCCATGAAACACTTAACTAATACGTCCTGACGCTTACTATGCAGGTGCGAAAAAAACCGGCCAACAGCCAGGATTATCGGCAGTCTTTTTTTAGCCGGACTAAACTCTTTGAGATCGATCTGTGGCCGCAACACTTCTTTAACTTTAATTTGCCAAGAATTCTCAATCACTCGCTTAGTAAACTCACTGTTGGTATTAATTTCTTGCCAACAAGCCAATTTGAACCGCTCAAAAATTGAGTTTTTCGATTGGGTGAATGGAATCTGAACGTGTAAAACATTCTTTTTTGCCAAACTGAGAAACAAACTGCCGTCAGTCACATAAAATAACTCGTCGAATTGGCGCGTCCACCAGACCTTCTGCCAGAAACTGGCTTCAGTAAACAGGGGAGTCCAAATAAAATGGAGTTGGTCAAGATTTTTGCCCAAGAATTGGCTGTAAAACCGCTTATACTCATCTAGAGTATGCTGATTATTGTGAGTGATTGCAACATAAACGGCAATTTTTTTTGGCTGCCTGCGCAGCAGCGCCAGGTCAAAAAAATGCTTCTCGCCCCCGCCAGCATGAAGTTGCATGATATATGGAGAAAAGAAACAGATTTTTTTCATGATTTGGCTGCAGGAATTTTCTTTGCTCCTTCCCAATCCAACTCAATTTGTCGTTCTTTAACCGAGTATAGATCTGGAATACTCGGTTTTTGCTGTAGCTCCCACACCTGAATGTAAACCAACATCCGATTAATCGCTTGAATCAAAGACTCAATTAAGCCAGTAGTTCCGTCCCGAAATCCTCGTTTTTTTATGACTCGGCGCCAAAACTCACCAAATCCTTTACGTAATATGGTCATAAACTTTACTGGTTGGTCAAGGCTTTTCTGAAGCAGTGTGGCCTCGATCAAAGTCCACTCAGCCGACTTAATCAAGCCAGCGGCTGTACTCCGGTGAGACAAATGAATTAAATTATTACTTAATAAAATCCGATTGCCCATATACTTTGGAGACTCATGAATCTCTCCTTGCCAACCCTTTAAAGCCTTGCAACGAAAAATCCGAGTGACGGAATCATTTGCCCAGCCACCACTGGTCATCTTGCGACCATAAAAATAGTTTTCTCGATTTAATTCAAGAGCGGAAACGTCATTTTTATTCAAGTAGGATAAAATTTCTTGAGCGAGTGTCGGCGACACTCGCTCATCTGCATCAACGTAAAAAATCCACTCTGAATTGACGTGTTTGAGTGCTTCTTCTCTGACTCGGGCAAACGACCGATGTTGAAACGAGATAACTCTCGCGCCATGCGCTTCAGCCAATTCGAGAGTGTCATCAGTTGAACCAGTATCAAGCACAATCATTTCATTGCACCAACGCAAACATTTCATGCAAGCCACAATACTTTTCGCTTCATTTTTAGCTAAGATTACGACAGAAATTAATTGAGTATTTTTCATACAATTAGCTGTTTGCCGAACTTCCTACGATAAAAATCTATTACTGCTTGGCGACGATAAGAATCTGTAGTAGCCAAACCCATTAATTGTAAGCGTAGCGCTACTAGTTTGGCTTGCCAATTACCGTGTAACCAAGCAAGTAAGCTGCGATTTCGTTCTTGATAGTATTGTTGCAAATGTGAGCCAGATCCCCCAGAAGAACCAGCGTTATCATGCCAGACGATGGCCTGGTGAGAAATGCCAAGTTTATAGCCAAACTTTTGCGCCCGAAGGCTCCAATCTACGTCCTCAAAATACAAAAAATAGCGCTTGTCCAAGAAACCAATTTTTTCTAAAACTTCTCTCTTTATAAAAATTGCACAACCTGTGCAAAAATCAGTTTCCAGGATTTGATCAAACTGGCCTCGATCAATCTCATCCACACCGCGATGGAAAGCTGTCAGGTTGCGCCAATCAATCACGCCGCCCACAAACCAGATGACTTTACCTCGATCTTCCTTGCCATAACTTTGCCGATGAAACTCTTTGCCAGCGGTAAAATATATTTTAGGCGAGATCATTCCCCAAGAGGGATAATTATTTGCTGCTTTGAGTAATTGGGTCAGTGCTTGGGGATCAACTGTTGTATCGTTGTTAAGCAACCATAAGTACTGGGGACCAAAGTTTTCTACAGAAAAGTGAATGCCTAAATTATTCCCTCCTGTAAAGCCCAAGTTGGCGTCAGATCGAATTAGGTGAAAAATTTTACGATTAAAACGAAGCGGCAAACTGAACAAATTTTTGGAGCCATTGTCAACAATCACAACTTTATAGGAATTACCAGAAATATTTTTCAACCGAGCCAATGAATCAAGACACTTTAAAGTAGTCCTGGTTTGATTAAAGTGCACCACGATCACCGCCGTCACAGACATTAAGCCATTATATCAGCCTAGGATGCGACGCACTCGCCAAAACCACCGTTTTAGACCTTTGGCACCATCCAGCTGATAACTGCAGTACCAATAATTTATTTCCCGCTTAAACTGCCACAAATTGCTCATAATTTGAATTTGATCGTGTTTACTCTGAGGAAAACCCTGCTGCTCCCACTGTCGCAACGTCACCACTAGCTCATAGTGCGCTTGGAGAAGTGCGAGTGCCAGACCGTGACGATTAGCTTTATATCCTTTTTGAGCAAACAGTCGCCTAAGGAACTCTTGACTAAATGATTGCCAAATCTGTCGCGCATCAAGTTTTGTTGGAAGTTGGCGTTGAACTGCCTCTATCTGAGTGTATCTGACCATCTTACTCAAGTAATCATCAATCGATAAATAATTAAAATGATGAATTGCCAAATTTTCTTTGGCTGGTAACTCAATAACTGATCCATTTTTTATATTTGGCTGAGCATGAATTTTGTCACTCCATTTCACCGCCTTAGCTAGAATCAATCTCAGTTGATAATCTGGCCACCACCCTGCCGCACTGATCCAAGCATCAAAAATCATATTTTTCCGAGCGATACGGTAGCCCACAACATCGGGTTTTTTTTGTTCAACTAACTCAAGAATTTTGTCAGCTAGTTTGGGCGGGATTACTTCGTCTGGATCAACGATCAACACCCACTCGTGCTTAGCTTTTGCTATAGCAAAATTTCTGGCCGGCTCGACATACTCAAGTGGTTGGTGAAAATAAAGCTTGGCGCCATGCTGGTGCGCAATTTTAACCGTCTCGTCATGACTGTACATGTCGACAACAATGATTTCATCAACAAACTTAAGTGAACTCAAACAAGACTCCAACGTTTTGGCAGCGTCCCTGGTATTAATTACAGCTGAAATTTTGCTCATAATTAAGCCTAACTCATTTTAGCATCTTCTTCACCAAAATTCGCCAAATAGGTAAAAATTCTTGATAGATTTTATTTTTACCCAACAGAAACAATAACCCCAGGTAAAACAGTCCGCACAAGATAATTAAAATAATTAACTGGCTTAAAGAATTGACTAAACTCAAGCCAAAAACCCCAAAGCCAACCATCGTCGCGCTCGCCAACAGCTGGCGCCAAACTTGATCTAAAAACTGGAACTGCACGTATTTTTTGGTGAGAACGACTGAAATTCCTGAAGTCAAACTAATCAATAAGGCTGCGATGGCCACACCGTCATAATCCCACAAAACGACTGCAATAGGGGTAATTACCCAAGTTAAAACAGTCCAAAATACCATTAATTTCAACGTAGTGTCAATTCTTCCCAGAGCATTAAGCGTGTTGGTTAGTGGTGTTGAAATAGCAGACCAAACAATACTCAAACAAAATAGCGTGAAACTCAAACTCGCCGGCAGCCACTTGGCGTAAGCAGGTATAAACTCCAAAATTGGCCTAATAAATAGTGACATGCCAAATAAGATCGGAAAGATGACCAGAGTAACCGTGAAAATAGCTTTTTCAATGGCTCGGCGAAGTAGCTCTTTATTATCTTGTATTCGAGAAAAAGCGGGAAAAGTAATAGTCATAATATTTTGGACTGTCAGCTGGTACGGATACATTGACCAATTTTTGGCCCAAGTGATGTAGCCAAACTCACGATTAGGCAAATACCAACCAATAGCCAAGTAAAATAGTTGATCTTTAATTCTGGCCAAGAAATCATTCAGTTGGAACTTGATGCCAAATCTAGCTAAAGCCACCACACTCTGTTTATCTAGGTGCAAACCAATTGCCCAAGGCTGAATGACGTTCATCACCACTACACCAGTCAGAGCCCTGAGCATTACCGCATAAGCATAAGCAATCACGCCCCAACCCTGCCAAGCCAGAACTACCACTGTCAGATGAAACACAATCTGTTCAAAAATTTGCGGCAAAACCAACTTAGAAAAATTTAGTTTGCGTTCCAAAATAATCGACGGAATCGTCTTAAGAGTCGCAAGCGGGAAAGAAAGGGCGAGGCTGAGAAGCAACCACTTGCCAGGAGCCCCAATTTTTTGGTCTAGTACGCCGCTGTAAATTAATAACAGCGACAGGGCAACAATCAACCAAGATAAAATTTGTTGCAAGGTGAATGCAGTGCGGTAATCTTTGATGGTTGGCTGCTGTGCTTTCTGAATGAGCACAGCAGCCAACCCCACATCTGAGAAAAATACCAATAACCCAATAATTTGCGTCACCAAGCCATACACGCCAAACTCGCTAGGCTCAAGAAAATTACTCAAAAATAACAACGACACCATGCCCACGCCCTGGAGAAAAAGTGTTCGCAAAAAGTACGATGCTGCTCCATGGACAGAGCGTTTTTTCAGCTCATCGACCGACACTGGTGCGATTATTTCGTTTTTTGACATAAGATTTTCGAGCGATAAATAAACAGCAAACTCATCGCACTTAGCAATGTAATTATATTAGATATCAACCTAATTGGGGTTTCACCAAATATGGCGCCAACTTTAGCCTCTCCTGCTGGAACACTTACTTGGATCAAGCCTCTAGATGAAACTTGTACTGGTGCTGGTTCTCCATCAATTTCCACCCGCCATCCGTGAAAATAAGCGATCGGTAACTCGATTTCTCTCGCATTTTCAAGATTGTATTGATAAAGTTTGGTGTGTGAACGCGAGACCAACACTTCTGATCGAGTCAACTCAGTATCAGTTAAGCCAATGAAGTCCTGGTGCGGCATTGGCAGCTGCTTTGGATCTAAGTTAGTAGGCAAATAATCAGGTAAGACTGGACTCATCTCAGTTTGGATTCGTTCTGGCTCGGCATAATAAAGCGCCGTACTATCTTGCAAGTACTCCCTTGGCTTAAAGTACCGCCAACTCAAAATAAATGAAGAAAAACATAAAATGGTGATTAAAAATAATCTAGCCGGTTTGTTGGTCACAAATACTGATACGAAATAACTCACCATTAAACTTAGCAAAAATGAAGCCAGAACCAAAAAACGCCAGGGGAACTGGAGAAAGCTGAGAAGTGGTACAGTTTCCCACAACCACACGGTTTTTGGTGTGGTGAGTAACACACTCAAGCCAAAAAAGAGTATCACTATCCAGAGAAATATATGTTGAGAAAAAAGTTTCCTCCAACGAGAAAGTTGTGTATTGCCAAATTTTAACAAAATCACAAATAAGAGCAGCAACAATCCCAATAACTGGGGATAGCCCAAGAAAAATGACATGCCGTCATCTGGACCCCAACTTGAACCACCATAACTCCAGTTTTCTTGGACGAATTGGCGCAGATACAAGAAGTGATGATGAAAATCAAAGTAACCAGTTTGAATTAAGTTATCTAGTTGGGTTAAGTTTTTTTCCAGAACGCTCGGTAAAAGATAAAAAGCACTCAGGCCAAAGCCAATCAAGGCGGGTAGAAACAGCCGCAACACAGATTCTTTAACAAAACTGAGGTTAAATTTCGAGTTTTGTGACTGGAAAGACCAAATGACAGCCAAAATCAAAAGAACAGGTAGAGCGATCATGGCGGTCAGGTTATGACTGAGGATCAGGGCGGCAATGCTCACGGAGAGAGTGAAAAATCCAACTTGGCGGCGGGCTAGAACATGCCCGCCGCCCAGCAGCACCAACGGCAGGATCGCCATCCCCCACGACTCACTCAGCGCACCACGAACATATAAGTTGACCGCGCGATATGGAGCTAAAACATAAAAACTAGCCAACAACCATCCCGCAGCTCGACCAAATTTTTGTTTACCCAACGTGTAAGCACCAATTACTGCAATTAGGTTACCAACAAGAAAAACCAGCTTGATCGCAGACTCCAAACTCAAACCGAGATTGAATAACATCCCACCAACAAAATATGGTAAAGGAGCGTAAAAATTAAATAGCGGCATACCGTAACCATAGCCAAAATTGCTCGACCAACGCGGCGGAACCTGCCCATCAGCCAGAGCGCGACCCATTTCTGCGATTCTGGCACCGTGGACATAGTCGTGAATCGGAAACAGCGGTTTGAAAATTAACACCCAAGAACTGGCCAAAAAAACACTCGAAATCAGGACAAACATCACCAGTTTTTTTGGCATCAACCTAATTGTAACCCATCTCAAACTGAAATTTCTTCCGACTCTTGCTAGAATAGCGCAATGTCAAACACAACTGAGACTCAGCAACCGGCATTGAATTTATGGCAATTTTGGTTAAAAACCACCATTTTCGCTGGGTTTTTTCTGACAATCTTTATTTTAATCACTGCGACGGTTGCTGTCATATTTGGCTACCGCCTACTCAACCAAACCTTGGCACAAGCAGATATGACATATTCCCAAGTATTTGAATTAATTGATTCAACAGATAAATCAATTAAGCAAGTCCCGAGTGATCTTCAAATTCTTGTTTTGGGGACTGACGCGCTGGCTGAGAGAACCAATCAACCGGTACTGACGGACACTATTTTAGCGCTGAACTTCAATCTTAACTCTGGTGAGCTAGATTCGCTCTCAATTCCTAGAGACCTTTGGCATCCTGATTACCAGACAAAAATCAACGCTCTCTATAGTTACGGTGATCAGTACTTCCCTGATCATCCTGAAAAGTTTGTGGCTCAAGCGATAGAGGAGCTAACCGGTTTTAACAGTGATGTCACCCTAGTCATCTCATTAGATTTATTAGCCCAATTAATTGAAATAGTTGACGGAGTTGAAGTAAACATTGATCAGGGATTTACTGATGAAGAATTCCCGCGCCCAGGAGTCAGCCCCACAGCCAAGGACCCAGAATTACTTTACAAAACTGTGGTGTTCGAGCCCGGCCTTCAGACCCTGAGCAGCGAACGAGCGCTTGAGTACATTCGCAGCCGGAAATCAGCCGACCTTGAAACTGGCACCGACATGGCGCGTTCCGCCCGCCAACAACAAGTTCTGAGTGCTTTACTGGTCAAATTAACCAGTAAATCTACCTTTTACTCTCCTGAAGTAATTGGTCGGCTGCTCAAACTCTATCGGACCGAAGTTGATCAATACTGGCCA
The DNA here is from genome assembly GCA_964653045.1 of uncultured Pseudomonadales bacterium. Classification (GTDB taxonomy): domain Bacteria; phylum Patescibacteriota; class Microgenomatia; order UBA1400; family PJMF01; genus DAOOPX01. Next base: position 21,445 of record CAZZBW010000007.1, on the reverse strand, counting down.
CTGGACCAGGCATTGGCTGTTGGCATAAAATTTTTAGAAAAAAATCGAAGCCTGCAATTTGAGCAAAAATATTTACCTATATATCCGGACGTCGAATCAGGATTAATTTTTCACCCCAACCCAAGGCTTTATCAGAATCAGTGGGTATTTGCAGAAAAAACCGATGGCATCCTTAAGACTGAAGTACCAAAAATTTTAAATTTAGAATAATGAAAAACCAACTCAGCTCCCCTTTTTCTGCTGTTTGGTTAAACCGATTACTTGTCGCTATTATTGTTTTTCTTTTTATCTTCACGGGTTATCTAAGTGATTTATTGAATCAACAAACCAAACTATATCAAAACTTAGAGGATCGTTACATTCGTGTTCAGCACCAGCTCGGAAAAACAGAAGTACAACGCTTGATCGAACAATCTTATGAAAAGTAGAAATTGGATGGTATATTAGATAAATCGACAGTAGCAGTTGTTCGGTTTATAATTCCAACCTATGCAAAAATCCAGTGCTCATCCACCACGAAAACTTTTAGTGACTGGTGGCGCTGGGTTTATTGGCGTCAACTTTCTCAATTTCTGGGCAAAAAAATTTCCTGATGATGCCTTAATCAATCTCGATAGTTTGACTTATGCTGGCAACTTATCAAGTTGCCAGCCACTCGAATCACATCCTAATTATCACTTCATTCACGGCAGTATTAACGATGCTGAGTTGATTGATAAGGCTCTGGAAGGTGTTGACTATGTTGTCCACTTCGCTGCCGAGACTCACGTAGATCGATCAATTGCGCAACCAGATATCTTTCTCCAAACTAATGTGCTGGGCACCCACACCTTACTCAAGGCAGCTCTCAAACATAAAATCAAGCGTTTTCACCATGTCTCAACTGATGAAGTGTTTGGCACTCTCGCCTTAGATTCAAAAGAACAGTTCAACGAAAACACTCCCTATGCACCCCGCAGTCCCTACTCGGCCAGTAAGGCGGCCTCGGATCACCTCGTCCGCAGTTACGGTGAAACTTACGGACTACCCTTTTCTATAACCAACTGTTCCAACAATTATGGTGAGTATCATTTTCCCGAGAAACTTTTCCCTTTAGCAATCACCAACTTAATCGAAAACAAAAAAGTACCTGTGTATGGCAGCGGCAAGCAAGTCCGCGATTGGCTGTATGTTCAAGATCATTGTGCGGCAATTGAACAGGTGTTGCTGAATGCCCCAGCGGGAGAAACCTACTTGGTAGGTGGGTTGACTGACGACGTCAGTAACCTCGATGCAATTAAGCTTATTTTGAAATTGATGAACAAGTCAGAATCAGAAATAGAGTTTGTCGCTGATCGTCCGGGCCACGATCAGCGCTACAGTGTCAATTGGGACAAAATCCGCGAGAAACTTGGCTGGCAACCGTCAGTTGACTTAGAACAAGGACTCACTCAAACTATTGAGTGGTACCAACAACACCGTGAGTGGTGGCAGCCGTTAAAAAATAATAATTCCGAGTACTTTAGCCAACAGTATCCAACAATATGATCATTTTCCGCCCCACCCAAAAAAACCAAGTTGCCCGTGATATTTACTCGACACCGTTTAACGGAGTGTACTTTCTCAAACAAGACATTCATCTTGATGAGCGCGGTTGGTATAGCGAGCTCTCTAGAGTAAAGGAACTTAACGCTTTGTTTGAAACACCTTTTGTAATCCAGCAAGTGAACTTATCATGTTCCAATACTAACGTAGCTAGGGGCATTCATGCTGAAAATTGGTCTAAGTTGATCGCGCCCGTCGCCGGAGAGTGCTTGAGCGTGCTAGCTGATTTTCGCCTTAATTCACCCACTTTCAAACAAACCCTGGCATTTAAACTTGGTCAAAACTCCGAACAACAGCTGATGGGCGCAATTTTTGTCCCGCCGGGAGTCGGTAACTCCTTTTTGGTGACAAAAGGTCCACTTTATTATTTGTACTGTGTTAATCAGCTGTATCACGAACGAGACAAGTCTGGTGATATGGCAATTTCATTGTTTGACCCTGAACTAGATATTAGTTGGCCCATCTCCAAAAACCAAATGATTATTTCTGAAAGAGACAAAAACTCCATTACTCTAAAAGAAAGATTGGCACAAAAGTAATATGTCCGTTTCGCCGCAGACTGTGTTATTGACTGGTTCTTCAGGTTTGGTGGCTTCTCACTTTGTTGAATTTTTTTCGTCAAAATTTCAATTTGATAAACTCGATATCTCTCACCCATCCAATCCAGTTGACATTACTAATACCGAGCAATTATTTTCAGCTGTCGCAAACTCAAGTGCAGAATTTTTGGTTCACTTTGCGGCTTTCACTGATGTGACCAAAGCTTGGGAGGAAACAGACGATCAAAACGGCTTGTGCTACAAGGTCAACGTGTTGGGCACCAAAAACATTGTGACTGCCTGCGAAAAAGCAAGTAAACATTTGATACACATCTCGACAGCGTATGTGTTTGATGGCGAAAACCCAGGACTATACACCGAAAACGACCAACCCCACCCAATTGAGTGGTACGGTCGAACCAAGTGGGAAGCTGAACAACTAGTGAGTGCTGCTGAGTGTCCATGGACGATTCTACGAATTGATCAACCCTTTGGTTCACTGGCTCACGCTAAAAAGGACGTCCTGCACAAATTAATTGAAAAAATCAACACTGACGCATTACCCCCGCAATTTACGAATCATACTTTTGGACCAACATTTATTGATGATTTCACCAAAGTGATTGATTGGGTAATTAGGACCAAAGCAGCTGGCCTATTTCACGCCAGCAGTGGCGAACAATGGACTGATTTTGCCTTTGCCACCGCGGTCAACCAAGCAATTGGCGCTGAGCGACAGATACCCGCTGGCGACCTAAACCAGTACCTTCAAAGCACCAATCGTCCTTACCAAAAAAATACCGCTCTAGATTGTAATAAACTATTTAACTCTATCGATTTTCAACGAACTTCTGTTGCTCGAGCCATTGAGATTGCCACTGCTTAATTTTTTTGGGATCGCCGGACAGCAATGCTTCGGGCACCGTCAAGTCCTGATATACTTCTGGGCGGGTGTATTGAGGCGGGCTACAAAAACCTGGAGTATCATGTGTTTCACCAACCACACTCTGTTCGTTCCCCAAAACAGCAGGTAACAAGCGTGCCACTGCGTCGACTATCACTAACGCGGCCGGCTCTCCTCCTGTCAGCACATAATCGCCGATACTTAGTTCTTCATCGATTAAATGATCGGCCACTCGCTGATCGACATCGGCGTAGTGGCCACAGATTAAAGTTAGCTTTTCAAGTTTGGCCAGCTCTCGAACTTTAGATTGATCAATTTTTTTTCCTCTCGCCGAGAGCAACACCACCTTCGAACTCGCAGTTCGTGGCTGGCCTAAACCTAGGTTCAATGATCGGAGCGCTTGTTCGATTGGAGCAAGTTTCATCACCATACCTGGACCACCGCCAAAGGGTCGATCGTCGGTGGTGTGATGCTTATCACTAGCAAAATCCCGAATATCAACCACGTTAACCTCAATTGCGTCTTTTGTCTGAGCGCGCTTAAGTATCGAGGTTTGTAAAGGTGAAACAAAATAATCTGGAAAAATCGTTAAGATATTAACTTGCATTTTTTAATACTCCGCTTGCGACTCTAGATTATACTCGCTAGAATATTAGCTACTCAATACCATGCAAACAGAAGAAGGTTTTACCCTTACTAAAGCTACTGTGGTCAGTCGAAAATTTCTCAAAGTTGGGGGTCTGTCGATTTTAGCCTTTTTAGTGTTGAGGTTTTCTTTCTTATCATTTGTCGCTTACTGGAAAGCGACCCATCCACCCCCTCCTCCTCCCCCCACTGTCGGTTTCGGCACTCTCCCTGCGCCAATTTTTCCAGAAAGCGATCCGGCTAGCAAACCAAAGCAGTATGTTCTTGAAACTAAAAACGGTCGTTTACCTGGTTTTGATGATCGAGCGAAAGTTTTTTTGATGCCTAAAACCAGCCCCAATCTTTTTGATCATGAAAATGCTTTAAAAATCGCTGAAAAATTTAACTTTAAATTTGAACCACAAATCGTGGACAACCGCACTTATCGCTGGCAGAAAACCACACCCCTCTTGACCACCCTTGAGCTTGATATTTTAGATCATGTCTTTAGTTATCAAACCGAGTTTATGAACCGACCCGAGTTGATTCTGACTAAACAAAACTTGACCCGTTTTGATGCCAATCAGCAAACCCAGGCCTTTCTGAGCAAAGCTGACCTTCTACCCGGAGACATTGCCTCCAGCTCGGGCAAACTTACTTACTTAAAAGCCAGTGGTTCACAATTACTTGAGGTTGCCACTCCCCTCGATGCTGATTATGTCCAGGTTGATATTCAACGCACCCCAGTCGATGGAGCCATAAACTTCTATACTCAGAAAGGCGAGGAAGGTATCGTATCTGCTATCTTGGGTTCGATCAAAGGCTTGGATAGCTCGGTTGTGAGCATTAGATATTCTTATTATCCGGTTGATTACAATCAAGTCCATACCTATCCCCTTCGCGACGTTAAACTTGCCTGGAATGTTGTTCAAGGTGGAGAGAGTTATGTTGTCAGCAACAAAAATCCAGATCGAGCCGTAATTAGAGAAGTCACCCTGGCCTACTATGATAATCTCAATGGTCAAGATTATTTGCAACCGATTTATGTTTTCCAAGGTGATGATGATTTTATGGCATTTGTTCCCGCCATTGATTCCAAGTACTTACAAAATTCCAAACAATGAACACTCAACCCAGTTCACCCGTCCGCACCCGAATGGCTCCTAGTCCGACTGGAGAGATGCATGTCGGTAGCCTTGCTACATTGTTGAAAAACTATGCTTTTGCCAAAAAGCACCACGGTCAGTTTATCTTAAGGATTGAGGATACCGACAAAACCAGAGAGGTTCCTGGAGGTGTTGACGCGATTATGAAAATCATTCGCGCCTACGGATTAGATTGGGATGAAGGTCCAGATAAACCGAGTCCATCCGGTCCCTTCATCCAATCAGAGCGTCTGCAGCTCTACCAACAGCACGCGGAACAGTTACTCAAAGAGCGAAAAGCTTATCGCTGTTTTTGTACTAAAGAGCGCCTAGAAGGACTACGTGAAACTCAAACCAATAATCATCAGCCCACAGGCTATGATCAACTTTGCCTGAAATTAAGTGAGGACGAGATTAAGCAAAACCTTGCTGACCAAAAACCCTTTGTGATTCGCTTGCTCGTTCCCGAGAATGAAACTATCGAGTTCAACGACGTACTGCGCGGGAAGATAACTTTCAACTCTAGCGAGATAGATGACCAAGTGTTAATTAAATCCGATGGTTACCCTACCTATCACCTGGGTGTGGTCGTCGATGATCACTTAATGAATATTTCCCACATCATCCGGGGAGAAGAGTGGATCAGCTCTGCTCCCAAACATATCATTCTTTACCAAGCCTTTGGCTGGGAGTTACCTGTTTTCTGTCATGTCCCAGTGTTTCTCAACCCAGACGGCCGAGGCAAGATGAGTAAACGCAAGGGCACAGTTTCCGCCCAATCGTTCTTAGATCGTGGCTATTTGCCTCAGGCAATGCTAAATTTCTTAATGATTCTCGGGTGGACCCCTAAAGATCAACGCGATCTCGTTTCACTGGATGAGTATATTCGCGAGTTCGATCTGGGCGATCTCCATCCCAGCTCAGTCGTGTTTGACTTGCAAAAACTGGATTGGCTCAATGGCCAGTATATTCGCCAATTATCTGATCAAGAGTTACTCACGCTGCTCGAACCGTTTCTCCCCACCGGTTTATCCCTTGCACTTCTCGAACAAATTTTGCCTTTAATCAAAGAAAGGTTGGTGAGACTTGACCAGGTTGAAGAGTTGACTGAGTTTTTTTATAAACAAGTGAGTGTGACAAAAGAATTGCTCAGTCCCAAAAATAATCCTGACGAGTGTGCTAATCAGCTAACGACTGTTTTAGATCAACTGAAACAGATCACTGAATGGACCACACCCCATCTTGAGTCAAGTATTCGTCAAGTCCAATCGGACCACGCATGGTCTAAATCACACTTCTTCATGCTCCTACGTCTCGCCATTACTGGTAAAAAAGCCACCCCGCCACTGTTTGAAACTATGGCGGTGATGGGCAAAGAGCTGACGTTAGCGCGGCTTGAAGCCGCGCTTACGACTTTATCAACCTAGGACTTAGCCATCAATGACCCAAAATCCGCAATTAAGCCAGTTGTATCAGACTGCGTTCACTACCCATAAACGCTTGATTCAAGCTAATCAGCAGTGGTCAGAACTTCACCCCAGTCCAACCAATGTGGATGATCAAACCTCCCAACACAAACTACAGATCAAGATATCCCAGGAAGAGCGGCTCTCGATTTTTGAAAAATTGCGTTCACTTTTCTCCAATCAAGAATTACTGAAAAATTTGGAAATGATGATGTATCTCGAACAACAGCTGAGTGATCTAATTGGGTTGGAAGTAGTATCGGAGCTTGAGGGCTACACTTTGCCTCATTCCACGGCAAAGTTCCAAGCAGCGTCTCATCTGAAGCTCGGTTTTGACGACCAACTCAATACTCACTCAACAATTTATGAAGCAGGGCTGTCAAAACGCCGCCCATTTTTTGGCTGGCAACAACCTCGGACCCCGGCTGCTGAAGCAGCCGAGCAGTACGGCGTCAGTTTGCCTCTACACTTACTTGATCAATGGCAAACCAATAAACACGCCACATTGAAATGGTTTAAATATCGTCAAGTATTGATCGTCAATCCCTGGAAAGAACTGGCGTGTATTGGGGTCGTAAACGATTTGGGACCTGCTCATACTACTCGGTATCAGGCCGCAGCCTCCCCAGAGCTGGTCAGGGCCACTCAGCTGTGGTTCCCAGGTTTAAGTGGCAGAGGTTGTCTGTTTTTGCTCGATCATGCTAAAACCGTCCAACCTGGACCACTCAAATTTTAATATCAATATATGAACAACTCATTACAGAACTCCCCCAATTTACTCCTACTCTTAGACCTTGCTGTCGAAAATCAAAGCATTGATCAGACATTAAAGAACTTGAAACTTGATAAAACCCAAGCCGCGCGTTACCTACTCGAACACACCATCATCTCTCACTTATTAATTGCGCTAGACCAGCTGATCACAGATAATTCTGACAGGCAGCAGCTATTGACAATGCTGCGGAGCAAAAGTTTGGACTCGACCCAACTGAGTGAGTGGTTAACAGCTCATACTGCAGAGAGCGCCCCAACTCTGAGGCAAGTTGGGGCGCGCGTATTATTTTCGTTATCAGAACCAGTATGATTCAAATCAACTTGATCGTTGGCTCCCGCTATCCTATCAATCGTAAAAAAATCCGCGAGTTTACCCGAGATTTTTTGCTTCATCGAGATCTAGATCATGTACAACTAGATATTTCGATCGTTGGTCAACGCAAGATTACTGAGCTTAATCAATCAAAACTTCAACACCAAGGCTCAACTGATGTCTTATCTTTTCCCTTGCATGAACGCCATCAGTTCAATGACTTCCCTCTCCCCATTGGTATACCTCCTCACCTGGGTGACATTGTGATTAGTTTTCCTGAAACTATCAAGCAGGCCAAAAAGTTGGGCCGATTAGTCGATGACCAACTGTGTTTATATATTGAACATGGGCTGCTTCATCTGTTAGGCTATCACCACGAATAGTACATATTTAAATCTAACTTAATGCCAGCATGGACTCTAAAGTACCGGCCAAATAAAGTCGCAGATCTCCACCATCGGGTGATTCGTGAGCAGTTGCTGTCGTTCATGAAGAACGGCAAGATTCCCCAAGTACTACTATTCACTGGTCCCAAGGGTATTGGCAAAACTTCTGCGTCAAGAATTATCGCCGCAGTCCTGAATGACGCACAGAATCAAGAAGCGGTTAAGGGTGCCTACTTCCAAAACTCAAAGAAAAAAACCGAGCTACACGAACCAGATTCGAGTGATCCTTTAATTCAAAAAATAATTCAAGGGGCGGCTTTTGCCGTCCAAGAACTTGATGCCGCGAGCAATCGCGGCATCAACGAGGTTCGTGCCCTCAAAGAACGAATTCAACTCTTGCCAACACAAGGAAGTATGGCGGTCTATATCCTTGATGAAGCCCACATGCTCACCACTCCAGCATTTAACGCGCTGTTGAAGATTCTCGAAGAACCCCCAGCCCACGTCATCTTTATTCTGGCCACAACTGAGATCCAAAAAATTCCTGCGACGATTCTTTCACGGTGCCAAGTGCTGCGCTTCACCAAGGCTTCCCGTGCTGAAATTATTGATGCGCTCAAACCAATCATCAAGGCTGAAAGACTCGAAATTTCTCAAGAGTTACTTGAACAAATCTCTGATCTAGCTGACGGCAGTTTTCGTGATGCGGTTAAACTGCTTGAACAAGTTGCCGTCAATCAATCGCACTCAGAGCAGAACCAATCATTAAGTTTGTTTCCTGCAATTGAGCAATCCGTATCTCAACTGATTCACTCGATCATTCAAAAGGATGCACCAGCAGTCAGTCAGCTGTTTGTGGAACTACGCAACTTGGCAATTGATGAATCATATCTTGTAAATCATATCTTAAAGTACTTACACTCTTGTTTACTTCAAAGTCTTAAAGTAAGCGCGGGGGAGTCACCTTTGCCTCAATCAGCTGCTCTATTTCTACTTAAATCATTCAATCACCCCATCACCAATCCGGCTGCGCCCATCCCGCTAATCAGCACGGAGCTACTCTCACTAGAAATTATCGATAAAGCCACCAGACAAGCTGCCCAAAAACAAGGCCAACAACCTCAAAAGCCTAAATTCTCACCACCAACTGCTATTTCTCTGATAAAAAAAAATTCTAAAGAAACCCAAGTTAGCAGCGACTCCGTGAACCCCATCATAGAAACGGTTCTACCTATATCGACCAAACAAGGCGATGGTCAAAAACTGCTGACACAATGGAGTGAGTTTGTCACACAAGTGGGTCAGCTCAATACTCGACTGGCTACCTTGTTTTGTTCCATCAAGCCAGTTTTGGCGGAAGCCAACGTGGTGACACTCGCGGTTTATTACAAATTTCATCAAGAACAACTGACTCAACCGCAAATCATCAGATTAATTGAAGATGTCGCTTCTCAGCTATCCGGGGGATTAATCCAATTTGAGTTCCGACTAGAAGAACCGCCCAGCAACCACGGGTTGGATTTTAATGCAGCCCTGATCTCATGACAGCTGTTGCCAAGAAGTCCTTAACACCTTATACTTACCCACACGATTAATAGTAACGAAAGGATCTAAATTATGCAAAACCCACTCAAAGCACTTGGCGATTTAAATAAACTCCGTCAGCAAGCCAAGCAGATGCAAGACGAGTTAAGTAAAGAAGAGATCAAGATTGAACGTGGTGATATCGTGGTCGTGATCACTGGAGACCAAAAGATTAAACACTTTTCCGTCCAGGGAATCACTAGTGAAGACGCAGTGACGGTTCTCAACGAAGCCATCAAAAAATCACAAGAAGCTGCCGCCAAAAAACTTCAAGGAATGACTGGTGGCTTGGGCGGTATGCTCGGCAATATGGGCCAATAAGTATGGAGCACTCGCTCTTACTGGCTACTACTAACCCAGGGAAAATTACTGAATATTCTCATTTGCTAACTGCAGTAAACTTTGAATTTGTATTGCTCGAGCAATTAGCTCTAGCAGGTTTTGAAGTGGCCGAAACTGGCCAGAGTTTTTCGGAAAATGCATTGATCAAGGCCAAAGCTTACGGAGATAAAATAAACATAATCACCCTGGCAGAAGACTCTGGTCTAGAAGTCACTGCCCTCAACCAAGATCCTGGTGTGCGGAGTGCCAGATACGTCAAGGGCTCTGACCAAGACCGATATAACAAGATTTTAGCTGAGCTGGGTGATAATCCTAATCGACAAGCCCAGTTCATTACTGTCATCTGTCTCTACCATCCCAAAACACACCAGCATCGCTTGTTTACCGGCAGGCTGGTGGGCAGCATCGCCCGCCAGCCTGCCGGTTCTTCAGGATTTGGTTACGACCCAATTTTCATCCCCCAGGGATACGATCAAACTCTGGGAAAACTAGGTACGGATCTCAAAAATCAAATCTCTCATCGGCGCCAGGCGCTAGATCAATTACTCAATTTCTTGGAATCTGCCGACGCTCAGAGTTCCGCTTTTTTCAGTTAATTCATGCTAGACTACTAATTCTATGAAAAAAAACACACCCAAATATCTCGATGAAGCATTTGCCACAGTCAACCAAGAACTGCTGGCCATGTTCATCAAAAAGTATCGTGATTATGGCAAAGGCAATATTCTGGCCAATGGTGAGCTGGGCATTTCCATGCGCATTACCGAAAAAGTGGAGCGGGTAAAACACTTGATTTTGACGGGCAATACTCCAGCCAACGAGAGCATCGACGAAACCTGGATTGATATTGCGGTATATGCTGTGATCGGAGCGCTCTATCGAAGAGATTGGTTTCAAAAACTGGAAATCAAACCAAAAGGTTCGGAATCTAAACCCAAGGTCTCACTATGAGTACTCTGCCCTACACTCCCAGTCAAGAAATTCTGGACGCATATGCTCGTGTATTAGTCCATTTTGCCCTAGGAAACAAGGAGGGCATTAACTCAGGCGAAGTAGTCCAAGTGATGGTGCCTGATATTGCTAAACCATTGGCGAAATCGCTGCAAAGAACTTTGCTCAAAGCTGGCGCCCATGTGCTGATGAGATTACTGCCAACCGGGTTGGATCGAGATTACTTTGAGCTGGCGACAGAGGAGCAACTCAATTTTTTCCCAGCCGGATATTTGAAGTCCCGCGCCGATTTGATCGACCACAACATTGGCATCATTGCTGATCCTAACCCTAGTGAACTTGAAGGTGTTAATCCCCAAAAAATCTTTTTGGCGCGCAACTCACAGAAATCCTACCGCGACTGGCTGACCGCCAAAGAAATCAATGGCAAATTTACTTGGACTGCTGCCCTGTGGGGAGTAGAAGCTAAGGCCCAAATCGTGGGTTTAACTCTCGAAGAGTACTGGCAACAAATTATTCAGGCTTGTTACCTAGATACGGCAGATCCCATTGCTGAGTGGCGTAAGACCAAAGCGATGCAGCTCGATCTTAAGAAAAAACTTAATCAGCTGTCAATTGAGTTTGTCAAAGTAACTGGTCCAGATGTAAACCTGAAAGTTCAGCTCGGCGCCGACCGAATCTGGGTCGGTGGCGCCGATCGTAACATCCCTAGCTATGAGCTGTTTGCCTCGCCCAACTGGCGTGGCTGTGAGGGAACAATTAGTTTCAATCAGCCCCTTTACCGCTATGGTCATATTCTCGAAGGAGTCTCTTTTGAACTCCGCAACGGACTAGTGGTCAAGGCACACGCCAAGCGCGGTGAGCATTTATTACACGAGATGCTGAAAACGCCAGGTGCCAACAAGTTGGGTGAGTTTTCCCTAACTGACAGAAGAATATCTAAAATTACCCACTTTATGGCTGAAACCCTGTATGACGAAAACATGGGTGGCCCCCACGGCAACACTCACGTGGCCATCGGCATGGCTTACCGTGATGCTTTCCGCGGTGATCGGACCAAGCTGAGTGAAAAAGATTGGCAACAACTGGGATTTAACGACTCAGCCGAACATACCGACTTTGTCAGCACCTCTCCCCGGACAGTCACCGCCCACCTAAGCGATGGCACTCAAAAAGTGATTTACCAAGATGGGCAGTTCACCTTATAAAACAAAAAGAATTGAAAAATTAAGCTAAAGTAATTTCCGGCAACAAATAAACGTCCTGAACTGCCCGAATGATAGACAACCCATCTTCCCACGACTTTTTAAACAGCTTTCGACCCATAATTAGACCTTGCCCACCCGCGCGCTTATTAATTACTGCTGTCCGGACCGCATCACGCAGATCAGACTCTCCTTTTGCATCACCTCCAGAATTAATTAACCCAATCTTCCCCATATAAGCATGCGCCACTTGGTAGCGGACTAAATCAATCGGGTGGTCACTCAGCAGCCGCTGATACATATCGGGATGAGAGTAGGAAAAGTTGAGATCAGTGAAGCCGCGTTGCTGTGACGGAAACTTTTGTTTAACAATATCTGCCCCCATAGTCACAGCCAAGTGAATCGCTTGGGCGGTAATATCCACCGCAGTCGAGTAATTGACATTACCACGCTGGTACTGCGAATTGCGCGGATAACACCAAATGATGGCGAACATGCCCAAGCGATGAGCTTTTTCAATTGCCAAAGACACTTCTTCGATCTGCCGGTGGGAAAACTCCGAACCAAAGTAGACTGTCATCCCTACCCCCGCTGCACCAAGATTATAAGCACGCTCAACCGAACCAAACATCAACTGGTCAGTAATTGGAGGATAGGTCAGGTGCTCACTATGATTAAGCTTGGCGATAAACGGAATCTGATCAGCGTACTTGCCAGACACCAAGCCTAATACCCCCATACTACTGGCCACACCGCTGCACTCAGCTTCAACGGCAAATTTAACGATTTGCTCTGGATCAAAGTAAATCGGATTTTTATAAAAAGAGAAGGCCGCGGTGTGCTCCAGACCCTGATCGACCGGAAAAATTGACAGATAACCAGTACCAGCTAACCTTCCGTGCCGATAAAGCTTGCTTAAATTGGCAATCACGCTTGCGGAGCGATCAGATTGGCGCATCACACTCAGCATCTGCTCTGGACCAGGCTGAGACAGCATCTCAGCCGAGAGTTTGGGGCTGCGATAATCCAAGAGATGATTAGCTTCATCCCCCAAAATTTCTTTTATCTGCTCAAAAGTCATAACACGATGATAGCAAACTCCACTCTTTACACGCTAGTAGCGAAATCTTATTTGCTTATGCTAGACTGAGTCCTTGTAAAAATTTTAGCAACCTGACATGACCAAGCACCATCATTATTACCAGCTGATGAAAGATAAGAATCAGGAGCTGTTTGACCACTTTAGTCTAATTCATCACCAGGCAACTTTGAATCCTGATAAATTATCACCAGATTTTCACCAGGTTGGCTTGGAAGTACTTGACACCATCCGGTTTTGGGAACGTAAATTATGCAGCGGTATGGAACGAGGCAAGTTCGCTCAATTTTCTTCTACTCTATCTGACAAGTATTGGCAGTTGGTACGCAAAGAGTTTCCCCTAATAGATAAAGTTGGTGTTATAAATAAGTAACGCTATGTTGTCAGTTTTCATTGAACTCAGTTTACTACTCGCCCTCACTACTTTTATCACTTTGATAGTCAAGAAACTTCAGCAACCTCTAGTGGTTGGATACATTATTTCAGGGATTGTGGCTGGACCGTACTTACTCAATATTCTCAAAGCCGAAGATGAGCTCGAGCTGTTTGCCAAAGTCGGGATCGTGTTTCTTCTATTCATCGTCGGTCTATATTTGAGTCCCAAAGTGATTCAAGAAGTGGGAAAGGTATCGTTGCTGATGGGCTTGGGCCAAGTTTTTTTCACCTCATTGATCGGTTTCTTAATCTCGCTCGCTCTGGGTATTGATAAGTTGGCAGCCATGTACGTGGCGATTGCCCTGACTTTTAGCAGCACCATCATCATCCTAAAATTAATTACTGACAAAAAAGATATGCAGAAACTCTATGCTAAGATCGCGGTCGGACTGCTCTTGGTTCAAGACGTGCTTGCTGCCATTATCATGATTTTTATTACCATGTCTTCATCTGGTGGTGAGCAAGGTCTACTGGTGACCCTAGCTTACACTTTAGCCAAAGCTGGGCTGATCTTGTTATTTTTATTCCTGACTTCCAAGTTTATCTTACCCAAGCTCGTCGGGTACGCTGCCCAGTCAGCTGAGTTATTATTTTTAGCTGCTCTGGCTTGGGGAATGGGCCTGGCGAGCGTGTTTGCCTATTTGGGGTTTTCAATCGAGATTGGCGCGCTGATTGCGGGCGTGACTCTCTCAGTCACGCCCTACTCAATTGAGATCGCTTCGCGGCTGAAGCCACTCCGCGACTTCTTCATCATCATCTTTTTCATCCTGCTGGGCTCACAACTCCAAGTCGATAACTTAGGCAGCTTGATTGTTCCTGCTATAGTTTTGTCCCTGTTTGTGCTGATCGGCAATCCCATCATCGTCATCATTTTGATGAATCATCTGGGATTTAATCGTAAAACCAATTATATGGCTGGCATGACTGTGGCTCAAATCAGTGAGTTCTCCCTGATTCTTGGTGCCCTGGGCTTACGTGTCGGGCACTTGAGCGCTGACATCCTTTCATTAATTACCATAGTCGGCTTAATTACCATCGCCGGTTCCACCTACATGATTCTTTATTCCGAGATACTTTATCCCAAACTGACCAAGTTCCTCGTCATTCTGGAATTACTCAAGCGTAAAACTACTGATCCCGGCTCAGTGGGCGAAAACTTCGACAGTGTTATCTTCGGTTTCGATCGAGTCGGCCACCTATTTGCCAGCGCACTGAAAAAATTAGAGCTGAGCTTTCTAGTAGTCGATTTTAACCCAGAATCACGAGAACGCGTCGACCTACTGGGGCTTGATAGCCGGTTTGGTGATGCGGCAGATATTGAGTTTTTGAACGAGCTCCCCTTACAAAAACCTAAGGTAATTATTTCCACTATTCCTGATAACGCTACCAACGTGTTGATCACTTCACATTTTCGAGAAAGAAACTCCAAAGCCATCATCATCCCCATGGCACAGACCAAGGCCGAGGCGCTTGAGCTGTATCGCTCAGGCGCCACCTATGTCCTCATGCCTCATTACATCGGCGCAGAGTATATTGCCAAACTAATTAATACCAATGGCACTAGATCTGATCAATATCACTCGCTCCGCACCAAACATCAAAAATCTCTTTTAAAAAAAGTAAGTAGGTTACTTTAAACCAAGCTCACTGACACAAAATTCATACTGCGAGTTCGGATCATTGACGTTGCGAGCGTTGGGCCCCATTCGTTGCTGCTCGGCCATCATTTTCTGACACTCTTCCCTAATATCGTCAGGGCGGATTTTGTACCAATAATACGCAAAAATAATTGAAATTATGATAAAGATCGAATGGAATAGGACATGCAGTAGTTTCATCATTGCCCACTCCATCATACCACCAAATTATTTGGCGTAGGCGATAATTAGGGTGCCGATGGTCATCATAATGGCGCCCAGGGCAACTTGGAGAGTCATCTTTTCTTTGAGAAAAATGGCGGCAAAGATAATCGTCAAGACTAAACTCAGTTTATCAATCGGCACAACTTTGCGCGCCTCGCCCACTTTCAACGCGTAGAAATAGAAAAGCCAGGACAAACCTGTCGCTAAAGCCGAGAGAGCTAAGAATAACCAAGCGTGCTTGGAAATTTGACTAATCTTGGCCACCGAGCCTTGAGCCAGCGCAATCCCCCAAGTGAACACCAAAATGAACGACGTCCTGATCGCGGTGGCCAGGTTACTATCCACATCTTTAATCCCGATTTTAGCCAAGATTGAAGTCAAAGCAGCGAAAATTGCGGACAAGATTGCAGCGACGTACCATGGC
Organism: uncultured Pseudomonadales bacterium; assembly: GCA_964653045.1. Lineage (GTDB taxonomy): Bacteria > Patescibacteriota > Microgenomatia > UBA1400 > PJMF01 > DAOOPX01. The sequence continues at coordinate 5,808 of CAZZBW010000007.1, read as the reverse complement.
ATATTGTTTATTACTTTAGCACATTAACTTAAATTAATACGCATCAGCAATTAACTGTCCTTCAACCTGATCAGGAGTATAATTATTTACCTTACGATAAAAATACAATGGACCATTTTCAACAAATAAAGAGTACGTTGAGTCAATCAAAGGTGTTAGTCCAACAGACCCAACATTACCATTGCGTGGTAATGAACTATTGTCGACATCAATACCGCAAGCAAGTTGCGGATAATCAATAACTCCAGAGTTAGGCTTTCCATATCCTGTGGTAATCAGTATTCCTCCAAGCTTTAACCTTGAAAGAATCTTTCCCCATGTTTTTGCTGAGGGAAAAGCACGCCAAACTACTACCATAGGTGCAACTGAATCTGTATGCTCCAGCCAGTTCTCGACATATTCTGGAATTAGGGAGATGGTCCTCTTCCTTCCAAACCTAACACCTGATGCTTCAAAATTCTGGGCATCTGGACTAAAACTTGGCATTTGTACTGACTTTAGAGAATTTCTTAATAATTGTTCAAAATCTTTTCTTTCCCCAATACCTCCGAATATAGCAGAAGTTCGTGGGTCACTATGTTCTTGATAAGATTTATCACGATGGTATAAACCATACGCCGGATCAACTGCAATAATCCGTTCAACATCGGCAAAAACCAAAGACCGAAATGGATTGCGCCCGGCACCATAATCAATCGCCTCACTAAGTTTCCCTATTCCGCTCCGAAGACGTTCGAACTCTTCTTTTGTGAGTCTATAGGACAAAAATGGATCAACCTCCTCCAGAAGACTATAAGGTTTTAACTCTGGTCCAAATTGATATCTTGCAACTTCCTTGATTTTGGAGGCTGTTGTTCCTATTTGATACCCAAGATTTTCAATGAATAAACGACTCATACGCTATAAGTTAAAGATCAATCAAAATTATCTGGTTTATCATATCACTTCCCTTACACCCCTAGCTAAGATTCAGTAGATGAATCCACCAAGCTTTCTAGGTTCGCCCGACACAAGGCAGTAATCTCAGTAATCGTGTCCTTACTCACTAAACCAGAAACGTCACCAACACCACTATTTATCTCCAAACCTGGAAGAAACGGCTTACCTACCCGAATCTCTACAGTTTTCGTCACTTCATCATAAACGAAACCAATCGGCAACACTTTCACAGATAGATTTTTTGCGATTAACACCGCCAAGCCATCCTTAAAAGGCAGCAGACCAACGTTTGAATTTCTCTTCGACTCCGGATTAATTCCCACCAAATGACCCCGACCTTCTTTGATAAATCTATTTAGAACTTCAGATACTTTCCCACTCGCATCTTTGCCCCGCCCAAACAGTTTTCTGATCGTCACACCTTCCTGATGAGTGGGTAAAAGTTCAATTCCCGCAGATTTGACTAGTTGAGCTAAAGGTGCAAACAACACAGACATAGGATGCTGAAGATTCGGCTGTGTATATTTTTCTGCCATCGGTACTCCAGCTGCCCTGAGGTTTGAGAAAACCGCTCGTAAGACAAGAATGATGTAAGCGGCATCAATAAATTTCTTATGATTGGCATAAGCGATTAATGCTTCACTGACCAAGACATCATTGGCAGCCCGCAAGTTTGCTAGAGACTCTGGTGTGACCACCACTTGATACTTAACTCGCTCAACTAGCTGTAATAAGCCAACTGCAGATAGCCGCAACAAGTCATTAAAAAGTCTGCGATCGCTCTCTTTGCCGGTTTCCGCATCGCCTTGACCTAACATGGCTGATCTTAGTTCTGGATTCATTTGAGCTAGTTAATATACCTTAATAATTCGTGAGTCTGGATTATACATTCTACGGCTCTTGCACACCACTTTTATTGTGTGTATACATTGTTGGAAGGAAAATTGCAGAACAGAGTATAAAGTTAATATTTATTGAAACCAGCCACGAGGCTGGTTTTTAGTAATAATTAGGGAAAGGAAAAATGAAGAAAATATTAGGAACAGTACTTGGACTTGCATTTGTATTCAGTTTTGTGACAACAGCAAGCGCTGCCACTGCCGATGATTTAGTTGGTTGGTGGAAATTCGAAGAAAATGCTGATGATAGCAGCAATTACATGAATAATGGAGAAGAAAAAAATAATCCAGACTATGAAGCAGGTCGCGTTGGTCAAGCAATTAAGCTCGATGGAACTGATGACTACGTGGATGTTTCTGATAACGATGATAATAGTCTCGACATGGATATCTCCGCAACTCTTGAGGCCTGGATAAAAATTGATGAGGCCGCTGTTCTAACTGGATATAAAAATATTATTCGCAAAGGGCACCAGTCCGACAGAAGCTACGGACTTGATATTAACGGAAACAAATTAAGGGCGTGGGTTAATAATAGTACTACCGGGAGTGGTGCAGCCAAAATAGTGAATGGTACTACTGTGCTTCAAAAGGATGTGTGGTATCACGTGGCCATGATATACAACAATTCCAATGTAAGCCTATATCTTGATGGTGCTAACGAAGGAGCTTCTATTAGTGCTTCAGGCAATCTCTTTGATAATGAACTATCTTTGAGAATAGGAGGCCAGCCAGCTAGTGAAGCTGGGGGCGCTCTAGCTTTCAAGGGATTAATTGATGAGGTAAGAGTGTGGAAGGTAGCACTAGATCAAGAATCATTAGGTTTTTATGACGATGACAGTGATCTTGTTCTAAATGAAGTAGATTCTTGCCCAGAGACCGTCATTGACGAACCTGAAGAACTTGGTGTGAACAGACATGTTTGGTACAGCGGCAGAGCAAACATGTTTACAACGTTAGCGCCGGGAAAAACCAAAAACGAAGATACTTCGCAATTCAGTGTAGAAGATACAAATGGCTGCAGCTGCTTTCAAATACTTGAAAAACTCTCTTCTTTAACCGGAGAAGATTACGGAGGTCACTATAAATTTGGCTGTAGTAAGAGTGTGATTGAAGACTTTATTATGGATATGAATGACGGCGAGCTGGATGGTTTTGATAGAACTGGCGAACCAATTGATACTGTTGAAGCTACCCCATATGGTACTTCCGCCGACACACCAAGTCCAACATACAGTAATGTTGTACTGGAAGACGGTAAAAGCTATCTTCTTGAAGCAAGTGGAACATATCGCTTTGCTAGTTGGGGAGAATATGGAATAGCCGATGCAGCTTGGAACTATCGAAGTGCTTCATATGCTCCTGGTGGTGTTGCGGGTTGGTATCAACAAGCGACAACAAAACTACAGCTGTGGGTTGATGGTGCTGCTGTAGCTTGGCAGCCAGCCATATTTAATCCTGAACACGAGTACACATATGTGATGGATGGTGACGGCACTAACGTTGAGTTTACTATTGTAGATACTGCGTACGGTGACAATAGCGGTTTTATAACTGTTAAAATTTACCCAAGCCTTTACTAGGCCGAGTTGGGCAGAACGACACCTAAGTAGCCCGCCGAGAAATCGGCGGGCTGTTTGTTATATCTGTTCATGTGAGTGTGTCATAATATCGATAAACATGAATCTTTCATTGTTGAAAAAAATCGCCATATGGATTATTGGCATAATAATTCTGATTGCAGGCACCACGTCTGCGTCTAGAGATAATTTTCTTGGACCATTGTTAGTTACTCTGGCAGGTTTGATCGTCTTGCCCCCATCCTTTGCAGTGATAAATTCCACGGTAAAGAAAAAACTCAACAGCGGTTTGAGGTTGATCATAATCACAGTTTTAATTTTTATTGGAATGACAATTTTTCCAGAAGAGTTTAATACTGGTCAAAAACAAGTGGAGTCAATACTTAAAGAAAGTATAGAACCAGAAGAAGTAATCAATCCAAATGTAGATTCTGAGACTGCGCAAGAGATGGCTAAAGTGATCTCAGTAACAGATGGCGATACCCTGAGGGTAGAGATTAACGGTGAAAATATTCCTATCAGATTAATCGGAATCGATACGCCAGAAATCAGTCACCCGTCTGAGCCTATCCAGTGCTACGGACCGGAAGCAAAACAGGCTCTGGAAGATCTAGTGCTGAATAAAGAAGTCGTGCTGGAAAAAGACAGCTCAGACAAAGATAAATACGAAAGGTTTCTGCGATACATATGGCTAGGAGAAGTCATGGTAAACGAGTATATGACTGCTGCAGGGTTTGCTTTGGCTTCTGCTTATCCCCCTGATACAAAATATCAGGACCGGATCAGTGCGGGAGAGTTGAGTGCTAAAAATGATTTAAAAGGACTATGGGCAAAAGAAACATGCAATGGGGATCTTTATACGGGTACGTATAAAGATCCAAACAAAGTTCTTGATCAGCAATTGACCAACGTTGTTACACCAGCTGTAATACCATTACCAACTAAATCTGCAACCTCAGCACCAGTATATATTGCCCCCGTGGTATCTATTCCAACTAAACCACCGGCAGTGATTCAACCTGCTAGCACTAATACGACTGGGTACGTGTGTAACTGCAGTAAATCTTGCCCTAGTATGGCCAATTGCGAGGAAGCTTACTTTCAGCTGAATGACTGTGGCTGTAGCGCACGTGATGCGGATGATGACGGCATACCGTGCGAAAGCATTTGCAACTGAGATCTTTAGAGCAGATATAAAATCACTAATCGCTCTACTCTGCACCGGTTAGGTGTGTGCGATAGAACTCAACAGTTCTTTGCATGGCTGTGGAAAAAGCACTGCCGGTAAGGTTGTGACCACCACTGGAGTAATCGTAGAATTCATAAGAAGTACCTACTTGCTCTAGTAATTCGGCTAAATTTTGGCTATAGGCAACGTTAACGACCGCATCATCCTCAGCATGATGAAGCTGGATCGAGCCAGTCATGTCTTGTAGGTAATTAGTCGCAGGAACTGTGCGCCAAAACTCATTATCCGGACTGAACTCGCCGTGCGTGTCAAACAGCTCTTGGCGCTCGGATTGACGATCCGAGCGCTCCAAGTCGGTCAAGCGAAACGAGTGATCGGATAATCCATACTCTTGCCAATCTTGATATGAGAACACAGCGCCCGCCCATATGACAACGGCTTTTATATCGGGCTTGACAGCCATTGTCCTTAGCAAGACGTTTCCAGCCATACTATGGCCCCACAAACCAATTCGCGCGGGATTTACTGAAGGAGATTTTTCAAGAGCATTAATCGCATGCAACGTATCAATAATGTAATCACCAGAATAGTAGGCGCCGCTGGCTTCGCCCTCAGAATCACCATGACCACGCAAATCAATTTTGAACACAACAAAACCATTTCTGGCTATGTAATCGACGTAATCTTGATATCGCTCAGTGGTTTGGTACTGAGCAGGTGGAATGTAGCCGTGAATGAGCACCACCGCCGGCCAACCGCCCTCTGGCATCTCGCTAGTCGGAATGGTTAGCAAGCCATTGATTCGATATTCTTCAGACATATATGAAGTGAGATATGACTGATACGATCCGTTGTTTTCGAATGGATCTAACTTAGCTAACTCACTGTCGATGGGCAAGTTGCGCAAATATGGAATAGTCATCTCGGCAAACGGAGTGGATATGATTATGGGGGTTGGTGCGCCTTCAGGATTGGCAAGACTTGGTGTTAAATCAATTTGTTTAATGTTAGCTCGGGTAAAAAACATCACCAGAAAAAGCGCACCAACTCCCAAACCGATCCAGATAGATTTATGTTGGGCCGACATTTTCATAGTCGGCCAGTATAACAAAAATCATTATTACTGACCACTTTTCTTTAAAACCAACTGTTTTAGGCACGATACTTTCCGGAATGGAAAGGTAAACTGTGAAAGCAGGTC
>CAZZBW010000006.1:0-55155 GCA_964653045.1 uncultured Pseudomonadales bacterium | reverse complement strand
AACCCGTTTTAACTATGACTTATTACATTCATATATTCAAATGGGTTGGGCAGTCAAGCATTATCCAGAATCTGGATATCACTTGGTAGTAGTTGATCAAAAGCATGTGCTTTTGGCGGTCAACAATCCAACTCAAACCGACCAGCGAGTAGTAGTTGAGTTTGATAATGAATCATTGGGCGTGGCTTTCAGCCGATACTTTATGAATTTATGGCAGAGAGCAAGCGAAATTGATGAGTCAAATCTTGAATTTGTTGGTAGTGAACTGGTTTGATGATTAATTACCTTGAGGTTGTGCCAGTTTTGTAATTAGCCGAGCAAATTGCTGGCGCTCTGAGCCCATGAGAGAAGAGAAAAACTTGCGCTCGGTTTGAATGACGGTGGTGTGTGCTTCAACAGCCAGCAATTTGCCCTGAGAAGTCGCGGTGAGCTTGAATTTGCGTTGGTCACTCTGGAGTTTGAGTTTATGTACGAGGTGTTTTTTCACCAAAACTTTGATCACGTCCGACACATGGACCTCGTGGAGTTGAAGTGATTTTGCCAGAGTAGAAGTAGTTGTCTCCTCACCAGATTCATTCATTTTGACCAAATTGAACAGTAGCAGCCACTGAGTAGAAGTTAAGTGAAAGTTTTTTAGTGCTAAATCTAGCTGATTTTGCCAATTATTAATCAAGTGCCACATAAAAAATCCATCACTAGGGAAAATTGGAGCACTTGAGTCTGTGGATGGTGACTGTTCTGAAAATTGAGTGGTTATTTCTTTCGTTTCTTCTACTTGCAGCTCGCGGCAGAGGTATGCCACTCGATCAGAATATTGGCGAAAGTACGGCTTGGCTAGCCAATCAAAAATTAAACCAGAAGGTGAGGAGTTGGTATAAGAATTAACGGAAATATTCAAAACTGTGGGATCGCTCCCGGTCAAGCTAAGGGCAACAGTTAATGTTTGAACGAGTGAAGAAAAAGTAAACTCCAGAGAATCATTGGGTTGAAACTTACTCAAAGTGAAAGTGTATTGTGGTAGCAGCGGTTGAAGTTTGAGAGTCCCTGTAATTTTCGAGCTAAGAGCAGGAATATAGAAGTGCTGGCTTTTGCCAAGCCAACTTTGGCGCCAAAAATCAGTTTTCTGCCATTCTTCCCAGATCAATTCAGGTGACTGAGCAATACTATAAGAAAGTGAAAAGAGTGGTTTTGCCATATTATAAGCGTACTTACTAAAATACCAAGTGCACTTATAATAGCCGAAATTTCCTAGTTTTGCAATGCGGAATTGTGGCCATTATTGAGTATCACGATTCAATTTAGGATATAATTGAGTCAATGAATTTTTCGAATTTTGTGGACCAGTTTCAGTTTTATCGGGGAATCATGCCCCAGCTGGTGGATGAGCTAAATTCTATTATTAAGCGAGATCGAGCAACGCAGCAAATATTGACAATTGCTACTCCCAATCCGGAGCAGTTGGTGCAGGCGTTTGAAGATGAGAAGTTTGCCACAACTTTGCGCAAGTTTGATTATTTATTACCAGACGGAGTTGGCTTGGTTTGGCTGAGCCAAACCAAGCCAAACATTCAGACGATTAAACATAAAATTGCTGGTGTTGATTTAGTCTCAGAGCTATTAAGGTTATCATCTGTTAATTCTTGGCCGGTGTTGATTATTGGCGGAAAAAATTATGCAGGTAAAACTGTGAAGTTAGAAAAAACAAGCGGCGAACAAGAATTAAGTTTAGAAATCATAGAGGCAGCAGAAAAAAAGATTGTTTCAGCTCAGAGCCTCAAAGGATCAATCGCGTGGCTGGAAGGTTATCAAAATTTTGTCCAGCCAAAACCGGCTGAAGAGTTACGTATCCGAGAAGTAGTTCGGCAACTCAAACCAAAGCTGGTTTTTGTCGCCTTGGGTGCCCCCAGACAAGAGATCTGGATTGAGACGAATCGCCTGTGGTTGGAACAAGCAGGAGTAAGGTTGGTAATGGCGGTGGGGGGGACTTTTGACATGCTGACTGGCGCGCTGCCACGCGCGCCAAAATTTCTTCGTCAGTTGGGTCTTGAGTGGTTGTGGCGCTTGATTCAGCAGCCGCGGCGAATCAAGCGCCAACTGCGATTAATCAAGTTTGTTTGGCTCAGCCTGTTCGCCTGAGCCCAATTGACCAGAATCATCTACATCTTCAAATTTTTGTCCGAAAAGAAAAACTTGAATATATGCCCGATAAAACGGAAGTTGATCAACAATAATTCTGCGGGCACCGTCAACAGAACCCACAAATGCAATCAGTGTTACGATCCACATGCTGATTCTGTGGTTTGGAATTTTTTCAATAAATCCAATTAATGGTTGAATTGTTGCAGGCATGTTTTCAGAGTTATGGAGCAACTGTAGGACAAATGAGCCTGAAATCAAGCCAGCAAGAAATTGCACTTCGGGTAAGAGCTCTCGATGAACAAAATCGAGTTTTTTTCTGTCAATTTCTTTATTTGCCACAACTCGATTATATCAATAGAGAAGTGCTACTCATTTTCTTCTGGAGAAACACCAAGGAGCCAGAGTACGGCTTCTTTTTTGTAACGTCTGTCGCCACGGGAGTTAATTCTGATGGCAGGCAGTTTGCCGCGTTTGCCCCAACGCTTGATCGTCAGCGGCGACACTCGGAGTAAATCTGCGACTTCGCGGACTGTGAGTAAGTCAGGTAAGTTGTTAATATTCAGTTTGCTGGCGTCAGCAGCGCGACCCGTGCGGCGTTCTTGGTCTACTTTGTCTACGCTAGTGGTATCTATGACGGGATCGGTGCTCATATAATTTCCCTTTGTTCAGACTATATCTAATACTTGCTAAAAATGACTTAGCACTATCTAAGGTAGCAGACTAAGTGCAACTGGGTCAATAGCCAATTTGTGTTAAAATTACTGTCTGTAACAAAAGGAGGAAGAAATGGCCAGGAGTGTGATTAAAACAGCAACTTCACCGGTTGAAGTCAAGACAAAATCCGGCGATTCAGTTTGGGTTTGCCGTTGTGGTTTGACCAGTAATCCAGATGGGACCTGCAGTGGCAACCATCGCAAGTTTAAGGTAGAGGAAGAAGAACCAGGAGAAATGTATGCCTACGATGAAAAAGGCCAGCGGCGCAAGGTGGCAGTGATTGATCTGGATGAAGACGATGACGTAAGTTGCTCAGGTAGTTGCGCTGCTTGCGCAGGGTGCGGTGGAGTAGGGGATGAAGATTAATTTTCCCAGATAAGAACCCATGTCAATATTTGGTCAGCTACTTTCAGCAAAGTTAATTAATCGGGTGCTATTGGTGCTTGGGGCAGTTTTTATCGTTTTGACTTTATTTATTGCACTTGATCCAGCTTACTATGCTCAATTTGGTTATCCTGGAGTGTTTTTGTTCAATCTCTTTGGTCCTGGGACGCTGTTAGTTCCGCTGATGGCGCAACATTTTAATGTTTTGTTACTTGCACTGGTGTCTGCCTGCGGCATGTCGTTAAACGACTCGGTGGTTTATGTGATGGGGAAAAGTGGTCAGGATGTTTTCAAGCCGGGGAAAAGATCTGAGTGGGCGCGCCACTGGATGGCGCGCCACGGTCGCCCAGGCTTATTTGCAATTTCTCTTGTTCCTTTTCCACTTGATTTTATCGGAGGGACAGTAGGTTATCTAGGCTTTTCTTACCGATATTACTTGTTACCAACCTTTGCAGGCAAACTATTGCGCTTTTTAGCTTTGGGAATTGTGGCGCGTTGGTTGATTTGATAATTTCAAATGTAGATTTAAACAAATAAGTATAAAACTTAAAGTTATCACTTGGTAAAGGGAAAGAATCAGGTTAAATAAAATCAGCCCCGCCGATGGCGGGGCTGATGATTTTCAGACAAATTAAAATTACTTGAGCTCGACGACACAGCCAGCTTCTTCCAAAGCTTTTTTGGCTGCTTCGGCGTCAACCTTTTTGGCGCCTTCAAGCACGGTTTTTGGTGCCGACTCAACAAAAGTCTTGGCATCGCCCAAACCTAAATCTGGTTTGAGGGCGCGAACTGCCTTGATGGCACCAATTTTATTGGAGCCAGCATCTTTGAGGATGACATCAAACTCAGTTTGCTCTTCTGCTGGAGCTGCGGCTGCGCCAGCCGCAGGCATGGCGCCCATGGCCATCACTGGAGCTGCGGCGCTGACGCCGAACTCTTCTTCCAAAGCTTTAACCAGCTCGGAAACTTCCAGAAGTGAGAGATCTTTAACGGCGGTGACGATTTTCTCGACTTTGGCCGAAAGAGTTTTTTTGTCTTTTTTAGTTTCTTCTGACATTTTTTCTCCTTTTTTAATTATTACTAAGTTAATACTTGATTTAAATCGTAATTAATTTGCTGGTTGTTTATCCGCAATTGCCTTAAGGGCATACACTAAATTGCGTGGTCCGGCAGTTAGTACGCCGAGGATATTTCGCGCTGGTCCCTGAAGAACGGATAGCAAATTGGCGACTAATTGCTGCTTATTTGGTAGCTTGCTTAACTCGGTCACTTCGTTCGCCGACAAAACCTTGTCAGCAACTAAACCTTGTTTAATTTGGAGTTTTTCTTTATCGTCATGAAAGCCAACCACCGCTTTGATCGCAGCCACTTCATCTTCGTAAGAAAACACAATGGCATTCATCCCCGTGAGCGAATCGCTGAGTTTACCCTTGCCAGCGGCAATATCAATCAGGGTGTTTTTTGTGACTAGAATTTCTCCACCCGACTGCGTAATCGCACGGCGTAACTGGACCTGGTCGTTAACACTGGTGCCAGCGTAATCTACGATTACTGCTGATTTCGCTTTACCCAATTTTTCTTTGATTAACTCAACTTGTTGTTGGTTGTGTTGATTTGGCATAATTATATTTCCACAAATTCTACTCTTACCCAAAAACGAAAAAAAAAGGAAAATTTAGCTAAATTTTTCCTCGGCGCGACTTACTAGCGTGCGCGCTGTCTTGGGACGTTGAGGATTGTAACACAACATGTAACTCCTGTCATTATTATGTTTTGGGTTTGGTAGGTATGACGCATTATGTTATAAATAAATATTAGTAAAAGTTTCGTAGTATTTAGAAAAAAAGGAGGACAAGATGAAGAAAATATTCTTCTCTCTTGGCTTGGTTATTGCCAGCACTTTTTTGTTGACCGGTTGCTTGGGTGAGCAGCCAGTTGAAACCGAAGTAACTGAAGTAACGCCTGTAGAGTTACCACCCGTAGAAGAAACAACAATGGTTTATCCTAAAGAAAACCTTGTAGAAGTAGCCAAGGCAGCCGGTAGTTTCAATACTTTACTAACAGCCGTTGAGGCAGCGGGCTTGAGTGAAGTTTTGGCCAGTAGTGAGTTTACCTTATTTGCTCCTACCGATGAAGCTTTTGCCAAACTTCCAGAAGGTAGTCTTGAAAAATTATTGGCTGATCCCGAAGCATTAACAAACGTGTTGAAGTATCATTTGTTAGATGGTCGGGTGATGGCTAACGAAGTGGCATTGCTGACCGCAGCTACAACTCTAAATGGGGATGATTTAACCATTGGCGTTAGTGATTCTGGGATAAAAGTAAACGACGCTAATGTTGCTCGGATTGATATCTTGGCGAGCAACGGAGTGATCCACGTCATTGATAGTGTGCTTTTGCCAGAGGAAAATTGAAAAAACAGATGGTATTTGTGTTTGATTAATTATCGCTGTTTGAACTTTGTGAATTCTGGTAGCGCGATCGCCAGCAGGACGATCGCGCTGCCGATTAGCATCACTCCTGTTAACTTATCCGCAAATAGTAATGTTCCATAAACTCCAGCCAGGACTACTTCCGACAATCCAATCAATGCTCCAACAGATGGTTCTAGATACCGGAAACCCGCTACCACTGTCAAGTTTGCAAAGAGAAAGCTGAGTGCGTAGCCGATTGCCGGCAACCAAACCGCATAATGCGTAATCGCGGGCAAACTTTCGCTAAATATTTGGCTAAGGATTAAGTTGGCTGGCAACATTAATACCAAGTAACTCATGATAGTTTGGAGCTCACTGTAGTTCGAGCTGAGTTTTTTACTAAACACGACTGCAGTGGCGCCCATGATTCCGGCGGCAAAACTAGCTGCTATTGGTAATAACGACGTTGAGTTAAAATCCTGGCCGAACATCACAATCAGTCCGATTAACGCTAGTCCTAATGAAGTTAGCTTAATCTTTGTAAGCAATTCTTTGAAAAATAACGCACCGATAATGTATCCCCCCAACGTTAGGCCAGAATAGAAAAGCAACGTTGCCAGTCCTACTGGTAGATGGGCAAAGGCGTAGTAATATGGAGCTTGATTAAGAGCGCCCATCGATCCAATCAGCCCAAACCAGCGCCAGTCAGCCTTTTGAATTGGTTTAAACTGTTTGGTGAACGCGCCAACAATAATTAAAATTGGTAACAAAAACGCCGCCCGTGTCCAAGCTTGGGAAAATTCTCCCAAGTCTGTTTGCATCAGCCGCGACCAGACTCCGTACGAGGCAAAAAATACAGCCGAGAGAGTAATCAACCCTGTGCCGCGCCAATGACCGTTAGTTTGCTTTTTCATTAAGGTATTATCGTTGATAAATGTGCTATATTACAAGCTGATGTCCGACCAAACAGACAGATTAAATAATCTAGTAATGCCGTACGGTTTGTCTGATGAAGAAGTCAAGATATATCTTTATCTTCTTACTCATGGATATGTCAGCGCTCTAGAGTTGAGTCGTCAATTACACTTGGGTAGAACCAAAATCTATCGGTTGCTGGATTCGGTCAAAAACAAAGAGTTGGTTGAGATTAAACTTGATGAACGAGGCATGAAATTTGGGGCGACTCACCCGCGTAAGCTGGAGCAGTTAGTGGGGCAAAAGCAGGCGCAAGTGGCTGCTTTGAGTCAAGCTTTGCCCAGTTTGGTTAGCCAGCTCACCGCGCTTTTGCCCCACAAAGATCAATCTTCCAAAGTGCTTTACTACGAAGGTTTATCTGGTTTGGAGCAAGTTAGTTTCAATATCACTCGCGCCGATAAACTACTCCGAGTTTTTGAGATGAGCCACATGTCCGAATTTTTATCGAACGAGTTCGCCGAAGATATTCGTCTTCGTCTTGTTGCCAACCAAATTGTCACCCGTGACATTACCAACCAAAAAGAGTTTGGTGAGTACACACAAATTGATGAGTTGGTGGAGAGGTACTCTGAGTATCGTTACTTGGATCCCAAACTGCTTAAGATCGGATTTGAAGTGCTGATCTATAACGACGTTTATGCTACTTATACTTATGATTCGGACAAAATTTTTTGCGTGGAAATATACAACACTGAATTGGCCGAAATGCAAAAACAGCTGTTTGATTATGTTTGGCAGCAGGCACAACCGATGGAGTATATTTCTCGTGGTGGGGCAGCGAGGGTAGTAACAAACGTGTGATATACTTTCTGTCAATGTTGCTAAATGTTGTTAATACCACTAGCACTACTACCAGCCCCTGAGGGAGGTGGTGATGTTGGTGTCGCCCCGCCCTCAGCGGGGCTTTTTTGTACCAAAAATTTGGAGATTATCTAGTAAAATACAGAGAGAAGAAAGCAAATTATGTCAAAACAAAATGATAATAAAGATCAAGCAGATAAAAATCAAGAATTGTTGGCTCTTCGACACAGCGCCGAGCATGTTCTCACTCAAGCAATGATTCGTTTGTTTGGCGCCGAACGGGTAATCATGGCGATGGGACCGGCGACGGAAGAGGGGTTTTACTTTGATTTTGACAGCGGCGCAGATTTCAAATTAAGTGAGGATGAGTTTGAACGCATTGAAAAAGAGATGGCGAAGATTATCGCGGCTGATCTGCCGATCAGCCGCCACGAAGTGAGTATCGCTGAAGCTCGTGAGTTATTTGCCGATAACCCCTACAAGCTAGAATGGTTGGATCAAATCGCTAATCGAGACGAAAAAATCAGTGTCTACTGGACTGGAGAAGTAGATTTGGCGAAAGTTAAAACAGGCGAAAGTTTTGTTGACCTATGCAAAGGTCCGCATATCAGTTCAACTGGTCAGATTAAAGCGTTTAAGCTCCTCAGCCTGGCTGGGGCATATTGGCATGGTGATGAAAAAAATAAGATGTTAACCAGAGTTTATGGTACCGCGTTTCCCAGCCAGGCAGAACTTGATGAACATTTGCGTTTTTTGGCTGAGGCCAAAAAACGCGACCACCGCAAACTGGGACAGGAACAAGAATTATTCATGGTTGACGATGAAGTTGGTCAGGGGTTGATCATGTGGTTGCCCAAGGGCGCGTTTGTCCGGCACAAAGTCATGGAGTTTGCATTTAACACTTATCTTGAAAGTGGGTATCAACCCGTTGTCACCCCGCACATTGCCAGTAGTCAACTGTGGAGTCACTCCGGTCATTTGGATTTTTACCGCGACAGCATGTATGACGGATTTGGGATCGAAAACGAAGAGTACCGACTTAAGCCAATGAACTGCCCATTTCACGTCAAGATGTACAAGCACCGTCCACGTAGCTACAAAGAGTTGCCTCTACGTTGGACCGAGATGGGTACGGTTTACCGCTACGAAAAATCTGGGACGCTTCACGGCCTGATGCGAGTGCGCGGGTTTACTCAAGACGATGCTCATATTGTCTGTACGCCTGATCAACTTCAACAAGAATTAAACTTGGCATTAAATTTAACTCTATATATCCTGCGTCACTTTGGGTTTGAACAGTTTGAGGTTAATCTGTCCACGCGCGGTGAAGCTGGTGCTGATAAATTTATTGGTGAGACGGATAAATGGCAGAAAGCTGAAGAAGCGTTGAAACAGGCAATGAAAAGCGCTGGGTTCGACAATTACGTTGTTGATGAAGGTGGTGCAGCGTTTTATGGTCCCAAAATTGATCTCAAAGTAACTGATAGCATTGGGCGCAAGTGGCAGCTATCAACGATTCAGCTCGACTTTAACCTACCTGGCAGGTTTGGAATGAAGTATGTGGGAGAAGATGGCAGTGAGCACGAGCCGTTTATGATTCATCGGGCATTGCTGGGCTCGTTAGAAAGATTCATGGGCGTGTACATTGAACACACTGGTGGCAAGTTTCCATTCTGGTTGGCGCCGGTTCAGGTGAAAGTGCTGCCCATCACCGATGGGCAGCACCAATACGCTCAAGAAATTATTACGCTGTTAGCTCAGTCGAAAATTCGTGCCGAACTAGATGATCGAAGCGAGCGCCTTCAGGCCAAGATCCGCGATGCTCAGCTTCAGCAGATTCCTTATATGCTGATTTTGGGCGCCAAGGAAGCAACTAATCAGACTGTGGCGGTAAGGAGTCGCGACCAAGGTGACCTCGGCGCCCAGTCGTTTACTCAATTGATTGAGCTACTTTCAGTAAAAAACGAACAATAATTTATGCCACAGAGTGGTCGTGAAGCTTCGCCCGTTCGTGTTCAGGACATTAATCATCCTGAACAATCTTTGGAAATAATTAGGTCAAAGACGGTGCTATCGGTTGAGGAGTATTTATATCTCTTGGAATTAGCCAAGGACAACGATCTTGCAAGGAAAATGGTTCTTGCTAAACTTGAAGAGCCTATTAAGCAGCTACCATTGGTAATGCAATTATCCGCTTCAGACGTTGATACTGATGTTGACAAAAGGAATCCCAAAAAATCCAACAAATCAAAAGTTGCAACAAAGGTTAGATTAACTGAGAAAAAGTATTCCGATTTATTAGAACTAAGAGAAGATTTATTTCCGAACTTTGAAACGATTTTGCAGAATTGGCATAATTATATTATTGCGATTCTGACTACTCCTGATTTAGCTAAAAGACAGTTATATTTATCATATGTTATCGAACATTTCGAAAGAAAATTGTCTATCTATCAGGTTTTGGAATTATTGAATTTTGTTCAAGAGCAGGTACAAAACACAGAGCATGACCAGCGAACTTTAACAAATGAACAAGATTGGGAAAAGAATTCTCCTAGATTTATTGGTGACTTGATGTCAGTCATACTTGGATTGATTGCTTCGCATAATGTTGCGAACGCAGGCAAAGTAATTGATTCATTATTTAATAATACAAAAGCTGTTTCATCAAAGATGCGCGCTGTGTATGAAAGAAACAGGCATCTATTGAGACCTATGACTAAAAGAATCATCCTTACGAATGGGGAGCGTGTTGAAAATGGCGTTGGTAAAGAAAGTACTACGTATCCGGGATTTATTGCTAGTGCTGTATCAGGAGTAAAAGACTATTGGAGCAAAGGTGCTGCTCCCTCAGGATCTCCTTTTGATGCCTTCAGGATATCTGCTCCAGAAAGCCCTGATTGGCTTGGTGATTGGAGCCAACTGCCGTTTAACCGAGTTGGCTTACCTGTTGGAATTGAGGGATTGAATATCTTACCGTTGAGTAACCAAATGAAAGTGGTTGTCCTTCCGGTTGAAAATCATTTGCCAGTAGTCATGTTTGTCAGAAATGATTATCTTGTTGGAACAGACGGTGCTCAAAGTCAAAGCGATAACTTTAAAATAATCATGGATTTTGCGCGAGATGAGCTGGCTGTTTATCAAAGAAGACCCAGTCTTGCCGAAGCAGATTATCTTTCGGGCATAAGCACAATTGACTTGTTATTAGCAGTCAGCCCGGAGAGATATAAATTGAGTATGCCCGATCAGGCGTTAGCTTTAGCAAAAATTGGTTGCCTTACTCTTACTAGAGGTGGGCGGGAGTTTAAATTTAGCACTGTTAATCCTCAAGAAAAAAAGATTTATGAGTTGGGTATTAGGACTCTCTTATTAAAAAAACTAAAATCTGACTCCAACTCTAAGGCAATGGTCGAAGTAGAAGTTGTGTTTGCTGGCAACATTCAAGTAAGCTTCAATCTTCTCGACAACGGTAATATGAGTAATTTCAAACAGAGCTTCGGCGATTCAGCTTCCGCAAGAACAATTGATTGGCTGAGAAATTTAGCAATTGGTTATCTTGGTCAATTTGAGATAGTGAAGATGCAATCTCACATCCCAACTCCGAAAGAAGAGAAGGCACCCGTCCATGACGGAAATCTTGTTTCTGCTGGGGAATCAGAGATTCAGCATTCTGACACTCGTGGTTTTAGAGTGATGCTAAATAATTTACCTAATTTGGGTGGTCAGTGGTTGAACTCAGATTCGATCGTAAATTTTAAAATGATTGATAAATTAGGAATAGATTTACCAATCCTAAATAATCTGTTTATAAAATTGCAGGCGGCACTTCCGGTTATGAATCAAGTTGTCGAGGCTACTATCGATCAGCACGCAGCTGCAATTATCACCGATGAACTACAATTATCACCTGGAGATCAAGAGACAGTAGTGACCTTACTAAAGTTATTATGGCTGAGAGCTAATAAAATTTTGACAGCAATAGGAGTTGAGGGCAAAAGAGTTCGGGCTCCACTCTCAAAAAGATTGCAGGAAGCCATCAATAAAGCTATGTTGGGAGAAGAAGTAAGACAAGTACTAGAAAAAAATAATCAGGTTTTCACCGTCACTTATGTGGAAGGGGAGGAGAGTACTAAAAAAATTACTTATCATCTACCAGAAATTGCAGAATCGATTTTCGGAGATCAGATAGATTAATCTATTTTTACTCTAACGCTGGGGCTCATGGTCGAAGAGAGATAGCAGCGCAGTAGTTTGAATTGTGTTACTCTAATCAATTCTTCCAAATTAGCGGACAATTCTTTTGTCGACATCTTCAAATTACCAATCACCACATGGGCGAGAGGTGCCTTGCGTTCGGTTTTGATGGTGACACTGCCTTTTTCCAGCTCAGCTTTTACTTTTTCTGGTTGTTGAGTAATGGTGCCGTTTTTTGGATTGGGCATTAGGCCTTTGGGACCAAGTAATTTGGCATGTTTGGCTAGCTTAGGAATAAATGATGGAGCAGAGAGCAACACATCGAAATCAATCTTGCCGGCCTCTAAGTCTTTAATTAAATCATCTGAGGCAATCGCTACTCTAATAGATTGGCCAGTGGCATGAGGAAAAGTCAGTTTGCCTAGGTCGCCTGGTTCTCTCACTACTAGATCGGCGGTTAAAGTGCCGGCAAATTTAGTAAAAGAGGCTTTTTTGACCATCTCAATTGCTTCGCTCTGAGAAAAAGCTTTGGTTTTGTCAATCATGGAGCGAGCGGCTACGTATTTTTTGCCGCGATTTTTTTTGGCTTTAATTTGGGTTGGTTTGGCTTGAACAGCCGCTCCAGCTTTTTCTTCTTTCTCTGCGACAGAACCAGTCGGAGCAGTTTTGTCATCGAGAGTTAGTTCGACTGCTTTAACAATCTTAATTTTGTCGGCAGTTTTTGTCATGTCGACGTTACGTTTGGCACCCATATTGCTCCTTTGTAAATTTCAGAATATTATTTTACTTAATCGTTATGCCCATACTGCGGGCGGTTCCAGAGACGGTTTTGATGGCGGATTCTAGATCGGTAGTATTGAGATCTGACAATTTTTTTTCGGCAATCGCCTTAATTTGATCAGCTGTGATCGAACCAGCTGGTTCAAGTTTGTTTTTGCCACTGCCTTTTTTGAGTTTTAGAGTTTGTTTAATTAAATCTGACACAGGGGGAATTTTTAGAACAAAGGTAAATGATTTGTCCTGGTAAACGGTGATTTCTGCAGGAATGACTTGGCCGCGCTGATCAGCAGTTTTTTCGTTGTACTGCTTGATAAAATCCATCATGTTGATCCCGGCTTGACCTAGAATGGGACCGACTGGAGGAGCGGGAGTAGCCGAGCCAGCGGGGAGATTTAGTTTGAGGACTTTAACGATTTTTTTTGCCATATAAAACTTCTAGTTAACTGCTAACTTTTTTGACTTGTAAGAAATCGAGCGCTACCGGAGTTTCTCGACCAAAAATATTTACTAACACTTCAACTTTACCCTTTTCTTCATCAATACTTTTGACAGTCGCCAAAAAGTCATTAAAGGGTCCATCAGTAATCTTGACGGCTTCGCCCTCGGAGTAGTCCGCTTTGTATTGAGGTGCCGCTTGATGCATGTATTGGCGAATCGCTTCAACTTCGTGCTTGGGTAAAGCGGTGGGTTTGTTGCCGACGCCAACAAACCCAGTTACTCCCTGGGTAGTGCGCACGGCCAACCATGAATCATCAGATAGCTCCATATGGACCAACATGTAACCGGGAAAAATCTTCTCATTAACAGTCTTACGCTGACCGCGTTTAATCTGGATCTTTTCTTGTGTGGGAATCAAAATTTCAATAATTTTATCAATTAGTCCCAGAGTTTCAGCACGTTGCTTGATCATTTCTGCCACTTTATTTTCGTATCCTGAGTAAGTATGTACCACATACCAGCGGGCTTTTTTGTTTTCTAGGGTAGATATTACAACCAAGTTGGGGGTTTTAACTTGCACTTCTTGGATTTCTGGTGGGGTGGGAACAGCGGTTTTGCTCATATTTTTAACTGATAATAAATTTGATCAATTCTTGAAAGACGAAGTCGCTCAAACCAATATAAAGTCCAATAATGATGCTCACGATAACAACTACAACAGTTTTTTGTTTTGTTTGCTCTTTGGTTGGCCAACTGACTTTGTGCAGCTCTGCCTTCACCTCTCTTAGATAAGGAAGTAATTTTATCATAAACAAGTGCTGTATTCTATGTTATTTTCTCAGATTAAGCAATCAGCGGATTTAGTTACTCTCGGTTTGGTTTGAGTTGAAACGGGAAAATAGGTTTTTTTGTTTGACCCGGTTGACCATACTTGAAGGCGGTGGCTTCAGACTGTCTTCTTTTTCAGGGAGTGATGATTCTTTGGGTAGAGCACGGGAGAAGATCATCAGTCCTAGACCGAGAACAATCAAACCGAACCCGACTTTGGTGCGAGGGGAGTTCTGTTCAAACTTGAGCTTGCTTACGCTGTTCTGCAAAAATGCAATCAAAGCTTGCCATTTTGTTTTGACAAAAGTTAGTAATGCTGACAAAGCAGATGGGGTCGGTGGTTGGTCATCAATTACGGAGGTGGATTCGAGCGTAGGTGTGGGTGTTACGGTCATTTCTTCTGCGGTGGGGGAGATAGTTGCTGATCTACTTGCTTGGGTTGGTGATGGCAGTGTGGTGGGATAGGTAGTAGGTGAAGGTGACATGCCCGTTGGTGTTGGTTGGTATGTTCCTCCTTTTGGTGGTGCGACCGTCGGTCGCACCACCGCATCGATCTTAGTGACGGGCAGACATTGTGAGTTGCTTGGATTGATCGCCAAGCGACACGCGCCCTGATAGCAGCGCATGTTAATCTCGCAGTCACGATTTGAATCACAGCTTTGATTACAGTTGGCCATCATTCGCTCCTGAAGTTCTGCTGGAGGAGGATTACAGGTCAAGCTCTCGACATTATTTGGGTAGCGGCAGCGATTGTACCAGCAGGTTAGGCCATCGGCACACTCACCAGTATTTGAGCAGTAGTGATTGCACTCAAAGTTTAGTCCATCATCTGGGAGATCCTGGCATTGACTGCTTTGGGGGTTATTTGCAAGGCGACAGCGTTGGGAATCACCCACTACAAAGCAAAGTAGGTCGTTGACACATTGGCTATGAGTTGTGCAGACTTCATTACACTCTTTGAGTGATTGAGTATTAGATTGACATTGGAAAATTTCGTCTGTAATTTCGATCGCTAAGTACCATTCCTCAAGACTTGTCGATAAACATAGGTTACTTCCACCGGTATACAACTCTTGTAACTGGAGTGGCTCAATTGAAGCAGGAACTGCTCCTCCCAGTCGATCATTATTTCTGAGATCGATTTTAATTAATTGGGTTAACGAGCCCCAGATACCCGCAGGCAAGCTGCCAACCAAATTTCGCGAATCAAGTTCAATCGCTTCGAGTCTTTGATGCGAATTGCATCTTAATCCAGTCCAGTTACAGGGGTTGTCTGTAGAAAACCATAGAGTTTCTGTTTCAGCGAAGGTCCAGCCGTTTCCAGATGTATAAGTGTAAAACTGCGTTAGTGCTTGGCACTCCTCATTTGGAATAGAGTTAATTGTTGAACAATTGAACTGAGGTGTCGTTGCTTGAAGATATAAGCTGGTTTGATTATCTTTTATGTTTTCCAGTCCGATGGCAATCATGAATAAGGATAGGCAAAGGCTGATGAAACTGACAAAAATAAATCCAAAATTTTTCGGATCAAGAAAATTCAATTGCACTTTTTTTTGCGAAGAGAGAGTTGACATATTTAAACTTGCTTTTTTAGCAAAATGGCAAAGTTGATGCTACTGAAGATGAGCAGACCACCTAAGATGCTCAGCCAAATTGAGTAGGGAGCACCTCCAGATTCAGGAAGGGTTGATGTTCCCGATTCGCTCGCTACATTTTTATTTTGACACCCGCACGTTGTGTCACTTGGACAACGTGGATCTCGACAGTAGCCATTCAAGCAGGCCAGACTTGATTGACAATCTCGATTAGCTGAACAAGTATGATTACAGCTGTAAGTAGTGGTCGAAGAGGTATTTGTAGGAGTCGGTGTTCTGGTTGGGGTAGCTGTGGCTGTGGTTTGTCCAGTGGGAGTGGGGGTACCTGTTATTGATGATCGAGTTGGTGTGGGAGTAGCTGTAGCAGCTGTTGTTGATCGAGTTGGTGTGGGAGTAGCTGTGGCTGCGGTTTGTCCAGTGGGAGTGGGCGTAGCTGTGGCCGCTGCAGGTGCTGTGGGTGATGGGGTAGGAGTGGCCGTAGCCGTATTACTCACAATTGTTACTGAGGCGGAACTGGAGGGGGTAGCTGCAATATCTTCTCCACTTTGTTTGTCTACAACCATTGTTAGGTTCGGTTCGAATGCGAGAACGACTGGGCTAGAAGTAGAAGTTTGACCGGCAGTCAAAGAAACTGAAAATAGTGGAGTGTTAGTGCTATTACTATATCCAGAAGTGTCAGATGTAGTACAACCCAAATCTATATTGACTTTGCCCTCTGCTACAGTGGTTTTGGCAATCATACAGTTCCAACTGGTGTTAGTTTGTTGAATTAGCGGAGTGGGGTTGGAAGCGGTAAGGAGTGGTGCTGATCCAGAAAAAGTATAGCTGAGTCGCACCGAAATTCCCGCAATCATTCTTCCTTGAGTATTGATAAAGGTCGTAAAAGTCGAAGTTTCTCCTACATTAATAGTTTTTTCAGTGGGTGTGATTGAGATTTGGACCGGTCCTCCCGGGACAGAGGCTTGCTTGCGGCTGTCTTGGGATTGCGAAGATAGAAAGACAGCCGCCCCAATGCCTGCCGCTAAAATTAATATACCGACTGTGCCAAAAACGAATGATTTATTATGTATCAAGCTGCTTTTTACTGCAGGAGAAATAGTTGAAGGAGAACTAGTTGGTTGTGGATTTACAACATTAGGAGGAGTGTTGACCATGGTGTACGGTAATTTTTGACTATCAGGTTGAGAGTTTGTTTGAGGTGATGGTGGTGGTTCAACAATTGTTTTCAGCATTCGATTTATTTGAATTCGATTGTGACTGATTCTCCGCCCAGAGTCAAAGCTTGGGTTTGATCAGGAACAAGTTCCAAGCTGAGCTGCTCACGCTGATCAGTTTTATCAATCTTGATCAGACCCAAGCTTTGACCTGGGTCAACGGTAAATCCACCTGGAGAAATGTTGATTAGAGCAATATCGATTGAACATGGTTTCTGATCCTCACAGCTCCATTTATTAATCTGGTCCACGACTCCTGCCTGTTGAAGTTGTTCATTCAAGACAAAGGGTGGTATTGATGCATCTGTTGGTCGATACTCGCCGACCATAATTTTCAGGCTTAAGCCAATTAAAGTTTTCGACTCGGTAGTTGTGTGCAATATTTCCATCTGTGTTTGGTCAGGAGTTGTTAATTTTTCAATCATGAGCGACATTGAATCGCGATTTGTTTGAGTTGGAATCGCAGTCTGAAGGTCTGCGATTGGAGTTGGATTTACAGGTTGGTTAATAAATTTATTTTGTAGTAAATTTATGGCAACAATCATTCCAAGACCGATAACAACAATTAGTGAAAAAATAATACTCTTGAGCAGGTGTTTATTTTGCATAACGCCATTAAGTTAATATAAATTTTTAATTAATCTCCCATAATTGATAATTCTGTCCAGTTGACCAATACCAAACCAATATCAAGGATGTTGAATTGGTTGTCGTAATTAACGTCATACTTTCTGATTGAATCAGTGACTGGGACGCTTAGATCTTGGAAAATAGCCAGAATGTCACCGATGTCGAGCAAATTTATTTGATTGAAGCCGGTTCCTTCTTGAACGAAGTCGCCAATTTTTACTGTCTCACTGATCCAAGGACCGTTATCTGAAGATGGATCTATCACAACATTAGATGTTGTTGGGTAGAGGATAAATTGTCCCACGATTTTGCGTAAAGATACTGGGGTCTTGACTTTAACTTGGAAAGTTTCCGTGTTTGGATTAAGTTGGATTAATTCTGCTAAATCTATTGGTGTGGTGGGTAAGAGCCAAGCATTTTCGTTACTGGCAAAGATGGCCTCTTTCTCTACTGCTTGCCCAAAGGTGTTTGGAGTACCATCTTGATTGAGAGGGATGAAAAATATCTTGGTAGTGACCATGATTCCGGCTCGATTCAAGCCCTGAAGCTTGTATGGAAAGACGATGCTGTATTCTGGAGTAGGACCAGAAGTAACAGTGGGAATTGGAGTTAGTGTAGGAGTAGCCGTGGGTGTGATGGTGGGTGTAACAGTGGGTGTAGCTGTTGGCGTTGGAGTGACGGTGGGGGAAGAATCATAGTATACATACCCATAGCAGTTGTTTTCTCCCGTAGAAATATTTCCTGAACTATCAAAAATCTCTACTCGCATTTGAGTCGACCCCGTTGATCTAAGATGAGTTATGCAAGGATCAGGTAAATATACGTCTGACTGAAAACCTGAGCTCAAAGAAGGTTGGAGCCAATGTGTAGTAATTAATTCCCATGGGCTAGAAGGGTTAGCTTCACTTAAACAACTTATGTTAGCCTTTACTAACTTAACGTCATCTTGTGCACTACCTTCTACTAATACCTCAACGGCTCCTTCAAGTGAGTCAAACGAAGAGGGGTACAAATGAAAACTATCTTGCAAGCATATCGGAGGAACGTCAGTCGGAATTGTGGGTGTGGGCGTGGGTGGCGTCACTGTTGTTGTTGGAGTGGGTGTGGGGGAGGGTGAGAGAGTTGGAGTTACAGTAATTGTCGGCGTGGGGGTGGGGGTGATAGTGGGAGTTGATGGTGTTGCTGTGGGTGTGATTGTTGCAGTGGGCGTGGGTGTAGCTACTTCTGCATTATTTATACCGAACCAGACGTTGATATTTATGTCATTAGAAGGTAGTAAGTATGGGAAAGGAATATCTAGTGGGACTGAATCAGTGTTGTACCTCAGTTCTGTGCATTTATTTGATAAATCTCTAGTTAGACATTCAGCAGTATATAAGTTTGCATCTCTTCCCTCAAGTAAACACATATTTGAGAAATTTCTAATTACTCCTTCTCTTGTAAAGTACCAACCGGGTGTATTAATTTTTGCCGTAATTGTGCATGTTTCAATTTGACATTTTGGTAGGGCGGTAGTTGAAAAGGGACCTATTCCTGCTGAAACACCACACATTGTATCGTCTTCCCCATCAACATTTGTCGTGCCACCAGAGACTACTCCGCAGTCATAAGACACGCTCACATCTGCGAACCCGGAGTAGGATAATAAAAGTGGCTCTG
The DNA here is from genome assembly GCA_964653045.1 of uncultured Pseudomonadales bacterium. Taxonomy (GTDB): domain Bacteria; phylum Patescibacteriota; class Microgenomatia; order UBA1400; family PJMF01; genus DAOOPX01. The sequence goes on along the minus strand of CAZZBW010000006.1, from coordinate 36,390 downwards.
CATAATCTCTCTCAAAATCTTCATAAACGTCATTCCAAATTCTGCCTCTGAGATATAGATCGCCAGAGCAACCTGATGGAGGTGTGGGGGTGGGGGTATTCGTAGGTACAGTATTCTCCTGGCAGTAATCTGAGTCTGATAGTGTGTCCTTTTTAGGTATTTGGTTGTACCAATTGATTATTTCTGGACTTGATTGGGGCAAACACAGGTCGTTACCATACACCCAATAAAAATATTGCAGATTATTAAGATTGGCAAAACTAATTGGAATTTCTCCAGAAAATTGATTTTCACCTAGATATAAAAATTTTAATAAAGTTAGGTTACCCATTTCTTGCGGCAGGCTACCTTCAAGTTGATTGGCGCTAAGTTGTAAACCTTCTAATTTAACTAAGTTTCCAATTTCGACAGGGATTGAGCCAGTAAGTTGATTGGAGTTTAAAAATAGTCCAGACAAATTAGTCAAATTGCCAATTTGAGTTGGGATGGATCCAGTGAGTTGGTTATAGTGTAGATACAGACCAAATAAATTAGTTAAATTGCCAATTTCAGCGGGGATTGAGCCGGTAAGCTGATTAATAGAAAGATTCAAATAACTTAAGCGCGTCAATTTTTCAATTTCAGGGGTGATGTATCCAGTTAAATTATTATAGCTAAGATTTAGACTATCAATGTAATTAACTCCGTCGACATTTGAACAAGTTATGCCGTACCAAGATCCATCGCAAGGATTATCGCTACCCAGCCAGCCGCTATTATTTGTCCAGTTGTCTCCACCTGCCGAGTTATAGAAGGTCACTAAAGCCTGATACTCATTTGTTGGTACGCTTAGGATGAGCGCTTGCTGTCTAACGTCTTGATTTTGCTGGCTGAGTTGAAGAGCGGCAATTCCTCCAAGAAGAATAATAAAGGAAAAAACAGTACCAAAGATGGTGCGGCGCGGGGCGCGCCGCAAAAAAGAAATGAACGTTGGTTTATAATAATTATTTCTGGAGAAGCCAAGTAAAATTGACTTAATTTTGTTGAGGAAAGATGGTTTTTTCTTATTTTGGAACATACAAACTTACCACACAAAAAATGTAGTAGATCTCATTAAACAAGGGCTGACGACAAGTGTCAACTGCTGCTTTAAATTATTATATAATTTGAAGAGTAGAATAATAAGTCATTAGTAATTGCGAGGATTAATTATGCCGAAAATCACTAAAGCTTTAATTACTGCAGCTGGATTTGGGTCAAGATTTTTACCAATTACCAAAACATTTCCCAAAGAAATGTTGCCAATTATCGATAAACCAATTATCCAATACTTGGTTGAAGAGTGTGCCGAAGCCGGGATAAAAGATATTATCATTGTTGCTTCACCCGGAGAGGTGAGTAAATTTGAAGATTATTTTTTCGGTAGAGCCTCGAATATTCGAGCGCTGATGTATCGTCAAGGTAAATTGGATCGATGGGAGAAAGTCAAACAAGTGTTTGATTTACCCAAAATTTCTATCTTTCCTCAAGATGAGCGTTTACCTTATGGCAATGGTCGCCCGATTTTGACTGCAAAAGACGCTCTCGAGAGTGAAGAGGCGTTTGTAGTACTTTGGGGTGATGACTTGGTATTATCTGAGATTAGCGCTGTCAAGCAAATACTCGAAGATTTTGAGTCAGATCCCTGTGACGGGATTTTGGCTGTCCAAGAAGTGCCTTGGGAAGAAGTTGATCGCTATGGGATTGTCAAGCTGAAAGAGGGTACCAAAAACTTGATTGAGACAGTGATTGAAAAACCGAAGAGAGATCAAGCTCCTTCTAATCTTGCCAGCTATGGTCGCTATGTGTTGACACCAAAAATATTTGAACACTTAAGACCAGGAGCAATCGGTTTAGACGACGAGTTGTGGCTTCAAGATGCCAATGATAAGGTTGCCAAAGATGGTCAGATGAGAGTCAAGAAAGTTGAGGGTGAGTGGCTAACCACTGGTGATCCTTTGCGCTATATGAAGGCTCATCTGAAGTTTATGTTGGCAGAGGATAAGCTAGGTGAAGATCTGAAGCAATGGTTAAAAGAGCAAAAATTTTAGCTAAATAATCTCATTGTCTCGGTCTGTTGATCAAGTTTGATTTTTTTTGTGAAGTTGTTAGTTTAACTAGATTTTTTCTTCTCAATTTGGTATAAAGAAGTTCAAACAGCACCTTAACAGCGCGCGTGGGAGACATGGTATTTTCCTGGATAGAATATCAAAGGGCTATGGATTGTCTCCGCCCCGCCGTGGCGGGGCGGGCATCCTGCCCACCTGCAAACTAGCGGGAACAATTGTCTCTCACGCGCGAAGGTGTTGTTTTAATTAAAGCGTGTTTCATAAAAAAAATTAACCGAGTTACGGTTCTTCTCTTGGGTTTAATTGGTTGATATAATGCGCGGTGGCGTGTTGTGGTGAGACAGTACGCGCCTAGATAGTTCAGTGGTAGAACGCTTTCTTGGTAAGAAAGAGGTCGAGGGTTCGATTCCCTCTCTGGGCTCAGGGACAAAGAGTTGTTCAATTAAATTAAAGCCAGGGTACTCAAGTGGTCAACGAGGGCAGTCTGTAAAACTGCTGGCATTAGCCTACATAGGTTCGAACCCTATCCCTGGCACTTTACTTCGTTCTGATAAAAATCGGAACTACATTGAGTGCCACCTTAGCTCAGTTGGTTAGAGCGACGGTTTTGTAAACCGTAGGTCCGGGGTTCGACCCCCCGAGGTGGCTCAGAATTACATAATGTTTGTGATATACTAGCCGCCTGATTTCGAAAAGCAATAAAGGAGAAATATGCCGAAAAAGAAAAAAGGACCAAGACAAATTGTAGGGTTGAAGTGCGGCGTGTGTAACGCTTTTGGTTATATCACCGAGTACAACAAAAATAATGAGCAGTTGAAGAAACAACAGGGCGGAAATACCTTTCCGTTGAGTAAATACTGCTCGGTTTGTCGCAAGCACACCGAACACAAGCAAGCTAAGAAGCTGAAGTAACAATTTTTCGATAAGCTTTGAGAATATTTTCCGCTCCGTGCAGATAGAGTGAGGGGAGACGTTGGGCCTGGGACATGGCGCGGGTGACAAAACTCGGGGTATTGTGCTGAGCGGAGGTAAGGGAGATGAGTTGGGCGGGCAGTTGCTCGGCAACTGCCCGCCGAGAAATGCCCAGCTCTTCAAATCTTTGTCTGATTACTCCTTCCCACTCACCCCACTCCTTGAGAGTGAGCAAAAAGCAGCCAGCTGCCACTGCGTCGTAGGCCATGTCGCCCGACGGCTTAGTAATAAACCCATCTGCCCATTTAAATCCATACTTGATCAATAACTCGTTAGCATCGACGATTTGCGGGTGATAGATCACCCGCAGCTCGGCTTTTTGATTCTCAAGATTTGCTATTGAGATGTGTTCCGTCTTCGCCAAATTTACTACTGCATGATAAATATCAGCATGTGTGCCAGCATAAACCAGCAATTGATACTCAACGCCATGCTGGCGCAAGATGGGCGCCAAGTCCTCGATAATTTGCAGCAACTCGTGCTTGTTGGTGCCCAAGCCACCAGTAGCGAGACACAGCTTCAACGGTCCAGAGCGCCAGGGTTGTTTTTTATCTCGACAAGCAACAATCCGAGGGTCAACTGGAGGGCCAGTGACATAGATCGAGTTCGGGTTAATCTCTAAGCTAGCTAATTTAGCTTTTTCCAGCAGCTCGTCTTTGGTCCCTTGATCAAACACGCAGTAATTTAAGTTCGGATTGCCGGCATGCTTGAGGTAATCGTAGCGGACGTGTGGGTCAGTGATCACTTGCAAAACTTTTTTACCGTGATCAAGTAATATATTGCCAGTGGCAATATGAAAAGATAGAAATGGTTTATGAATTTTTTCAGTGAGAAAAAGCAAGGGTGGGGTGATTGAATCAAGAATTGGTAGCTTGTTACGGCCAAAGCGGTCAATCAAATCTTTGGCGGTCTTGAGCATGGGAAAGCGGGCGATTGTTTTACCGACAGTTTCAGTAAAACTGACCTGGCTCCACTGTCTTGAGCTTACATAATTGGTCGGATCAACTAGCCAAGCCTTTGTCTTGTTGATCCGACCCCCCCAAGCTTGCACGGCCGTCCCAAACGCCATTGAGTAATGTGCTCGGGAAAGAACGATATCACTTAGTGACTCATCCTCTGGTAGGCCGTGCCAACCCTTGACATCTTCACGATATGTGCCAAACACCGTCACGATTGGAATCTGAGTATTTTCCAGAGCTTGCTTATCAGCCGCATAAGCTTTGATTAGATTAGGGTCGAAAAGTGAAGGCATTAAATAAATTATAGCCTAAATTAAGAATAATAAGGTAGAATATGGACAAGAGGGCCGTGATGTCAATGGTAGCATGGAGGTCTCCAAAACCTCTCGTGGGGGTTCGAAACCCTCCGGCCCTGCAAATTTTAATAATCAATAAAATTTCACCATGGAAAAGATCAAATATATCGACAATATTGTTCTTTTTGTGCTTTAATTAATTATTATGAACGATTTTCAAAACATTCCTCATAACGATAGCAATTTAATAAAAAATATAGCTGATTCATATCAAGTGATTGTAGACACAAGTGTAGATGATGAGCAGAACAAAAAACCAATAAAGAAATCTTACTCTAAAGTTATATTATTAATTTTGTTAATAATATTTACTGCTTTAGCATATTTACTGTTTAATAATTGGCAAACAATTCAAAAGTTGTTTTTTAATAAAGAAGAAAATGTTGTAGTTGATAATATTTCTTCCACTCAAGAAGTATTTACAGCAGAAGAATCTAATGATGAAAATGAAACTCAGATTGCATTAGAAGTGATGGTTGATGACAATTGCGATCAATTTCCTGATCAATTGATTGCTTGTAATCCCTACAAATGTCAATTTAATCATCCACTGACACAAGAGCCAATGATTAGAGAAATTGTTGGAATAGTAGAGAATAGCTGTTATTACTTAGAACAAATGCCAAATGGCGGTCAGATGAAATGTCAATATAATGAACCTACTAGGTTAGCAATCGCTGATTATATTCAAGATTTTGCTCAAGCAGAAACAGCAAGTGTTGAAATTTCAGGGGAGCTAAGTCCTGATGATTTTGATATTGAAACAAAGGAGGTGGCTGATGGTCAGGAGATTTCAAAAAATCCTTTACAAGAAGCTTTGGACAGTGGTATGTGCGAAGTAAGTGGTTATTAAAGAGTTTTAAGTAAGATACAATAATTTAACAACCACAACAAAACCCAATCCAGGTTCTAATATCCTCCACTAGTTCCTGCATGGAGGTCTCCAATCCCGCCATCGGCGGGACGAAACCCTCCGGCCCTGCAGCTTTGTCTCAAATCTTGAGCAAAGATTGGTCAAATAAGGAAGTTATGAACTCAACTATTCTCATAGTTGCACTGATTTTACTTGCAGTTGTTTGGTCTAAATTGCTCAAGCCCATGCTTGAGTCGAAGATCAAAGAGATGGAAAGAGAAATTAAGGAACAAAAGTCAAAATAACACTATTTGGCTACAAGATGGTAGACCACGAATGAATTATTTACTTATAAGTACACTTACTAAAATGCAAAGCACACTTAGTATTTTGATAAATTGAATCAAAAATATTTTTGATCCTGATATAAACTTCATTACCCATTGCAAGAGATAGGTCAAAAGCGTTAATATTATCCATATGAATGATGACGCACAGCAAAATACAGCTACCTCTAGCCAAGATCCATTGGCAGCTCTAGAAAGTATTTTAGAAGATGCCAAGAAAAAGGGAGCGGGATCAAGCCTACCCGTATTGAGTGGGGAAGAGGATGCTACCGAATCTCCCGAGATTGACCCAAGTGTGAAGGAGCAGTTTTTAGCTGAGCAGAAAGAGGTTGAGAAAAAAAAGCAGGAAGAAGAGACAGCACGACTGGAAACTTATCGCCAACAAATGCAGGGTGAAATTAAAAATACCGATGCCTATAAGGCTCGTGAAAGCCAGGATGAGGATGAAAAAAACGAGCAAGCTAACCCGGCTGACAGCGATGGGTTTCAGATTGACCAAGTAGAGCACAAGAAAATTTAATAATTACTTTTCTAGTAGTTTAGATTATGCCAGCGCCTGCCCGACCAAGCGTTCGTCCGCGACCCGGAGGTGGATTTAACCAGGGTTTAGGTCAGTTTGGCGAAGCTTTTGACGAATCAGTGGCCGGGCAGGCGATGCAGCAAAAAGCGTTGGGGCAACAGCAGGTTAACCCGAGTGGCGCCGCTGCAGCGGCGCAAGCAGCTCGTGCCCAAACTCCTCAGCAGCAACCCCGTGAAGTGAGTGGTTTTAAAGACGAGCTAATCGATCGGCCGCTCAAAGATATGTGGCAAGAAATTCAACAGTTTTTTTATCTTAACACTTGGCTAGGAATTGATCCTCACACCAAAGATCCTCAGGAGCAACAAAAAATGATAGCGACTCACCGTCGTTATCAGCAGTTGACTGAAGAGCAACAAGCGGTAGCGCGGCAGAAATACCAAGAAGAGATGAAGAAAAAACAGCTGGAGGAACAAGAAAAACAACGCAAAAAACAGCTTGAAGAACAGCAAAAGGCTCAAGATTTACCCATGCCTAGTAGTCCCAACAAAGGTCCGGTCGGACCCGGTGGTAGCAAAAAACAAAAAGCTGCTGCCAAACTCCAGCACGATCGACAAACATTGGGTTCTCCGCAAGGAAGCAACTAAAATAACTGGCGTTTAAAATTGGTTTTACTAAGTTAGTAGCTTACTTTTTCCTCAACATAAGGTATAGTGTGTTGAGAAACATCATATTTAAGAAAGGGGGCACCCATGTGTCATCTTGGCTGCAAAAAATTAATTTTTTTGGTATTAATATTTTTGGCAATACTGTTCTTCATTCCGTGGCGATCGATGGGATGGGGCAGGATGGGTTGGATGTCTATCGAAACTATCACCGTGGTCGGTAGCGCCCAGTCTCAAGTAAGTAATGAAGTGGCTGAGTTCTATGCGGGAGTCGAGGCATATGGCGACGATAAGGATACGGTGGTGGAACAAGTCAACTCTGAAGCAGCTCGAATCGTCACTGCGCTCAAAGAGTTTGGAATTCCAGAAGAAGATATTAAGACCCAGAATATCAGTACTTACCGACAACAAGAAAGTTACTATGACAGCTCTGGCTCTCAAAAGTACCGACCTGGCCAGTGGTCAGCTAACAATAGCGTACAAATTATTTTACGTGATGTGAAGCAAGTTGATGCTTTATCAAGTTTGCTCAACAGCACTGGTGCCACTAACGTGTATGGTCCAAATTTCCGTTTGGATGAACCAGCTGGTGCCGGTGGGATTTTGTTATCGGAAGCGCTCAATGATGCGAAAGCCAAGGCTGAAGAGTTAGCTAGTGCACAAGGAATGAAGCTGGGAAAAATCCTGAGTGTGACTGAGGGTTATGCTGACAACAACCTTTATCCTCTGATGCGCGATCAAGCTGGAGGAGGTGGCGGAGGCATGATGCCAGGGAGTAGTTCGGTTAATGGTACGGTCACTGTGGTTTATGAAATCAAGTAGACAGAATGAGGTGAGTTTTAAGTTATACAACACTATGTCGCGGCGGGTGGAGGAGTTCGCTCCTCTCCACCCGCCGCAAGTAGGGTTTTATGCTTGTGGTCCAACAGTCTACGATTTCACTCATTTAGGTCACTTACGACGTTACACGATGGATGATGTCCTCATCAGGACTCTGCGCTCCTTAGATTACCAAGTCAAGTTTGTCCAGAACATCACCGATGTGGGGCATCTGGTTTCAGAGGGTGACACTGGTCAGGACAAACTGGAAAAAGGGGCGCAAAAGTATCAGCAAACGGTGTGGCAAGTGGCCGAAAAATTCACCGATTATTTTTTCACCAGTTTGGATCAACTTAATGTCTTGCGTCCAGATGTTTCGTGTAAAGCCACTGATTATATTGACGAACAGATCGAGATGGTCAAGGAGCTGGAACGCAAAGGTTACACTTACATCATTGAAGGTGATGGAGTCTACTTTGATACCAGCAAGCTGGAAGATTATGGTCGGCTGGCGCGCTTGGATATTAAGAACTTACAGGCTGGCGCACGGGTAGAGGTGGTCCATGGCAAGCGCCAGCCGACCGATTTTGCCCTGTGGAAGTTTGAGAAACAGGGCGAAAGCCGGCAGATGAGTTGGCCTAGTCCGTGGAACGAGCGGGGTTTTCCCGGTTGGCACATTGAGTGCAGTGCTATGAGTCGTAAGCATCTCGGCGATCAATTTGAGATTCATACTGGGGGTATGGATCACATCTCTGTTCACCATCCCAACGAAATTGCTCAAACAGAAAGTGTCACTGACAAAAAACCTTCGGTTAAGTACTGGGTTCATCATGGAGTGATGACTATCAATGGTCAGAAAATGAGTAAGTCGTTGGGGAATATCTTCACCATTGACGATGTTAAATCACGGAATATTCACCCGTTATCATTGCGTTTATTTTTCCTCAGTGCCCACTATCGTGGGGAACTGAATTTCACTTGGGAAAATTTAGCTGGGGTAGACAAAGCCTATCGTAAATTACTGTCTGAAGTAGCGACGTGGAGAGAAGAAGAAATTAATTCTGAACTAACTGCGAAAATCGAATTTTCCCGCCTTTTCTGGTCTCACCTCGCCAATGATCTTGATACCCCACAAGCATTAGCAGTTTTTTGGCAAGTAGTTAAATCCGATTTGCCTGACATAGCAAAAATTGAGTTGTTAAAAGAGTTTGATCAAGTATTTTGCCTGGGATTGTTCGATCCAAATGTACACGAACTAAATAATAGTTCGTTAGAGCTTGATGAGCAGCAGTTGCCGGAAACAGTTCGAGAGTTACTGGATCAACGAGCTCAAGCCAAAGCCCAGAAAAATTATCAGTTGGCAGATTCGCTGCGGCAAAAACTATTAGAACAATACTACAACGTGATTGATACTTCAGATGGTGTAGTGGTAAAAAAACTAGATTAACAAGCCCAATACCCAATCGATCACGGGCGAGATCAGGCGTGACAAAGGTGAGCTACCACTCCATGGGAGAATCAAAAAAAGTAGGACATAGGTGCCATAGCGGCGCATAAATAGCTCAAACTCAATGGCGGTGGCGCGGGGCAAAAGCGCCACCGCAATCTTTTCTCCATCGAGTGGATAGATGGGCAGTAGATTAAATACTGCCAGAACTACGTTGATAGTAATGGCATAAGTGAGAATTGCATCGATTGGTAAAAAGCTCAAGAAAGTCAACAATCCAAGTTTGTACACCAATCCCAAGAACAGCGCGATTAGCAGATTGCTAGCTGGTCCGGCTGCAGCAATTTTGGCACCATCTTGGATGGGATTTTTCAGGTTGTACGGATCGAATGGCACTGGTTTGCCCCAACCAAAACCAACGAATAACAGGGCTAAAGTGCCCAAAGGGTCGAGGTGGACAAGGGGATTAAGACTGACGCGGTCGTTTGCCCGAGGAGTGGGGTCGCCGAGTCGGTCGGCGACCCAAGCATGAGCAAACTCATGAATGGTGAATGCTATCAGCAGAATGCCTGCCAACACCACAAATGCAATCGGATTAGAAAAAAGCAGTTGAATCAGCATGGCGATGATTATAGACAACTCCCTCAGATTTTCCAGTTTAATAATTTCCAATCGTGGTATAATCTCTCACCTATGCCAAAATTTGCTTTCAAGTTCCCCAGGGTATCTCACATTGGACATACGGTTTCTCATGCCAAAAATCGTCATAGTCGGGGTTTTAAGTACAATCTGCATAGCACTACGGTCATCGACGAATCAGGTCAAAAGCAGAGGCTCCGAGTGCCCACTAAAATTTTGCGGATGTTGAAAAAGGCCGGCGTAACTACTCATTACAAACCAGTGGCCAAAGTTTAATTTTTCAGATTATTTTTAATTTGTTTCCAACCAGCAGGTAGTTGGCCTTCAAGCTGGACCTCGTCCAAAATTAAGCGCTGATCTAGATCAAGATGAGCCTTCAGAATTTTTAGGCGCTTTATACCGTTTTTTGTGGGCAAATTGGTCCAAAGACCTGGCCAAGGTTGGTAAGCGCGTACCGCTCTTTCTAAATTAACCGAACTTTGGTCTCCAGCCATTGCTTGTTGTATGTCAGACCAAGCAACAAAAGCATCGCTCTTTTGAATTTTTCGCGCCAATGGAGTAGGTGAGTCAGATGGTTGGGGTTTGGGAGTTATTTTGCCCTGAGCTAATAGTTCCAGAGCAATGGGCAGTTTTTGCGCCATAATCTCAAAACTATGTTGGTAATACTCAGTTTGAGTCCAATTTGCGCCAATGGTAAAGGGATATTGAGACACAATCGGTCCAGAATCAAGTTTAGGGCTTATTTGAATCAAACTGACTGCTGACGTGGGTTCACCATGGAGTAATACCATTTGCGCTGGCGCGCTCCCGCGCCAGCGCGGCAGTGCCGAAGGGTGCACATTAACCGCAGCAACTTTCGGCCACGAGATTAACCACTCAGCCAAAATATAACCGAAATCTACAACCAGCAAGAAATCAGGTCTAGAGTATAATTTATCATCAAAATACTCCCTTTCGATCTTTCTATCAATTAAATTAGTTTTCAGATTATTGATCTTTGCCCAACTCAGTAGTGGATTTTCGACGGGCTGTTGTTTGCGTCCACTAGGCTTAGGTTGGGGAGTGATGATCAACTCCAGACTAAAATTACCACTGGATTGCAAAGCCTGGGCAAGAAAAAGGGAGTTATGTGTGCTTCCAGCTACAGCAACTGAATAGGTCATATTTTAGAATTTGAGTAGTTCCTGCTTATCAACTTCGACCCATTTATCCGTACTTATTTCTTTAAACACAGGAGTATTGTACTCAATGGCGCGGTCGGTAAAAAGAATGCCAAACAGATGATCGTGCTCGTGTTGCATTACTCGTGCCGGAAAATTTTTGAATAACTCTTTTTTGCTAACGAGTTGATTGTGTTCGATAGTTTGATACTCATACTCCACCCAATCCCAGCGAGGAACTACACCGTAATAATAAGGAATGGAGAGGCAGCCTTCTTCTCGCGGTTTTTTGTCAGCTTTTGTTTCGCCCATAATTAACGTATCACTATGATCAATAACGTTTGGATTAATAAACAGCCGAATTTGTGGTGTTTTAGTCAGCCCACTTGGCAAAAGCGTGGCGAAAACTGCCAGTTGTTGATTTACCTGTGGGGCAGCAAGTCCAACGCCACTGGGATTTTTTTTCTCAAAAAGTGTTTGACCAAGATTGGTGACGAATCTTTTCAGTTTTTCGTCAACCTTGGTAACAGCTTTGGCCGTGGTTCGTAGTCCCGGATGGGGAACAGTAATGATTTGCATGATCTTGGTTACTTAATTTATCTTTATAAAGTAATCTGGATATTATAAACCACTCGTCTTTGTAGTGATTGTCTCAAGTCTTTCAAGTGACGTAGCGTCTTGTGAATTAAGGTTTTCAAGAATGTATTGATATTGATCTTTTGCCAAGTCTAGTTGATCATGAGTATAATACCAATCTGCCAGATCAAATCTCGGATCGGGGTAATTTGGCTTAAGTTCTAAGGCTTTGATCAGGTTTTTCAATCCCTCATCTGATTGCCCCAAGTACAACTCAATTTTGGCTTGATTGTAAAGTAATTTGGCATCGGTCGGAGCGAGCTGGCGAGCGGTCTTGGCATAATCGAGTGCTTGAGTTAGGGCGTCTGGGTTGAGAGTTGAAACTCGGCTGAGAACCCGAATGCGGGTTTTATAGAAATTGAGATGCCGGGGATTAAGTTTGAGACTCATCTCGCTGGTGGCCAAAGCTCCGTTAGCTAGCTCGCGCGCAGTCTGTTCTTCATTTTGTTCGAGTATTGATTGGGTATAAATCGAGTACTGTTCTGCCAGTCCGTCATAAAACAGTGCCTCTTGTGGTCGACGGTTGATGGCGTTGATCAGTTGGGCCGAACCCTGTTCCAAGTAACCTTGGGCAAGTAGATCTATGCCTCGTGTATACTCAAGATCTGCGCGCCAAATTGACCAGATTGCTCGGCAAATCAAGCCGCAAATCACAACCAAGAGTAACAGAGTTACTTTTTGCTTCAAGCTAAACGCAGAATTGATGTTAGTTTTATATTTATCTTGATTTTGTACTGAGGAGGGTACTGGGTTTGTTGGTTTGGCTGATTGATGTTCCAACCACACCAACAAACCCAATAAGACAGACTCAACGAGAGTTACTGCAACCGTAGAAAAACCAAAGAAGTTACTAATTTGCAGACTAATGATTCCTGCCAAAATTACTGCGGCCAAATATTTGTGTGCTTGTGCTTGTGGTTGTTTATTCCTGGCAGTAATAATTTTGATGCCAATGTAAAAAGCGGTTAAGTGAAACCAAATAAATGTCCCAAATCCGACAATGCCCGTGTTCGCCAAGTAATTGAGCCACTCATTGTGTGCTTTGTTATAAAGGAAATCCCATTCAGAAAGTAAGTTGTGAGCTTGAGGTCTGAATTGATAGTAACTATAGGCAAAGGTTTCTGGTCCAGAGCCGATCAGCCAGTACTTTTGCCACACTTTATAAGCTCCTTGCCAAACGACACGGCGAATCGCCCCCGAATCGCTTCCACCAATGGCTGGTTGCAGATCTTGGCTTTTTTGCCACCACTGCCACCCAAGCATGCCACCAGCAACAGATACCGCAATCACTGCCACTATTGAGATTTTTTGGAGTTTGGCTGATATGTTTGCTCTGGCTAGAGTGAGGAAAAACATTAAAGCCACAAACCCGCCTATTAAACCCAAAATTCCTGACCGAGAATCAGTTAGCCACACCGCCCAAAGATAAATTACTGCAGCAAAGGTGCTAAAGAAAAACCAACGGCTGGTTTTCTTGTCATGCAAAAAGTTGATAATCGGCAGGAGGGTGATAGGCCAGAGGGTAATGAGAAAAGCGGCCAGCCAGTTGGGCTGGCCGAATGTACCAAAAATCCTGTACTTAGGATTTGTGCTTTCCTTCCAACACTCAGTGGTGAACTCGTTTGATGCAAAAATACAACTAAAAGAGTGGCCATATTTTTCTGGAATGGCATAAAGCGCGGCAATTACTCCAATCGAGACTAGGGTTAGAAGCAAAAACTTAACCACTTTTTGGGCTTTTTGAGCCGACTCGTTTTTTAAGTGACTCAAAGTACCCGCTAAACTTAAAAAAATTAAAAAATAACTCACAGTTGAAATTACGCCACCGTGAAAGCGAGTGTAGTAACCGAAAATTGAGGTATAGGGATGAATTGAGAACGCTGTGGAAAGAAGTTGAGTAAAAACGAAAAAAAGCATGGATAAATTTAGAGCCGATGTCGGTAAAATCCATGATTTTTTGAGGATCGTGCGCGCTAGCCACAGGGTTGTGGCTAGCGCACTGACCACATAAACGATCAACATTTTGGGAAACTCAAAAAGCTCCTGATTATTTAAGGAGAAAATCAATGGAGTAATGACGATGCCGGCAAGGATAACTGCAAAGTATCCATACAGCAATCGTTTGTCCCATGTTTCGATCACAGTAGGTTGGTTAGCTGATTGGTGCATGAGGATATTAGGCTAAACTGCTTGTAATATTCCATAGTATTGCATTGAGTTAAGATTTGGTATAGTAGTGTCTGTATAAATTTTGTTAAGATATTAAATTATGCAAGATCAAACTGCCCAACCAGTCCAATCAACCCAAGTTTCTCCTTCTACCTCAGCCCCGCCTCAGATTTCTTATGTCGATGCTTACACTCCACCGTCAGCGCCTTTGGTGCCCTCAGCGCCTCCAGCGACACAATCGCCTGCTTCACAACCATCTGTTTCACCGCTGCCCCCGTCGGCACCAGTACAACCTGTTCCCCAAATGCCAGTGGGCGAGGTTTTACCCCCAGAAGTTCGTCCAATGACCCAGGTTGATCAGGAACCAGCTCAGGTTTCAACGCCGGCACAGTCAGTGGGCGACCAACCTCTAGTTACTACCAAAGTCGACCCTCAGCAAGCATTGGATGATTTAGCTAAGATGTTTGAAGATCCTGGCGTCCAATCGGCGGCACAACCAGCACAACCAGATCAAGCTGCCTCTCCAGAACCTAGTAATGTTGTTGAGCCGATAATGGCCTCAGAGCCAATCATTTCGGCTCAACCAGCTGACGTTTCTCCAGTATTGGAGAGTGCGGTGGCTGATTATCCAGTTGAGCAGCAAACTGAAACTACAGAGGAAGCAATCGATTTAGGTGCTTTACCAGTACCTCCAGCGCCAGTGACCCCAGCACCTCCGGTAATGGATGTTGCTTCCCAAACCCCAAAGTCATCTGAGGAGTTACTTGCGGAAATAGATCAGGCATTACACGATAAACAGGTTGACCCAAATATGGTGCAGAATTCACTCAATACAACGGCTGATTCTGTTTCAACAAATGACCAGGTGACGCCGCCAGTTCCTACTGTCCAAGATTCTCCCGATTCGAGCTCATTGCCACCAGTGAAATCAAGTTCGGAAGCGATCGAGGATCAAAACATTTTTCACTTATTAGGGATTGAAGACAGCTCTCAAGAACAAAAAGATCAGTTTTTATCTGAATTACAACAAGTGATTTGGGAGGATTTTTTAGAACACGATGTTGAACTACTGCTGACTGAAAGTGAGTACCAAGAGCTAAAGCAACAGTATCATGTAGATCAGAAAAAGCCTTTGGCGGAGCAAGAAGAGGTAATCGTTTATTTGGAAAAATTAATTCCTGATTTAGAAAACTTAATGTTGGAAAAGGCAATTAAATTAAAAGCCGATTTAGTCAAAGAAAGAGTCATTAGTCTAAGAGAGAAGTTTGCCACACAAGCAGATAAACTTGCCGAACTCGATAAAGCAGATGCCTTGATCGGTCAAGAAAAGTGGCTGAGCACTGGTCAGGCTTTGAATGCTCTAGCATGAGAAGCCAACGGCTATAAGTCCCTACCTTTGTTACGGTACAATTACGGTATGCGTTTTTTACGCCATTCTCAGTTAAACCCGGTTATTCTTGATCTTGGCTCATTGAAGACAAGAATTTTTTATCGTGGCAAATTAATCTTTGTTGAACCAAGTCTTTATGCCAAGAAAAATCATACTGATGAGATTGTTGCTCTCGGTGAAATGGCCAAAAAATTGGAGATTAGTCCGTCAATGAGTTTGATGAGACCGATCAGGCAAGCACGAATCGATGATGTAGTTAATTTAAAGGAATACGTCAGCTATATCATAGGAACTTTAAAGTTCAATAGCTTTAGTCTGCCCAAGAAAAGCCCAATATTAAGTTTTGTAGGACTGGGTCTGAGTCCAGTGGAATGCCAAAGATGGCAGAAGCTTTGGCGGGAACTGGGTAGCAGCCAGAAGTGGTTGCTGCCCCAAACTACCGTTTTAGCTATGTACTTGGCCAAAAAATATCGTTTGACGCAAGCAAGCTGTCTAGACTTGGGAGAGAGTAGTTCTAGGTTAGTGATGTTTATCGACGGTATGCCGGTGTATCAAAATGAGTTTCCTTGGGGTATGAGTAATGTTCAAGAGAGGTTGGACCAATTTTTACTGCGCGAGAATCTATTGGTTGATGAAAAAACTTCTCAAGATATTCTCCAGAACTTACTCAGCTTGAAAAACAATGACAGACAGTTATCAATAAAAGTCAAACAAGGTTTGAGCCGGAATCTAACTAGTGTGCGATTACAAGCGGCGGAGTTTAAAGATTTAATCAAAAGGGAAATCTTAGCTCTCAGTACCTGGATTATGGATGCATATGCATTAATGAGTCACTCAGAAAAAGAGTGTTGGGAGAACAATCGAGTGGTGTTGGTGGGGGGAGGTGCCAATCTAGACGGTTTAGCTGGCGAACTTAGCGCAACTACTAATGTCAAAGTGGTGAAGGGAGACGATGCTGAGTTCGCTCATTTATTAGGAATGGAGAGTTGGTATGAGCAAAAAACGGGAGAAAAAGAGTGAATAGAGCAGGAGCTTGGCACAACAGTAGCGCTACATTTTTTTTCTCTGGACTTGTGCTGGTAATAATGGTGTATTTTGTTGATAGCCTGCCAGCGCTGCAGCGCTGGCAGGCTAGTTTTCACAGAATTTTCACTCAGCAACTAATTCAACGCTCGTCTTTTTCAGTTGTTAATTCCGAAGAAGAGCTTAAGCAACTCAAACAAGAAAATTTTTTGCTCAAGCAGGCGCTAAACCAACGTAATCAACTTCAAGAAAAACGAGTATTATCCCATCCATACCAATTGATTGCTGCTGATGGGTCTTCTCCCCTAAAAATTGGCAGTATGGTCAGTAGTAACGGTGTGTTACTGGGAACTGTTGCTCAAGCTTCCGCTTATGCAGGTCGAGTTAGGTTGCTTCGAGAGTCAACTACTCAGCCGATCCTAGTAGTCAGTGACTCGGGTGTGCAAGGTTTAATTAGAGGAGATGGTAAAAATATTTTGTTATCTGAAGTACCGCACAAACTCAAGTTGGCGATTGGCGAAAAATTGATTACCGTGGGCCAGATTGAGATTGCTCCAGGATTATTGATCGGGTTTGTCGAAAGAATTGTGGGAGATCCAAGTGATCCGTCACAGACAGCTTTAGTGAAACAGCCGGTTGAGTTTCGTGAACTGGAGACGGTAGAAATCAATTAAGACTAAGTTATGCAAGCGCAATGGTTTAAGTGGATGATTAAAGCGACGCTCAGTATGGTTGGGTTGGTGATATTGTTGTGGCTTGACCAAGTAGTTGGTCAAGCCTTCTTTGCCATTGTCTATTATCTATGGAGGGTGAACGCACGGCCACAACTCGTGAATTATTTGCTTCTGACTCTGATTGCAGCACTGCTTTTTTCTGGAGTGAACATGATTCCCTGGTGGGGAAATATCTTAATTTTAGTCTGTGCCAATGGAGTTTATTCATTAAGCCACCTGATCTTAAAAAAATCTAGGTGGAGTTTGCTTATCACCGCGTTGTTAGTCAGCATAGGTTTGGAAATCCTGATACAAAAATCAGCCGATTTTATTTTCTTGGTCAAACTGTTATTGAGTTTGATGTTAGTCGTTGGAGTTGTCCACACCAGTTTTTTCATCAGGTTATTTCGAAGAGAATGGGATCTTGACTAAATGCAGTATCCACTAGCACAAATGAGAAATCAACGGAGCAAGACATTAGTGTTGATGTTGGTATTCTTGTTTAGCTTAGTCTTGATTAGATTAATAGAGTTACAAGTTTTTGGTGGCGTGGGTTTTTCTAACTTGAGCCTACAAAATCGAATTTTTCGTCAGACCTTACCTTTGATTCGAGGAGTGGTGTTGGATCGATATGGGCAACTGATGATTGCCAATCAATCGCATTACTTCCAACTAAACGATCCCGAGAAATTATTCTCACCAGAAACTAAACTTGATTGGCAGACAGCCCTGAAATTAATTGCGACTGACAGCGCTCAAGTTGTGGCGCGATACACTCGATACTATCCATTTGGACAGAGCTTGGGGCAGCTGAGTGGGTACACTCAGCTGCCCCACAAGGAAGATTTGTTGTTCGACCGACAACGATCGATCAATGAAGCTATCGGCAAGACGGGCCTGGAGGCTAGTTTTGAGGATAAGTTAAGAGGCCAGGCAGGTCAGATTACTTATGAAGTCGATGCTCTTAGTAACATTTTAAAAACTCTTCAGGTGGAAAGCTCAGTTCCAGGGGAAACATTGGAGACAACTGCCGATCCATATTTATCTCAAGTAGCGCTGACTGCACTGGGTGCCAAAAAAGGCGTGGTGATCATTCTTGATGCCAGTACCGGCGAGGTGTTGAGTTTGGTCAGTACCCCAAGTTTTGATCCCAATGCCTTTACCAACCCGAGCTTAACCGACGATGAAGCCAAACAGTATCAACTTGCGTTGCAACAACAAATTAGTCAACCCGACCAGCCGTTTTTTAACCGGGCAATTAGTGGTCAATACCCGCCGGGATCAGTTTTCAAAATGATCACGGCTCTAGCTGGGCTCGAGTCGGAAAAGATAGACGAGACAACAACTGTTAATGATACTGGCACGTTGCAAGTAGGTGAGTACTCTTATGCTAACTGGTACTTTACCCAATATGGACAAGTTGAGGGCGAGATCAACGTGCGACGTGCCATTGGTCGAAGTAATGATATCTTTTTTTATAAAGCGGCTGAGTGGGTGGGACCGGTAGGTTTAGCTGAGATGGCGCGCCGCTTCGGTTTTGGTCAAGTATCTGGCATTGAGTTACTTGGAGAAAAGACGGGTTTAGTACCCGATCCAGATTGGAAACAAAAAACCTTGCAAGAACCGTGGTACTTGGGCAATACTTATCACTTTGGGATTGGACAGGGCGACCTATTGGTAACGCCTATTCAGATCGCACGGATGACTCAAGCAATAGCTAATCAAGGAGTGATCTGTACACCACATGTACTCAAAACTGGTCAGCAAAGCTGTGAGAGTTTGGGATTGAGTAAAGATAACCTTGAGCTAGTGATGGCCGGTATGCTGGATGTCTGCAGTCAGGGTGGCACCGCTTTTCCTTTATTTGTTCACAATACTATATATAGGGACCAGCAGCTACCGGTTTTCCAACAGTTAGCTGCTGGAGCAGTGGCATGTAAGACTGGTACCGCCGAGTGGGGTGGGCGAGATGGACGAGGATTTCGCCAGACTCATGCGTGGTTTACTATGGCCGCGGGCGTTCCCATTGACGAAACTGATGATGGTGTGGCTACCGACTCAGCCGAGTTGGTAGCCACACCATCTGCGTCCCAACCGAGTAGTACCACAACCACCAATATTGCTTCGATGAGTCAAACTCAGTTGCGCCAAGTTTGGCTCCAACATCTGAGGGAGAAGCAAAATTTCCCCAAAACCTTGGTGATTACTGTGTTGGTTGAGAGCGATAGCTCTCAACCTTACGCCGAGGGCAGTCGTGATGCCGCCCCCATCGCCAAACAAATTTTGGATTGGGTTTTGGGTTCAGCTTCAGACTAGTTTAAGATACTAGTTCAATGGTGCAACTCATTGGCTGATTGGTTAATTATTACTTCTTGAACAGCAAACTCTACGTTTCGCTCAAGAATTGGGTGGGATAGTGGGGCGGTGAACTTAAGTGATCCAGAAAAACAAATATTTATTGCGTTGGCCTCGATTGAGGGAGTAGGTGAGAAGACACTGCAAAATATCTTGAGTTGGTGTGAAAAGTCAGGTGAGAGCTTGGAAAAATGTTGGCAGCGCGGCAGTTGGCCAGAAACAATATTTTTTTCTCGTAGCACCTATCAAAGGTACTGTGATGTGGTGGGGCAGGCAAGTTTTGTCAAAAACGTCAGCGAACGGTTGCGGGAGCTGCAGATCACTTCGGTAGTGAAAGGTGAAGCAGAGTACCCGAAGTTACTCAAGGAAGTGGTGGGCGCGCCCAGTATTTTGTACTGTCGCGGTGAGCTGAGCCAATTAAGTTGTAGTGTCCCGATTTCGGTCGTGGGGGCGCGCCATATGAGTGCCTATGGTAAGCGAGCAACACAAGTGATCGCCGCGGAGCTAATTAAGGTTGGTGCCACTGTAGTTTCAGGTTTTATGTATGGAGTGGATGTAACTGCACACCTGGCAGCGTTGGACGCTGGAGGTGGCAGCATTGGTGTCTTGGGCTTTGGTCTTGATCAAATGTACCCAAACTCGCAACGAGAACTGTTTTACCACTTGCTAAGTAGAAAAATGTTGTTTATAACCCAATTCCCGCCCGGGACACAAGCCCGGGCGGGCAATTTTCTCCAACGTAATCAAGTTGTAGCTGGCTTAAGTTGGGCAGTGGTGGTGACTGAGGCTGGGTTTCCGTCTGGGAGCTTTAGTACTGCCCAGGCAGCTCTCGATGAGGGGAGGTTGGTTTGCGCAGTCCCTGGTCCGTTTGATAGTCAGTATAGTCAGGGGACCAAGTGGTTGATCAATGAGGGCGCAACGCTGGTGACTTCGGGAAGCCAGGTTCTGACTGAACTTGGCTTCCCCGTTTATGTTGAATCAGAGAGAACGAGTGGGTCGGGTAGTGAGAAAAACTTGAGTGTTGTGGTGGCAGGGTTGAGTGAAAAAGAAAAATTAGTGTTTGAAGCGGTGATTAAGCAAACCGGCGAGATGGAAAGTATTATCAAACAAACCAATTTCACCGCGCCTGAGTTAGCTGCATTACTGACTGAACTAGAGCTCAAAGGCTTGTTGGTCACCGTTGGTGACACCTGGCAGATTGCTCTTTGAGCAATCTGCTACAATGTTGGTCTTATGCAGTTAGTCATTGTTGAGTCTCCAACCAAAGCTAAAAAGTTACGGGATTATCTCGGCAGCGAGTATGAGGTTGAGGCTTCGTTTGGTCATGTCCGCGATCTACCTAAAAGTACTTTGGGCGTCGATTTAGATAAGCAATTCGAGCCGATTTACGAAGTCAGTCAGGGGAAAAATAAAGTAATCACTTTGCTGAAAAAGCTGGCTAAAAAAGCCGATCGAATTATTCTTGCCACAGACCCTGACCGTGAGGGTGAAGCAATAGCTTGGCACTTACAAGAGTTGGTTGGTAAGGGTGAATATGTCCGCGCCGTGTTTCACGAAATTACCAAGACAGCGGTTCTAGATGCCATGGCTCATCCTGGAGTGCTCAATATGGATTTGGTGGATGCTCAGCAGGCCAGGAGGGTGGTCGACCGCCTGGCGGGATACAAAATTTCTCCAATTTTATGGCGAAAGATTCGCCGTGGTCTTTCCGCTGGTCGGGTTCAATCAGTGGCTTTGCGTTTGATCGTGGAGAGAGAAAGGGAAATCGAGAGTTTTCAACCCAAAGAGTATTGGGAGTTAGATGTGGCATTGAGTCTTGATCATGGCGTTGACCCGCAAAATTTCGTTGACAAAAATATCGATCCAGCAAATTTAACCAAAGACATGATCATTGCTCGAGTGGTTGAGCTAGCCGGCAAAAGCTACAAACCCACAGCTGCCGCCGATGTTCAACCTGTTACAGAGTGGTTGCCTCTAGCTAAATATCTGGTAAGCTCGATTGACAAAAAAGAACGTAAAGCTGGTGCTTTTCCACCATTTACTACTTCAACGCTCCAACAAGCAGCGGCCAACCGCTTGAGCATGACTAGTAAGCAAACGATGAAATTGGCTCAGGATTTGTACGAACAAGGTTTGATTACCTATCATCGTACTGATTCGTTTTTCTTATCTATTAGTGCAGTGCAGCAGGCAAGGGAGTTTATTACCAAAGAGTTTGGGCCAGAATATTTGCCTCTAAAGCCAAATTTTTACGCTAACAAATCCAAGAACGCCCAAGAAGCGCACGAAGCGATTCGGGTGACTGATGTGGGAAAAGTTGAGGTGGGGCTCTCACCCAGGCATCAAAAACTTTATGATTTGATCAGGCGGAGGTTTCTATCCAGTCAGATGAGTCAGGCTTTGTATGACCAAACTACTATGACTATTTCAGCAACTAATAATAGTAATCAAGCAACGCTGAAAACCACGGGTTCGGTTTTGCGTTTTCCGGGATGGAGAAAGCTGTTTCCTGCAGGCGATGACGTATTTTTGCCAGAAATCAGTGCTGATGAAGCGCTGTATTTTGCCAAGCTAATGTCTGAGCAAAAATTTACCCAACCCCCACCCAGATACAACGACGCTTCATTAGTGAAAGAGCTGGAAAAACGAGGAATAGGCCGTCCGAGTACGTATGCCCCGACAATTTCTTTGATCGAGGATCGTGGCTATATCGAGAGAAAAGATAAGAAGTTTTTCCCTACCACGATTGGTACGACGGTCTGTGAATTTTTAGTCAAGCACTTTACTCAATTGTTGCAGTATGAGTTTACAGCGCAGATGGAAAATGATTTGGATGAGATTGCCGAAGGTAATAAAAATTGGCGGGAGTTTGTCAAGAACTTTTATCAGGATTTTGCTCTGCTAGTGGAAAAGACTCAAACTGAAGCCGAAAGAGTCCAGATACCGGTTGAAGAAACTGGTGAAGAGTGTCCGGATTGTGGTACCGAGCATGGTGGCAGAATCGTGATTCGCACTGGGAAGTTTGGCAAGTTTAAAAGCTGTCATAGGTTTCCTGAATGCAAATTTACTCAAAACTTGGTGGAAACGATTGATGGCTTAAACTGTCCAGTGTGTGGTTTGGGTCAGGTGGCTGTCAAGCGCTCTCGTTGGGGAAGACAATTCTATGGATGCAGTCGTTACCCAGAGTGTAACTGGGCAGGACCCAAACCGCCCCAACCAGGTGAAACCATCTCGGCTGATCAGTGGGAGGTGATGAAGCTGGAGAGAGCAGAGCGATCCAAGAAGTTCCGCGCTCGGTTTAGCAAAAAACCAAAAAAAACAACAAAGAAATCTGCAAAGAAATCACTTAAGAAAACTAAAAAAGCAGCCACAAAATAAATAATCTGTGGGATAATCATTTCCTGATGAAAATAATGGTGTTTGGGGCGGCTTTTGACCCGCCCCACCTCGGTCACCAGCTGATGGTGGAAGCAGTGCTGAAACTAGGATTGGCAGATGGCGTTTGGCTGCTTCCAGCCAAACGCCATCCTTTTGCCAAATCTCTTTCAGCCGATCATCACAGGCTACAAATGCTCGAGTTAATGGTGGCTGAACTAGATGATCCCAGAGTAATAATTCAAAAACATGAGCTTAAGCAAAACCGAGTTAGTTATACTTATCAAACCCTGACTGAGTTAAAAAAATCCAACCCAGAAGTTGTATTCTCGTTTCTCATCGGCTCCGACAACCTCACCCAATTTCATTTATGGGATCAGTATCAGCAAATGTTGGAAGAGTTCACGTTTTATGTATATCCCAGGTCAGGATATGCAATGAAGCCGCTGTATCATGGAATGATTCCATTAAAAGATGTTGAGCAAGTAAATACTTCTTCGACACATATCAGATCTTTAGTTAAAGACAAACAACCAATTGATCATCTTGTTTTGCCAAATATAGCCGAGTATATTGCAAAAAATAAGTTATACTTACCAGAGTGAATCAAATAAATAACCCGAAACTTAACCCAAATGAAACCGAAAAGTTGATTGTTGGATTTATTCAGGATACCTTTACCCGAACCAATAAAACCCAGGCAGTAATTGCAGTGTCAGGAGGAATTGATTCGGCTGTTAGCCTGTATTTGCTGAGCAAAGCGTTGGGAAAAGAGAACATAGTTGGGTTAATGCTACCCTTTGCCATTCAGAATATGGATGACTCTCAATTGGCTTTGGATTTTTGCCAAATTTCTGAAAAAAATAGAAAGACAATAAATATTCAGTCGGTTGTAGAGGAGTTGGTCGGCTTGGCTACACTCTTCGACGAAGCTCAGAGTGACAGCGATCTTCAGTTTGACAACGTAAGGCAAAAAAGAGTAGGAAACATCATGGCGCGGGTGAGGATGATTGTGCTATATGATTGGGCGGCAAAATTAGATGCATTGGTTTGCGGGACTGAGAATAAATCGGAAAAGTATCTGGGTTATTTTACGCGGTTTGGCGATCAGGCTAGTGATTTAGAGCCACTCGAGCACTTATACAAAACTCAGGTTTATGAGTTAGCTCAGTTTATGCAATTACCTGAGCGCCTGATCGCCAAACCGCCCTCTGCTGAGCTTTGGTCTGGTCAAACTGATGAAAACGAACTGGGTTTTACTTACGCACAGGCAGATTTAGTGCTACAAAAGCTGATTGATGAAAAAATCCCAGCAGAAAACATTTCGTTGGAAAATGTTGACCCTGAAACAGTCAAGAAAATCATAAGTAGGGTAGAGTCTCAAGCGTTTAAACAACAGGTACCTTATCTCTTGCAATAAGAATACATTTCTTTATTGTTATTTGTAAATTGCATGAGTACCGACATCAACAAATACCACTTCTCCTTGAGCGGTTATATGAAACATTACTCGATATTGGTGATTAATTGAAAAAGAGTAGTACTGAGCTAATTTTCCCGCCAACTTGTGAGTTTTTAGTCTTTTATCTTTGATGTTCTTTTTGAAGACTAACTCTTTTTGGACAGCCTGATTTTTTACTTTCAACGGCAACTTGGAAAATTTTTTGACGAAATAAGGAGTATAAGAAACTATTGTCATCGCAAGTTATAGATAGTCTGCGAGAGTTTTCCCTCTGATTAATTTGTGTTGTTTTGTAGCTTGTTTGTAAGCTTTGATGGCTTGCGCTGCTTGTTCTAACTCTTTTTCTTCCACCTTTTGATAAAATTTATCAGCTTCGTCCATACTAATAATCATAACGTCAGGCTGGTTATTGGTCATGACAACGATAGAGCCTAGTTTTTTGACTTGATTAAAAACTGCCCGATAATTTCTTTGAATATCTGTAGCGGTGATATTGTTTTGTGTTAACATATAAAAGAGATTATACATAAAATTTTATGTAAAGACAATGAATAGCTTCGTAATTTTGTGACTTGAGTTTTGTGAGTATTTACTTTAGATTAGGCTCCATGATTGACACTCAGTACAGAGAGCTTCTACAAGAAGTATTAGATCGGGGTATTCGTTCCACTGCTCAGCAAGGGACAGACACGATCTCACTCATAGGTGCCAAGCCAATGCGGTTTCGGTTGGCCGATGGTTTTCCGATGATTACTGAGCGCAACATGGCGCCGGAGTTTAAGAACGGCAAGCCGACCGTGTGGCAACAAGCTATTGCAGAGATCACTGCGTTTATCAATGGGGCACGAACACAAAAAGAGTTGGTAGAGTTTGGTTGTCATTGGTGGGAGCCATGGGTGAGTGAGGCGAAGTGTAAAAAGCGTGGGCTTGAAACAGGAGATTTGGGGCCAGGATCATATGGGGCGGCCTTTCACGATTTTCCCACCAGCGAAGGTGAAACAATTAATCAGTTTGCGCTGATGTTACAACAAATGCGTGAAAGACCGCACCTGAAGACCCACTTTATCTCTCCTTGGATCCCACAGTACACTGCCCGAGTCAAAGGCAGACAGCAAAAAGTGGTGGTTTGCCCCTGTCACGGTTGGGTGCACTTACGTATTTTTGACAAAAAGTTGGTGCTACATATGTTCCAGCGCTCGGGCGACGTGCCGGTAGGAGTCCCGAGCAACATGATCCAGTACGCGGCGCTCACCATGATGATCGCCGCGGTTCTCGATCTTGAGCCTTACGAATATGTCCACACTATTTCAGATGCACATATTTTTGTTGATCAAATTCCAGCGGTGAAGCAAATGCTAGAGCGCGAGCCAAGACAATTACCGACAATGACGTTAGCCTCGGTCAAAAAAGATCTTTTCGCCTACCGTTATACCGATTTTGCACTTAGTAATTACCATCCTCATCCAGGGATTAAGATGCCGGTGGCCGTATGAAAACCGTAAATAATAGTAATCATTCGAGCTTCGTAGACTTGGATAATGCCCGGGTAGAGGAGCAGAGACAAGTGATGCGGGATATCATTGCCGCTGGGCACTGTCCATTCTGTCGGGATAATTTGGACAAATATCACAAGCAGCCGATTCTCAAAGAAGGAATATTTTGGTTTTTGACCTACAATCAGTGGCCGTATGAAAATACCAAATTGCACTTATTGGCAATTTATAAAAACCATGCGGAAAAGCTGTCAGAACTTGATCCTGCCGCCGGGCAAGAGTTGATTCAAATACTACAATGGGCAGAGAAGGAGTTCAACGTGCCCGGCGGCGCCTTTGCCGTTCGCTTTGGTGACACCAACTACTCAGCTGGTACTGTGGCCCACATTCACGCCCAATATATTTGGCCAGATATTCATCATCCCAACTACAAACAAAAGCCGGTAAAAATAAAAGTGGGTAAGACAACGGAGCTTAAGTAGCTGGGTACGCTTTGACAATTGTCGCGCGGTTTTGGGTTTCGAGTGTCGCCTTGTCAACTTTAACTTGGATGATTTTCACTCCGGCGTCTTCTAAAAGCTGTTGGCTTTCGAGTTGGTTGTAGCCTTCGGTGAAGTAGAGGTGGGCAATGCCGGCGCCCGCCACCAGGCGGGCGCAGTATGGACAAGGAAACGTAGTCACAAATAGATTCAAACCCTCAGTTTTAATTCCTTTTCTGGCAGCCTCAGCTATGACCGCTCCTTCAGCATGAACCGAAGTGCTAATCTCGATTGCTGAGCCGGATTTTTCTAAGGCGCGTGGATCACCGAGCACATATTGAGTCTGAGGAGTAGGAAAGTGGTGATTGAAAGCTTGGGCGACAATCTTGCCCTTATCCATTAATAGCGCTCCAACGTGTCGCCACCAGTCGTTGGAGTTGCCAGCTATGCTAAACGCCTTACCCATGATTTCTTGTTTTAGTTTGTTCACAGATATTTGTCCGGAAAACTTAACTTTTTGTTCGTCTCTAACTCGTTGCTTGTCCCAGCGGAGAAAAACCGGCAGCAACTCAATTTTTGTGTGAGTAAAGAATTTTTTCGCCACTAAGCGTGATACATCTTCGTCTGGCGTAAGCATTTTAGTTGCCTTAAGATCGGCAAGCGATAGAATTGTTTTTTGGTTAAGTGTTTTGATTGATAATTGCGGATATAGTTTAGATAACAAGTTTTGTGCATTATCTAGTTTTAGGGTGCGAATATCTTTTCGTAAATAATTCAATTCGTCAGCTAACTTGCTTGCCCAATCAGGATCAATCAATAAAACTAAATCAATTTTTTTAGCAAGAGAAGCGAAGAGGTCACTGTATCCAGCATGCCAAACTGGTAAATAAATTAACAAAATATTCATTTTTTCAGTTCTTCCAATACTTCCACAATTGCAGTTTGAATTTTGGCAGTCAAAGTTTGGCTGAAGTTGTGGGCGAAGCCGATCTGGAGGCGGCGGAGCTTGGCGCTGGTAGAAGTAATTGCTTGGCGCTTGAGAACCACCACCTTACCACAGCACTGTTCTAATTCAGCAATTTGATCGGGAGTGTAAGTATTTTCGACTGCGATTAAAATGTCTGGACGAACTAGTTTAATTAGTTGCCACTTGGGAGCATGACGCGGTTTGACCACAACGTGGTCAACCGCTTTAAGATAAGTCAGCATCTCAGTGCGTTCATCTTCTGGCACAACCGGTCTGTCTGGACCTTTTCTTTCACGGATTTTTTCATCGCTATCAATCCCGACGATCAGAATGTCGCCGTATGTTTTGGCTTTTTCTAGGTAGCGACAGTGACCAATATGAATCATGTCAAATGAACCTTGAGTTAAGACAACTTTTTTTTGAAGCTGGCGATAATCTTCAGCCAGATTTTTAATTTGGGAGTAATCGGCAACAAGTTTGTGATCGATCTTCACAAGCGGATATTATATAGTAACTTTATATGAACAAGCTGCCGGAAAAAAAAGTTTTTATTGAGCAAATGGGAAGTGGTGCGGATCGGATTGGTAAAAACAGGACGATTTACGACGTCGGGTGGCGGGAGCTGGTTTTAAAAAACTTTGTGGCCGGGATGAGCCGGGCAGTGGGTGGCCTGGTCTTGAACTTGTTGTTTTTCGTAATTATTGGGTCATTTGTGTTTCAACTGTTTTGGCCGCAAGCCCAGGCCACCATCAACTCTCTGCTCCAAGCAAGTAACAAGATCACTGGTTTTGAGAGATACATTGAGCAACAACTACCATTTATTAATCAATTTAAACTTCCGGGAAACATGATCAATCCTTCTCCAAGTCCTGGTTCGAGTTTTAATTCATTCAATTAATATTTGGCGATACTTGCTCTCGCTGGTTTGCTATCACACAACATTTAGCATTGCAAGTATTGAAAAACCACTAGCAGTTGTGGTTTAAGTATTGATTAATGTCGCGAGACGAACAAATTAAAGCTGGTCAACAATTTTCAAACCATGAGATTGTGGTTCAACCGAAAAACCCAGAACAATTCTCTCCTGAAGAGCTAGAGTATTGGTCACACAATCCTCCCGAAGCAATTGTTATGGCTACCGGAAGTGTGCGCAAAGCTTATTTTGTGTGGCTGGCGATGCACGATTTTGATTTTGGTCAGGTACCAGCCTTTTTGGTAAATAACGAGTGGTTGAAGGGAGTGAATTTAGACACAGATCCTTTGGAATTTCAGCAAATGATAGAAGCTAACATCCGTAACGGTGATGGGGCGTTATCTCAAGGACAGGCGCTTTATTTAGGTGAGTATCATGGAGTTCCGGTGTATGTTGATCCGCAAAATGGTGAGACAAGCGCCAATAATGATCCGTCAGGTGAATCTAGAAGAAAAATTGATTCAATTGTCTCTCAACTTAGGTACCATCAAAAAGATGTAATAGTGATCGCTAGCGACACCGTGGGTTTGGTCGATCCAGAGGGAGAAAATCACGCTTTGGGAAAACCGCGAAACCATCGTTATTTTATTGAAGACAGGACTCTTTCGAAAAAAGGTGAGATAGAACAAACCCAAGATTACAAGGACCGGCTAAAAGCTTTTGATATTTGGTTTGTGTTGCGTTACTACACTGGCTTGGGCAAAACAAACTTATTTATTGGTCAGAGTAGTGAAGAAATTAGCTTCAGTGAATGGTATGAAAGATATGGTGAATCATTAGAAGACGTCATACATGCTTATGATTTATCTGATAATCCACAAATGGTTTCATTAAATTTGTTGGGTTTGGAAACAATCATTGACAGACACATTAATCATTTATTAATCAAGCGTGGTGATAAATATCATGAGTTAGAAACGACTCTTAATATTCCTTTAGACCAAGCATATCAACTTTGGTTAATTGTCGAAGCTGTAGGGCATGAAGCGTTGATCATGTATTTGGAATCAGGTGGTGGGGGAATGACCCAAAGAAGGATTTTTTCGAGCATGAGTGGTTTGGCTGATGTGGAGCTTAGCAATTGGATCAAAGATGCGAAACTTTTGGAAGTGCTCAAAGGCATAGAAGATGAGAAATTAAGGTATTTTTACTTGTTGTTACACACCATGGGCGCGCCGCTGTGGGCGGCGCGCCTGATTGAAAAATACTCTGCCGAACAACAGGTGGAAAAGGCCGGTGTTATACTTGGGTAACAAAAGATGGAAGTATCACTGATTGTTGCCACCAGCGCTGATGGTTTTATTGCTCAAGATCCAAGTGTGCCCTCTACTGCCTGGACGAGTAAAGAGGATGCTAGTTGGTTTGCCCAAAAAACCAAGGAAATCGGGGTGTGTATCATGGGCAAAAATACATTTGAGACCATTGGCCGGCCGTTACCCGGCCGGCTAACTGTAGTTTTATCTAGAGAGAGAACTTTGACAGTGCCACTTGAAAAAGATATGCTAGAAACATTTGCTGGTGAACCTGAAACGTTACTTACCAACTTGGCAGAGCGGGGGTATGGCGCCGCCGCGATCTGCGGCGGCGCAAGCGTTTATACCCAGTTTATGCAAAAAGGCTTGATTGATCGATTATTTATTACCGTTGAGCCAATTGTGTTTGGTGATGGTGTCAGACTGTTTAATCAACCTTTTGATAACTTGCGCCTCCAGCTGGTGGCTACCCACCCGCTTTCGGCGCAAACCGTGGTACTAGAGTACCAAGTGATCAAACCTTAATTTAGCCAATTTAATTGATGTGAGGTGATAAGATATTGTCTATGCACAACCGAGATACTGAATTTCTCTACGAAATTGGGACATTGCGCTTCATTCAGCGTACTTGGAAGCAGTTCATTGGTTCCAACTTTGCCAATTTAGCCGAGCACACCATGCGGGTAGTCTGGACGGCGCTAATCATTGCGCGAGGAGAAAAAAAAACCGACACTGCCAAAATTGTGAAAATGGCGCTGGTACACGACATTACGGAAAGTCGTACCGGTGATGTGCACTATATCTCCCGGCTTTATACTAAACGCAACGAGGATCAAGCGATTAAAGATATATTGGTGGATACATCGATCGCTGATGAATTTTTAGCCCTTTACCTAGAGTACGAGCAAAGAAAGACGTTGGAGGCTAAAATTGTCAAAGATGCCGACAATATTGAAGTTGATCTGGAATTAATGGAACAAAAAGCTCGTGGCAATCCGCTTTCCAACAAATGGGCGCCAATGCGGAAAAAAGTTCGTTCGACTTTGTTTACCGAAACCGCTAAAAAACTTTTTGACGAAATCTACCAAACCGATCCAGATGCGTGGCACATTGGTGCCCCAAACCGATTTTCTGCAGGTGATTGGAAAAATTAGAGTTGTGTTAGTATTATCAGCATGAAAAACAAAAAAACTAAAGGTTTTCTCATTACTTTGGAAGGTGGGGAAGGGGGTGGCAAGACCACTCAAAGTTACTTGCTCCGGACCCGATTACTCAAAGCTGGATTCGACGTAGTTGTTTTACGTGAGCCAGGTGGTACGCAGATTAGTGAGCAAATTCGGGAAGTGGTACTCAACAAACACAACTCGACGATGGCTTACACCACGGAGGTATTACTTTTTCAAGCTGCGCGAGCCCAGATTTACCGCGAGTTAGTTTTGCCGTCATTGACGGCTGGTAAGGTGGTGCTGATGGACCGGTCGCGCGATAGCAGTGTGGTTTATCAGGGAATGGTCCGGGGTTTTGGTCGTGAGTTGATTGATCAGCTCAACGATATTTCCACCAACAAAACATTGCCTGATTTGACCATTCTTTTAGATGTGCCAGTCAAGGAAGGATTACAGAGACGAGTTGAAAGCAACAAGATGGATCGACTAGATATGGAAAATATTGATTTTCATCAAAAGGTCAGAGATGCGTACTTAGAGCTGGCTGAGGAAGATCAATCAGGACGCTGGCTGGTAGTTGATGCGGGGAAGAGTAAGGAAGAAGTGGAACAAGCAGTTTGGCAAGCTGTGAAAAGTAAACTAAAAAAATGATTATTTAGTTATGTCAAATTTAGCCAAACTGCCCAAGGCAATTCGCCAGTTAGTTGAGTCTTTTGAAAGATTGCCCGGAATTGGACCAAAATCTGCCCAGCGCATGGTTTTTTACTTATTGCATATGCCAGTCGAAGAACTGGATAAGTTTGCAGAGAGATTACGCGCCCTCAGGCGCGAAACAGTTTTATGCGATAGCTGCCACCACGTAAGCGAAGTTAATCCATGTGTGATTTGTGCCGATGCGGACCGTGATGCCACTTCCCTCTGTGTGGTGGAACAACCCCTAGATTTGGTGGCATTGGAGCGCACCGAGCAATTTCACGGCCAGTATCACGTTTTGCATGGACACATTGCGCCGATGCAAAACATTGGTCCGGACCAACTTTTTTTACGAGATATAAAAAATCGATTAAGTGGGGTTAATGAATTAATCTTGGCTACCAATCCAACTATGGAAGGGGAGGCGACCGCGCTCTATATTGTTGATTATCTGAAAAAAAACTTGGATGCGGGTGATTTTGCTGATCTCAAAATCACCCGCATCGGTCATGGTTTACCAATTGGCGCGGACGTCGAGTATGCCGATAGCATCACTCTCCGCCGCGCCCTCGAAGGCCGTCGCTCCATTGTTTTAGGCACGATACTTTCCGGAATGGAAAGGTAAGCTGTGAAAGTAGGTCAATCAACCAGAATTAGAAGAAGAATGGAGTGGTTTGGTCAGCAAAGTCAGTATGATTGGCTGATGAAAACTCTTGAAAACGCTCTTAATTTTGATAAATCAGATCCAGGTAAGTTTAGACTTCATATACTAGAGCATTACTACCAGTATGGTTGGAAATCAGTTGTTTCTGCATTTAAGATTGGTAAATCAACTCTCTATGATTGGAGGAGGTCTTATGAGAAATCTGGAAGAGCATTATTATCTCTAGTCCCTAAAAAGACACGACCAAAACATCTAAGATCGATGACCACAGATTGGAGATTGGTACAGTTTATTCGTGAATTCAGACAGCAGTACGGCAATATTGGTAGAGAGAAGATCAAGATCTTTCTTGATCAATATGCCCGAGAGCTTGGTATTAGCTCAATTAGTTGTAGAACCATTTCAAAAGTAATTAAAAGAAGGAATCTCTTTTATGACCGACCTAAGAAGGTTAAGAGAAAAAACAAGTTTGCTCAAGACAGGACAGCAAGATCACCAAAAGTGACCAAACCAGGATATATTGAAATGGATAGTGTAGTGATTTACATCGATAATATCAGACATAATTTTATGTGTTGTATTGATATCTACACTAAGTTTGCCCATGTGAGGAAAGTGAGATCACTTTCTAGTAAGCAAGCCAAGATTACCTTTCAAGAATTTGAAAAGTTGTGCTCTTACCCAATTCATGTTGTCCAAACAGATAACGGTAGTGAGTTCTTCAAAGAGTTTCACAAGTATCTAGAAGAACAAAACATCGCCCACCAATTTATCTACCCTCGCTCACCCAAGATTAATGGCGTAGTTGAGCGCTTCAACAGGACAATCCAAGAGGAGTTTATCAACAGAAACGATGAGATCTACTATGACTTAGATGCTTTTCAGGATAAACTAGCTGGGTATCTAAATTGGTACAACACTAAACGACCACATATGTCACTAAATTACCAATCACCTATGCAATTTGTACAAAGTAATTTTCCGGAAAGTGCGTGCCTATAACATTACTCACACATCTCTTACAAATTTGTTACAATGAAATACATTAACTTTTGTTAATATGTGTACATTATTATTTAAACGAAAGGTTATATGACTGGTTATTTACAAAATATTGAGGACATCACCACTGCCAATACCAACTTCCGCCAAGTTCTATACACTGGTGACCACTCTCAGCTTGTCGTGATGTCGCTCCTACCTCTCGAAGAAATTGGACAAGAAGTCCATCCTCACACCGATCAATTTTTCCGCGTCGAAGAGGGAGAAGGAATGTTGGTGATTAATGGTGAAGAGCACGTTTTCCATGAGGAAGACGCCTTTATTGTGCCAGCGGGAGCTGAACATAACGTCATTAACACTTCAGAAACTGAAACACTCAAGCTATACACAATCTACTCACCCCCCAATCATCCCGCTAACACTGTTCATGCTACCAAAGCTGATGCGGACGCCGCCGAAGCCGCTGGGCACCATTAAACTAGGATATTAATCAGCTAATTTTGAGGCAAGCTCTCACACGCCTCGGTGTCTTTATCGCCATCGAGGCGGTTGACGTCGTTACCAACTCCTCCCATTTTCTCGTAGAAAAGTTGAGCTTCTGGCTGGGTTGTAAAATCATCACAGTTATACTCATCGGCTAGCTTACCCACAGTTGAGTCAGTGGTAATATTACCAAATTTGTCGTACAAAAAGTTGCCTGCTTCATCACGCACAATCTTGGACTGTTCAAATGATTTAGTTTCCCACAGTTTTTGCAGATCCCAATCCGTTCCAAAAAACTCCAAACCTAACGCCGACAAGAGAATAACTAAAATTATGATTAGCCCAATTCGCATTTTTTCGAAGATGATGAAAAGTAATGCCACCACTGCAATCAAAAACAGAATCAGTCCCATGCGGAGCTTGCGATTCCCCCGCGCCTTTTTCAATTTTGACACCTCCTTGACTTCAGGGGTTTTTTCTACAGCTGTGTCTTGATTATTCATGCTCTCAGTATATCATGGGTTGGCGCGCTGATCGCCAAAACCAGGTGGAAATATTAACTCCCCCATTAGCAAGATTGATGGCCTTTTTTAACTCATATTGGCTAATCATCTCATCTAACGGCTCTTTATCTGGTATCACACCAGTGTAGTACTGACGTAAAACCGGTAAGGCGCGGGCGTCACCCAGCTGGCCCAAGGCCCAAATGGCGGAATTTCGGGCTCTAAATCCCCTGGTATCATCATTTAGTAAGGCGGACAATGAATCAACGCAATTACCTCCGTACTCAACTCTCGTTTCTTGGCAAAGATTTTTCACATCAAAACCTATCCAAACATTGCCAATCACAAATAAGGTGATCAGGGCACTTATTCCCACCCAAAAAGTATAGAAAAGGACATTAGTTAACTTTCGAAAACGTAAGGGAATTTTACTAATACAACCGCACTTCTCCCATTGCTTGGTTATCATTAAATAATTGAAACCATACCCAAACAAAAGCAGTAGAACAAAGTAAGCAAAAATCATGCCAAGCGCCTGGAGAAAGTAAAATTTGTTGGTGGCAAAAGGTAAAGAGCCACTAGCAAAAACCAACAGAAAAATTGCAATTACTCCCAAACTTAAGACAAAAATATCGAAACTGATTTTGGCTGCTCGGTTGCGGGTTGAATGGTTTTCCTTCATCTGCTCCTCAACCTATCTTACCCCAAATCGGCATCTCGGTTTATTTCCAACGAGAACCCGTTATAGTTCCTCAGTTGGTTCCGGAGTAGGCTCCTCAGTTGGTTCCGGAGTAGGCTCCTCAGTTGGTTCTGGAGATGCAGTTGGAGATATTGATTCGGTTGGAGCAATCGTGATGGTGGGAGAAGCAGTTGGTGAAAGCGAGACTTCAGGAGTGACCGAAACCAAGCTACTTGGTGTGGGAGAGAGAGCTGGTGTCACCGAAACTGATGCCGTCGGGATTGGAGTGATACTTACGCCTTCGTCCACATCACTAATTCCAGTCGGTACTGGGTTTTTTTCAAAAACCCCAGTTGCTGAACCCGGGATCACATGAATTCTTGAAGCTAGCAGTCCATCGTCGCTAGAAATACCTACCACTGCTAACCGCATACCCACACTTATCTCAGCTATAGTCAAACCCACACCTGCTTTAGAAGAGATAATGGTGCTACCATTAAGATATATTGTGTTAACCCGTTCTCGATGAATCTGGTGGGATAAAACCAGCATTCCCTCCTCCAGACTGGTGACGACCCCAGATACCGCACGCCGCCTCATCTCAGCAGTATCAGTAGCAGGCTCGGCTTGCATATTCTGGAATCTTTTCTGTTCTTCCAATCCGGCGCTAGCTGTACCTTCTTGATTTAGCTCAGACATTAACTTGTTCACGCCCAATTTTTCCACACGCTTGATCTCAGTTTTCTCCAACACAAAGTCTTCTATTTCCTGTGTTGTTTCTTCTTTAAACTTGATTTCCGCGACAGCCTTGGTTGGCTTGGCTACGACAGGCTTGAGAAGCTCTACTGGTTTTGTGGGAGTGACTTTTTCAGTGGTAACCTTACCTACTCCTACAGCCGACGCGGGCTCAACCTTGGTTTTGTCTTCTTTATCTTTGGCGGCAGCTGCAGCTGCCGAACTCTGATCACTTTTGCCATTATTGGTTTTTGTATCAGTCTTGCCCAGAACATTAATTGGTGCGGTTGTGAGGTCGTAACTCAGTGTTTTTTCTTGATTATCATCACCAAAGGCTACCACCTGAACTAATCCACCATCCTTACCTACGACTAAAGTTTCTCGGAATGACCCTACGTCATCACTATCAACAATTACTTCATCAACATCGGAAAGAATCGCTACGGTAGTATTTGGCAAAGTTTTGCCTTCAACCAACATTTCACCTTCGACCAAGGTAACCGCCCGCTCAAATGTCGGCACCTGCAAAAAAAGTGGTTTTGTAATCACAACCGGATTAGTGGCAGTATTCATCACGCTCGTTGGCTCGAGAGGATTAAGCACAAAAAAAGCCAGAACCGAGATACTCATGATTAGCAGCACGATCAAACTGATCAAAAAATGAGGTGGGCGCTTGTTGGCTGGCGCTGTCTTCATCTGCCCCAACAACAAATCCTCTCCTACTGGAGTGGGCATCTCTGTCGCTGGCATCATTAAATTATCCTGACTAATCTGGGTCTGTGTTTCTTCCATATCAAGCATAATACTAACAATAACAACCATTAGTCAATTGCAAAAGCCACTCTCTAATCTTCTACAGATACTCTAGGTAAACTATTTTTTTCAATAAAGTCTCAAGACTATAAGTAAAATAAAGCTGTGGGATGGGCGGCGCACTTATCATTGTGTGCCGCTACCACTTGCTCAATAGTGAGTACTCCAGGATTAAAAAATACAAATATATCTTCGACAACTTGATCCGATACTATTCTTGAGCCAATGGCAGAGTTGTAACAATTGCCTGCATTCTCAACTATTTTCTTCGAGCTAGCACAATAATTTGCTTGGGTAAGATCATAATTGCGCGTCACTTTACGCAGGTCGAGTCGGTCGAACTCGACCTGCGCCTGATCAATACACCTCCGCATTTGCCGGCTGGTGGGAACCATGATCAAATAAAAAACTACTGCAAAAAATATTAACAAACTGAAAATTAGTTTCATTAATATTCAGCATACTAGAGTTTATTTGAGAATTCAAATTTTGTATGCGTCGCATACATATTGCACTTTATGTTAATTGATTCAAGTAGACCAA